>JAWODG010000200.1:0-36369 GCA_046483385.1 Candidatus Brocadiia bacterium | reverse complement strand
TCTCCTCCCGCGCTTCCTCCACCTGCGAGAGGGGCACGCGCCCGGTCATCTCCCGCTCCTCTTCCACGCGCTCGCGCAGCCGCTGGGACATATTTGAGGAGAAGTGGTCGCGTATCTGCTGCGTGGCACCTTTGAGGGCCATGGCGATCTGCGTCACCTCCACGTTGCGCAGAAGCTCCTGCATGGACCGGTCGGCAACCTTCGGCAGGTCGTCGAACCCAAACATCAGGCGCTCTATCTCGTCGGCCATCTCGGGGTCCCGCTGGTGAAGCTGGCTGAGCATGCGTTCCTGCGACTCCTTGTCCAACGTGCCCAGCAGGCTGGCCAGCTCCTGCGCCCGCTTCTCCTCGGAGGCCACCTCAGCGCCGGGCCCCAGTTCGTCCAGCTTCTTCTTGAAACCTTCCAATATGGCCGTGGCGACCTCGCCGGGCACGTTCTCGCTGCCGATTATGCGCTCGACCACGGCCTCGCGGAACTCCTCCTCCAGCAGGTTCAGCACCCCGCCCGCCTTCTCGCCCGATATGTTGGAGAGCAGCACGGCCGCGCAACGCGGGCTCTCATTGGCCAGCACCACGGCGAACTGCTCGTCGGCGAGGTCCTCGAGGAACTCCCGGGTGGATTTCTCCTCCTCTTCTTCCTCTTCCTCCTGTTCCGTCTGCTCGTAGAGCTTGCGGGCGTTCTCCTCCCCCTTGGCCTTGGCCAGCACGCGCCGGAAACGGATCTGCGGGTTGCCCAGCATCACACTGCCACGCCGCTGCTTGATGAAAAACCCCCTGAGCGCCTCGCGCTTCTGCTCCTCGGCTATCTGGTCCACCCGCAGTCCGTCGGCAGCCTCGCGGAGCTTGGCCAGGCTCGACTCGCTCATGTTGTTCAGCAGCGCGGCCGCCCGGTCCTCGTCCAGGGACATCACCAGAATGGCCGCCTTCTGCGCGGGTGTAAGCTCTTCGGCCAAAGTCTTCTCACTCCTCCCCTTCGACCCAGCCCTCGATCATGCGGCCGGCCATCTCCGGGTTGTCTTCCACGAAACGGGCTATCTCGCGACGAATGATCTCGTCCTCGTTAACTCCGGACGGGTACTCGGCGCCCTCACCCTCCACCACCTCGGGTATGATGACGCGGCGGGGCGAGGCGCTGTCGATGCCCTGCAGGACCTTGCGGGCCACGAACAACAGCACCAAACCGAGGGCGCCCAGGGCGAAGTACTGCCCCGCGGTCATCACCCATTCCGGCACCGCGCCGCCGGTGGCCGCCAGTTCGGCGGTGGCGGGGCTAAAGTCGGCCTCCACTATTTTCAGCGTGTCGCCCCGGGCCTCGTCGAACCCGATGGCCTCCTTGATGATGCGGCTTATGTCCTCGGCGTTCGGCCCGGCCGCCGGTTGGGTCTGCTCTCCGGTCCGCTCCTCACCCGTTGCGGCGGCATCCACGTCCTCGCTCAGGTCCACGAGGGCCGCCACGGTCAGCCGCTTGATGCTGGCGCCGCGGTTGACCGTCTCTCGCATGGACTCGCTCACAAGGTACTGCGTATCAATGTTCTCCGTCTGGGAGGAACTCTCCGTACCGCCGCTGGAGGCCGCCTGCTGCTCGCCGGGCACGTTGCCGGCGGAGCCGACCGGGCCGCCGACCTCGCTGCCGGAGCCGCTGGACTTGCTGCTCTCGATGCGTTCGCTGACCACCACGCGCCGGTCGGGGTCGTACTGGCGGGTTGTCTCCTTGCTGTCTTTGAACTCGAGTTCGACGCCGACCCGCACCTCGCAACAGTCGAACCCGAGCACTCGGGCCAGCATGCCTTCCGCCTTGCCGGAGAGGTATTCCTCCACCTGTCGGCGGTAGGAAAGCTGATCGGCAGCGGCCATCTGAGCGCCGGGTTCGGCCCCGCCGGACAGGACGTTACCGTGGCCGTCGGTTATGGTCACGTCCTGCGGGTCCATCCCCTCTACGGCAGCGGCCACCAGGTTGGCGGCGGCCATCGCGTGGCGCTGGCTCAGGGACTGGCCGCGCCGTGTGACGACCATCACCGAAGCGGTGGGCTTTTTGTTCTCCCGGGCGAACAACTCACGTTCGGGCATCACCAGGTGCACCCGCGCATAGACCACCGGTTCCAGGGAGGTGATGGTCGTCGCCAGCTCGTTCTGGAGGGCGTTGACGTAGTTGATGCGCTCGGCGAACGGCGTCATGCCGATCTTGGGTTCCCGGAACGACTCAAACCCCATGCTCGCCCCGGCGGATACGCCTTCCTCGGCGGCCACCATCCGCGCCTCGTTCAGCTTGCCGGCCGGCACCAGCACGGCGGTGCCGCCCTCGGCCATCCGGGCGGGAACGCCCTGGTCCTTCAACGCGCGAACCGTCTCGGCGCATTCCTTGGCGCTCAGGTCGCTGCACAGGATCTCATATTCAGGAGTGCCTGCCCACGATACTAACCCCACCATCGCACCCACACAGAGGACAGCGAGAAGAACGAGCAGGACCCTGTGGCCGACGGACAGCTTGCTCCATGAGTTGCCCAGTTGCTGGCCGAGTGCCTGGAAGAATCCCATCCGTTACACCTGCATTCTCATGATTTCCCTGTAGGCGTCCATCAGCTTGTTGCGCACCTCCATCATCAGGCGGAAGCTGAGGTCGGCCTCGTTGAGGGCCGAGACCACCTGATGGAGGTTGTCCTTGCGCCCGGCGGCCAGGTCGAGCACGGCCTTGTCCGCCTCCTCCTGCAGGCTGTTGACCTCCTGCAGGTAGTTGTCCATCAACTCCTTGAAGTCCGGCCCGTCCTGAGCGCCGTTGCCCTGCTGCGGCAGCTTCTGGGGGCCGTTTGGTGTTACCGGGGATATGTCCATGGCGTCACCTGAGCAGCTTGAGGGTCTCTTCGCAGATCTGCTTGAAATTGCGCATGGCGATGAGGTTGGCCTCGTAGGCCCGGCTGGCCGTCAGCAGGTCAACCATCTCCATCGGCACCTTGACGTTGGGCATGGCCACGAAGCCTTCTCCATCGGCGTCCGGGTGGCCGGGCTCGTACACCCGCCGCGGAGGGTCCTGGGAGGGGACGACGCCCCGGACGCTCACGCCGTTCAGCCCGTCCAGCAGCGTGGAGAACATCACGTGGCGCCGCCGGTAGGGTCCGCCCTCCGGCGTGCGCGTGGTCTCCGCGTTGGCCACGTTGTTGGCCACCACCTGAAGGCGCACCCACTCGGCGTGCAGCCCGGACCCGGAGATGTCGAAGGACCGGAAAAGCGACTCGTTGTTCACCGCTTACCTCCCCTCAATGGCCGCCCGCAGTCGCTGCACGCGCGACTTGACGGCCGCCAGGTAAAGCCGCATGCGGATGCCATTCTTGTTGAGCTGGACGATCTCGCGTTCCAGCTTCACGTCGTTGCCGTCCGCCCCGACATCGCGGAACATTGGCCGCCACAGTTCGGTCTCTATCTCCTTGCCGGGCCGCAGGTGCCCGGTCTCGTCCAGCAGGTCCTTCAGCTCCCGCGCGAACCGCACCCTCTGCGTGCGGTATCCGGGGGTGTTAAGGTTCGCCAGGTTGTTGGCCACCACGTCGTGGTTGAACTGGGCCGCGTCCAGCAGCCTGAGCAACCCGTCGCAGTTGAGAAGACCCATGTTCGTGCCTCCTTGGGATACCGACGTACTGCTTCCCATGGGGTAGGCGCAAAAAGGATACCAAAGTAGCTCGATCGGCCCCGAAGGGCCGGGAGAAAGGCATTTGAGGATGTATCGGCGCGGGCCGCGGCCTGTCCGTCGAGAGGGCGGAAGAAGTTTCCGGCCTCAGGAAAACTCTTCGTCTATGTGGCCTTCTTCCTCGTATTTCTTTAGTTTGTTGCGGATGGTGCGCGTTGAAATATCCAACTTCTCCGCCGCCTGTGTTCGATTTCCCTTCGTCCGGCGCAGCGTTTCGAGTATGACCTGACGCTCGACGTCCTCCAGCGTCGGTCCCCACGGAAGGCCGTCGTCCGGGGCCGCCCGAGGAGTACTGATGTACTCGGGCACGTCGTCAGGGCCGATCACCCCGTCGGTGTCCATGATGATCATGCGCTGTATCAGGTTCTCGAGCTCCCGCACGTTGCCCGGCCAGGGGTAGCGCCGGAAGGACTCCACCACCTCGTCCCGCACCTCCGGGCAGTCCTTGCCCATCCGCCGTGCGAAGAGTCGGCTGAAGTAGGTGGTCAGCACTTCGATATCGCCGTCGCGCTCCCGGAGCGGTGGCAGTTCCAGCGGCACGACGTTGAGGTGGTAGAAAAGGTCCTCCCGGAACCGGCCCTCCTCCACCTCTTCAGCCAGCTCCCGGTTGGTGGTCGCGATGAAGCGGACGTCCACCCGCACGGTGCGGGTTCCGCCGACGCGCTCGAACTCCTTCTGCTCCAGGACACGAAGCAACTCGGCCTGCAGCTTCTCCGAGGTCTCGGTTATCTCGTCCAGCAGCAGCGTCCCGCCGTCGGCCAGTTCGAACCGGCCCGGTTTGGAGGCGTGGGCGCCGGTGAAGGCGCCCTTCTCGTGGCCGAACAACTCGCTCTCGAGAATGGATTCCGACAGGGAGGCGCAGTTGATGCGGATGAACGGCCCGTCCTTGCGCGGGCTGGCCTTATGGATAAGCCGGGAGACCAGCTCTTTGCCGGTGCCGCTCTCCCCCTGCAGCAGCACGGTGGCATCGGTGCGGGCCACGTGCAGGGCCCGCCGGCAGACATCCTTGAGGCATGGGCTCTCTCCCACGATCTCGCTGCGTCCGTTGCCGGACAGTTCAGCGTGGAGGTAACGGTTTTCCTCTATGAGCCGGCGATGCTTGCTCAGCTTCTCCAGCAGCACTTCGACCTGGTCCACCGTGACCGGTTTTAGCAGGTAGTCGAAGCCGCCCCGCTTTATGGCCTCCACGGCCGTGGGGACGTCGCCGTGTCCGGTGACGATGACCACTTCGCTGGGAGGGTCCAGCGATCGGGCCTTCTTCAGTACCTCCAGCCCGTCCCGCCCGGGCATCTTCAGGTCCGTAAAGACGGCGTCGAAAGCGCCCTGCTCCAGCAGTTCGCACGCTTCCTCGCCGTTGCCGGCCACACTGATGTCCAGGTCCCCGTCCAGCGTGCGCAGCATCTCCTGCATAAGCTCCCGGTCGGCGGGAGCATCGTCGGCCACGATGACTTTCCCGATCATTTCTCCTCCGAAGTCGCCGGCGGCAGGCCGAAGGACATGACCGTGCCGCGACCCGGCTCACTGTCCACTTCCAGCCGCGCTCCGTGCAGTTGCAGTATCCGGTGGACGATGCAGAGCCCCAGGCCCGTCCCGTTCTCCTTGCCCGTGTAAAACGGCTCCATAATCTTCTCCACCTGATCGGGCGCCATGCCGGGCCCGGTGTCTCGGACCTCCACCCACACCTCCTCGTCGCCGGGCGTGGCGGCAACCGTTACCTCGCCCTCCTCCTCGTTCAGGACCTCCACGGCATTTTGCACAAGGTTCAGCAGGATCTGTTTGAGCTTGTCGGGGTCGGCGCTCACCCAGCGGGCGTCGTCCCGGACGGCGACGGCGATCTGGGCCGGGGCGTCCGGGTGTTCGGCCCGTACGAACTCGGCAATCTGCTCCGCCTCCTCCCTCAGGTCGCAGCGCACCAGGCGGACGCTGTCGGGTCGCGCAAAATCCAGCAGGCGGGTCAGCAGGCCGTTGAGTCGGTCGGCCGCCCCCACGATGTTATTGACGTATCGCTCGTGCTTCTGGTCCTCCTCCAGGCTGCGCCGCAGGATGCTGGCGAAGCCCTTTATGCCGTTGAGGGGCTTGCGGATCTCGTGGGCCAGCCCGGCGGCCATCTTGCCCAGGTCGGCCAGCTTGCCCTGCCGGTAGAGTTCGGTCTGAAGGTCGCACAGCCGGGTGATGTCGCGGTCGAGCTGGACGGCGCCGATGGGGCGGCCGGCGGAGTTCTCCACCAGGCAGGCAGTGCTGGAGATGACGCGCGGTTCGGGCCCGTCCAGTTCCCGGCGCTCTGCCTCCTGCGCCGACCCGCCGCCCAGCACCCGCTCCAGCAGGAGGTGATGGGGGGCCATGAGTTCCTTGTAGTGTCGGTCGCGCGCCTCTTCTCGCCGCACGCCCCACATCCGTTCCGCGGCCGCGTTGAACGTGCGCACGCGGCCCTCCAGGTCGGTCACCACGACGGCGGTGGGGATGCTCTCGAGGATGCTGTGCTGGAAGTTGTAGGCCTCGTCCAGCTCCTGCACTTTCCGCTCGAGTTCGCGGTTGGCCTGCTCGAGTTCGAGGTTGACCTGATCGGCGCGCTCCTTGAGTTCCTCATAGGCCTGCTTGAGCTGGGCGGTCTGCCGGCTGAAGTGCTCGAACGCCTCTTCGAGCGCCCGGATCTCCTCCGGCCCGGCCTGCAGTTTGTCCTCCGCCAGCTTCAAGTCGGTTCCACCCTCATCCCGCACGGTAGAGATTCCCGGCCCGGCGCGCGTTTATCGAGGCGCGGGCCTCGTCCATGGTCTGTTTCTCGCGTTCGACGTAGGCAAGCAAGCCTTCCTGCACGTTCTGCTGCCGCTCGCTGATGCGCTCTATCTGCTTCTCGATGGAGGCCAGCAGCCGGTCCAGTTCGCCCGTGGGGTCGCTCCTTGTTTCCTGCCATTCCTGCTTGAGCGGTCGGATGGCCCGCTCGACGGCCTCGATGTCGCCCATCAGGTCTTCGACTTCCCGGCAGATTTCCAGAACGCGCCGGGGGTTGGGCTGCTCGCTCATGATGCGGGTCTGCTCGTCGACCAGTTCGAGCACCCGATCATACAGTTGCTTCTCTTGTTGGTAGGCGGCGATCAGTTGTTCGGCGAGCGTCTTCATTGCGCCCCCCCTGAGAGCGGTTGTGCCAGCTCTTCCATCTGTTCCATCCATTCGGTCCACTCGGCCGACGACGCCTCCGCCCGCAGGTCCTGGAGCAGCTTCCGGGCTTCCTCCTTGTGGCCCGCGTTGCGGTGGCTCAGCAGCAACATAATTGCGGTGTGTTGGTCGCTCGGATTCTTCTGGTGGAGCCGCCCGTAAAGCAGCGCGGCCTCAGCATAGCGCTCCGCCATGTAGTAGATGTGGGCCAGTTCGGCCTCCTCGACTACGGGCCTGTCCACCACGGGCATCCACTCCTCCTCGGGCGGTTCCGGAATCTCCACCGGCTCTGCCGACGTCGTCTGCTCTTTGACCGGGGGCAGCGGTTCCGGCCGCGGCTCGGGCAGCGCGATCCTGTCGGGCATGCTCCGGGCCGCCTCCAGAAGGCGGGCCGTCGGTTCGTAAAGCCGGCCGGCGTCGGGGTCCTCCAGCGGCTCATGGTAGACCGACAGCGGGGGACCGGCGTAAGGCCGGTCGGCCGCCGTGGCGGCTTCCTCCTCGGCTGTCGGAGCGGCCACCGCCGCGCCCACCAACAGAGGTACGATCGCAACAACCATGCCAACGCCTTTCATGAGCCCGTCTCCTCCTCCACCGGGCACTTGCCCGAGTAGATGAGTGCCGCCCGGTCAAAGCGGCCGACTCGCCGGTAGTGGCGTCCCATCAGGCGCAACGCCTCGGTGCGCACCTCTTCGGTTCCGCCCCCCGTCGCCAGCCGGCGGCACACCTCGATGCCGCGGGCCGGGTCGCGGGCCAGAGCCAGGCGCGCCCTGCACAGGGCGGCGCGTTCGGCCAGTGCGCCGTCGTGGCTCTGCCCTTCGATGCTTGCCAGCGCGGCGCCCGCCGCCTCGTATTTGTCCATGTCCATCAGGAAGCCGGCCTTCTGCACGATAAGTGAGGCCCGGCGGCGCGGCTCCTCCGCAACGGCCAGAGCCCTGTCGAGCATCTCGACCGCAATCTCGTTCAGCGCACATTGCCGACAGGCCTCCAGCAACCCCGGCAGGGCCTGCCAGTACTCCTCCCGGCGGCCGAAGGTGGACGCCATGACCTCCCCCAGCATCACCGCGCGGATGTGCTCGCCGGCGTGCAGGTAGGCGAATACCAGGTCCCTGCACACGGCGGGGCTCTGTTCGCTGTCGATGGGCCAGTTGCTGAGGAAGAACTCGTAGCGCGCGGCGGCCGTGCGGTAGCGCCCGTCGTCCAGTGCCATGCGGGCCAGTCGATAATCGGCGCGGCGGGCGAACGGTGTGCTGGGAAACCGGGTGCGCAGTTCCAGGTAGCGTTCCTCGACCTCCAGCGGGGAGATGCCGGACTTCTCCATGCAGTAGGCGATGTTGTAGAGTATCTCGACTTCCATGGGTTCGTTCGCCTCGTGGGCCAGCGCGCGGCGGAAGCAGCCGACGGCTTCCGCGTATTTCTGCATTTTCACCTGGCTCTGCGCCGCCCACAGGTAGGCGGAGGGGGCCAGCCGATGGCCGGGTGATCCGTCCGTCAGCAGCAACAGTTCCCGCTCGGCCGCCTCCCAGTTCTTCTGTTCGTAGAAGGTGCGTCCGGCGACGTAGTGGGCGTGGGCCGCCCAAGAGGAGCGCGGGTACTGGCTGCACAGGATCTCCAGTTGGTCCAGCGCCATGGCGGTGTGTCCGTCAAGCATGTAGAGATGCCCGAGGGCGTAGTAAGCCTCCGCGACGTTGACGGACTCGGGGTAGAGGATGAGGAACTCCTGTGCGCTCCAGAGGGCATCCCTGCGGGCTTCGGCGGCCGACTCCGGACGCGGGTCCAACTCGCCCACTCGGGCCACCCCGTCGCTGACGTCGGCCTGGAATCCGACCGCGCCCAGCACCATCTCGAGGGCGTGTTCGGGAGCGACGGCCTTCAGGCGGGCGCTGACCACGTGCTCGCCCGGGGGCGCCTGGCGGATCTCCAGCCCGGTCTCCTGTTCCAGCGCCCGCAGAACGGCGGCGAGGTCGGCGCCTTCCGCGCGGAGGTCCAGGTCGCCGACGCTGAAGTCAACCTCGACGCTGCCGTCGCCGTATTTTCCCGTCACCACCACGATGTCGTGCTCCGCCAGGGGCCGGCAGTTGCAGGGGGCGCGGCCGAGGGGCGGCGGCTGGGTCCCGTAGAGTCGCCGGCCACCCTCGGTCATCTCGAGGTAGAGCCGCACTCGGACCATGGCCCTGTTGTAGGCCAGCCAGCGGTTCAGCACGGCCTCGTCCCCGTAGCGGGCGCTGTTGGCCCTCAGCAGGCACAGATAGCGGTAGAGTTCCTTCCACCTCTCCTGCCGATTGACGCACGTGATGGAGGTGATGAGGGCGTGCTTCCACAGCTCGTCGCCGGGGCGGCTGACGGCGCGCAGCGACTCGCTCAGGCGGAGCGCCTCCTTGTAATGACCCAGTTCCGTCAGCGCGCGGGCAAGAATCTCCCGCGCCAGCAGCACGCGCGCGATGCCTTCCTCCTCGCGCGAGGCGGCCTCCCGCGCGAGCTGCGCGGCGGCCGCGTATTCGGCCCGGCTCATGCAGTCCCGGGCGGCGTCGATAAGGGATTCGTAGTCCATCGCCGCCAGCTTCTCCGCCGGTAACGGCTCCGGGGGCGGGGTCAGGGGCTCCTCCCCTTCCTCAGAGACAGCCGCCGGCGGAGGCGGCGCGGCGGGGGCGGAGCGCCACGAGCGGAGTCCCAGCAGGAACAGCGAGGAGAACACCAGCGTGCCCAGCCCTGCGACGGCGCCCAGCAGCCACAAAGGAACCGCGCCGATCAGGGGAAGCTCGACCGCGGATATCCCGGGTGGCAGAAGGTCCTCCTCGCCGGCTTCGGCAGACTCGGCAACCTCCTCCGCGGGCTGCTCGTCCGCATCGGCCACCGGCTCCGGCTCCGCATCCTTCCCGTCACTCGAGGCTGCTTCCTCCTCGGCTTCGGAGGCGGGTTCGTCCTCCGACGGGGCCTCCGTCTGGATGTTTGACGGGGCCTCGTCATCGGTTGGGCCACCCTCGTCCACTGCGTCTTCAGCGGCGGGTGTGGGCTCGGAAGTCGAGTCACTCACCTGATGGCCCACATCCGATTCGCGGCTCTCGTCCCCCGGGGCGGAGGAATCCGAGAGGTCCATCTCCTCGGTGGGCTCGTCCGCCGGGGTGGGTTCGGGCTCCTCGCCGGGCAGGTCTGTGCCGGGACCTTCACGCATCTCTCGGGCGGCCATTGCAGGAGTAGTGACGAGCGCTTCGGGGTCTCAGCCCCACAACATCCTCTTCTCGCGGCCGGTCACGCCTTCGTCTGAACGCGCACGGGGCAGCCCGCGGGCGGCGTGGCGGTCGAGTTCGGCTTTGCTGCCGAGCACCGGCATCCGCGTGGCTCCCTCGATGAGTTCGAGCAACCGGCGTTGACTCTCGTCCAGGTTGAGCAGCACCAGTTCGCGGCTTTGCGCGGCCAGCCGTCCGTGCAACTCCACGCACGCCTGCCAGAAGAGGCTGCTCACGAACTCTGCTTCCTGCAAATCAAGGGCCACAATCCTCGCCTCCTCCCCGTCATCCCCCGCGACGCCGTCCCAATCGGGTGCTCTGACCAGCGCCCTTTGAGCCACTCGGAGCAGGAGGACTCCGTTCCGGCAGGACCGTTCGAACTGCATGCTATATCCCCTCGGACAGGACCATGCTGATAGCGCCCCCGCGTTCGAGCAGGCGGACGTTCACCCCCAGGCTTTCGGCCACCTCGCGCAGCCGCTCGGCGGGCACCTCCTTGACCCCCGGGCCATTCATGGCCACGACGACGTGTCCGTGCAGCAGGCCGGCGCGCCCCCGGACACGCCCGGCCCGTCCGTTGGCCAGCGCGACCGTCTCCACGCAGACCTGCACCAGTTGTCCGGCCCGCTCCGCCTCGATGCCGGCGTGGGCGAACATTTCCCGCAGGGCCGTCAGCGCCCGGCGGCTGTCCTCGTCCCCTTCCAGCGCCTCGAACGACAGCAGTTCCATGCCCGAGCCTTTCAGGAAAGCCCGCGCGTCGGGTTCGGACAGTCTCTCTCCTGCGCCCTCTCCGCCGGCGGCGGATGACCGGTCGTCAAAGAACTCGTCGATGCGTTCTTTCAGGTAGGCGACCTTGCAGGGCTTGGTCACGTAGTCCCATGCCTGCAAGCGGATGGCCTCCAGCGCCGTCTCCAGGCTGGCGTAGCCGGTCAGCACCATCACGCCCATCTCCGAGTTACCCGCCCGGGCGCGGCGAATGAGTTCCACTCCGGAGACACCGGGCATCTTCAGGTCGGTGATCATGAAATCGTAGGGTCGCTCGGCGATGAGCGATTCCGCCTCGTCCCCGTCGGCGGCGCAATGGACCTCCCACCCGTCGGACATAAACAGCTCGCGCAGCGCCCAGCGGATGGTTTCCTCGTCGTCCACTATGAGCATGCTGCGGTTCATGCCGCGACCTTCTCCGTGGTTTGGGCCGCCTCGCCGGGAAGAACGACGGTGAAGGTCGTGCCCTGCCCCGGGGTGCTGGAGACGTCGATGCGGCCCCCGTGGGCGTCAACTATCTTCTTGGTGACCGACAGCCCCAGGCCGACCCCGTTGTGCTTGGACGTGTAGAACGGATCAAAGATCCGTTCCAGAAGCTCCGGCTCGATCCCCTCCCCGGGATCGCTGAAGGCGGCGATGGCCTTGCGTCCGTCCTGCGACAGGTCCAGTTCCACCGTCAGTTCGCTCTCCGGCGGGCATGCGTCCACAGCGTTCAGAAGCAGGTTGCGGAAGACCTGGTGCATCAGATCGGGGTCCACCACGGCTTCGCAGCCCTCCTCCGGCCGGCGCACGTTGACGGTGATACCCTTCTTGTTCAGATTCGTCCGCACCGCATCCACGGTGTCACGCACCACGTCCTCCAGCTCGCAGCGGGTCGGGCGGGGCTCGTAGCTGCGGGCGAAGTGCAGGAGGTTATAGACGACCTTCTCCATCTTCTCCGCCTCGCGGTGAAGGTTCTGCAGGACGGTGTGGCGGGAATCTCCGGCGTCCATTTTCGTCTGAAGCACTTCGGAGGAAAGCAGTATGCCGCAGAGGGGGTTGCGGATCTCGTGGGCCACCGATGCGGACAGTTCTCCCAGCGCCGCCAGATTGTCCAGCCTTTCGAGTTCGCCGTTCAGTTCCCTCAGCCGCTCGATCCAGCCGCCGAGGCATCGGTGCCAGCCGGCCACACACTCGCTCTCCAGCTCGGCAATCTGCTCGTGCAGCCGCTCCACGAGCCGGGCGCCCGTCGCGTCGTCAGCGAGCCGGCCCCGCAGTTCGTTGACCGTGGCTCGCGTGGCCTGGACCTTCCTCTCCGTCTCGAGGATGCGTCGGTTTTGTTCTCCCAGTTCCTCCAACAGGGCTTCGGCCGTTCCCTTCAGGTCGCGCATGGGGGCTGCGTCCTCGTTTGCGGAAGCTGATCTGGCACAACGCAGCTTCACCTTAGTTACCTCCCGAACCCGGTTTCAACGAGTCCACCACGACGAGCCGGCGGACACATGGGAGAAGTGGCCCGGTCAACACGGACAAACCATCGGAGCAAAATGCCTGCCAACGGTTTACGACGTGCGGGACGCGGAATGGGTGGGAGCCTGATAGGAAGAAAGGCGGGACGGCGCCGCCAGACCCGGCGCAGAAACGATGGTGAAAAAAACGGGGCCGTCTTGGGTTTCGGTCGGGAGGCACGGCGGAGACGTTCGATTATCCAACGGCCGTTGGCAGATTCATCATCTCAGAAGCGACGCGGGACGCGCCGCGGATAGGCCTTGAAGAACCGCTGATTGGTGCCTTGCGGGTCGATGCGCACCCTCACCCGCCGGCCGCAGCGCGGGCACCTGCCCTCGTAGGCGTCTCCGTCGGTGTTCCGGTAGAGCCTGGAATAGACGTGGCAGCACTCGAACATGATGCCGAGGAACTTCTTCCCCTTCGGGCGGGCGTCCGCCGTCATGTGCCCTCTCGCAGTATGCGCTCCGCCGCCTCGCGCACGGTCTCCGAGGTCACCAGCTCGCCCCGCTGGAGTTTCTCCAGCACCTGGTGAACCCGGTCCTTGCGGTACATTTCGGCAGCCTTGACGCGTTCGACGAGGCTGCGCAGTTCGCTGGAGACCTCAACCTCGGCGGACTCCTCGCTCTCAGCCGCGCCGCGGCCCTCCTCGGTCTCGCGCGATTTGGGCTTGCCGCTGCGCGCCAGGCGGTCGAGGTGGCCCTGTGCCGGTCCGTTTATCTCTTCTATCATCGCTGGCTTGCCTCCCTTCGAGGCAACATCACGCCAAAAGCGTACCACACGAGGCGGTGCACGTCATCCCTATCTTTCTTTTCGGAAATACCGGCCCGGACATTAGGGGCTTTTCCCGCTTTCCGCCGGCCGCAAGGTTCCAGCCGGATTGACTTTGCCCGGGCGGTTTCCATAGAATCCGTCTCTATGGCGTTCTGCACACTCGTGGAGCCCGGAACGGAAGTCCCCCATGCCCCGAACCGTCTTGCTGGTTGACGACGAAGAGTCCATAAGGAGCAGCATCGAGGTCTATCTGGAGGACCTCGACTACGACGTGCACACGGCAGCCCGGGCCGACGAAGGCCTTAGCAAGCTGGAGCAGTACCTGCCGGACGTGATGCTGGTGGACCTGCGCATGCCGGACAGGGACGGGTTCTACCTGATAGAGAAAGCGCAGAAGCTCAACAGCGCCATGCCCATCATCGTCATCAGCGGGCACGCCGACATCGAGAAGGCCGTCCGGGCGACCAAGATGGGCGCCTGCCACTTCATCGAGAAGCCATTCCGCGCCCGAGAGGTCCAGAAGGCCATCGAGCAGGCCATCGGCCCCAATACCTCCGCCAGCCAACTGCACCGCGTGGACGACGAGGGCGTGCGCATCTCCACCCCCGACTGGACCTTCCTGGGTGTGAGCGACGCCCTGAAGGAGATATACCGGCAGATAAGGATGGTCAGCCGGTCCAACGAGTCCACCGTCCTGGTGCAGGGGGAGAGCGGCACAGGCAAAGAGCTGGTCGCACGGGCCATTTTCGAGTTCTCCGAACACCCCGAGGACGCCCACTTCGTGGACATCAACTGCGCGGCCGTCAGCGAATCCCTGCTGGAGGCCGAACTGTTCGGCCACGAGAAGGGGGCCTTCACCGGGGCCACCACCTCCCGCAGGGGGCTTTTCGGGGCCGCCCACCAGGGCGCCATCTTCCTGGACGAGATCGGGGAGATGCCCCTGAAGCTGCAGGCCAAGCTGCTGCGCGTGCTGGAAGAGAAGTCCTTCAAGCGCGTCGGGGGGACCGAGAACATCGAGGTCAACTGCCGGGTCATCGCCTCCACCAACCGCGACCTCTGGCAGATGGTGGAGGATGGCGAATTCCGCCGCGACCTGTTCTACCGGCTGGACGTGTTCACCATCCGCATCCCACCCCTTCGGGAGCGACCGGAGGACATTCCGGTGCTGAGCGCGCATTTCCTGCGGCAGCTTTCCGAGCACTGTAACAAGCACTTCAGCGATTTCGAGCCGGAAGCGATGGACCGGCTGATGGAGTACCACTGGCCGGGCAACGTGCGCGAACTGCGCAACGTCGTCGAGCGCGCGGTCATCCTGGGCTCGGGCCGCACTATCGCTGCGGACAGTCTCATTATATCACCGTCCGCACGCGCTGAGCAGCGGCCCGGCGACCTGCCCCTGCGGTGCGAATCGCTGGAGCGCATGGAGAAGCGGCTCATCCAGAAGGTCCTGGACGAAAACGACTGGCAGAAAACCAAGTCGGCCGACATCCTGGGCATCAACCGGACCACACTGTGGCAGAAGATCAAGAAGTACGACCTGGAGCCACGAGACTGACCCGCGGCCCGGCTCCTCTGTATCGTTCCTCCCTTCACCCCTCGAGAGCCGCGCCTCGCTCTGCCCGCCGGCCATATCGCCCCCGGGCAGGTTCGTAGTAGGCCGCTTTAGCGACCGTCCTGCACCGCGCAGCAGATCGCCCCAGGACAAACTGGGACGGACCGCCGTCGAGCCCGTCTCACGCCCCCCCGAGAGCCCTCCCGCCCGGGGCGGCAGCCCGGCCACCGACAGGATTCCCGCGGAAAAGCCTAAAGTCTCTCGCGGTTCCTCCGAAAATGTAAGTAGAGGAAGCTCGAGCTGGAACCTCCTTTGGTGCGGCGGCCCCGTCGTAACGGCCGCCGCGGGACTTTGCGGCTCTTCGTTGATGCTTTTTTGGAGGACTTTGCTATGGGCCTCGTCATTAAGCATAACATGGCGGCTCAAACGGCCTTTCGGAACCTGTCGGCGACGTACAGGAACCTGTCGGAGTCGGTCAACGCCCTCTCGTCCGGTCTGCGCATCAACAGCGCGGACGACGACGCGGCGGGCCTGGCCGTCCGCGAGCTTATGCGCGCCGAGGTCTCCGGCCTGAACCAGGGCATCCGGAATGCCAACGACGCGATTTCGATGCTGCAGACCTTTGACGGCGCCTCGCAGGTGATCGACGAGAAGCTGATTCGCATGAAGGAACTCGCCCTTCAGTCCGCGACGGGCACCTACAGTGACGCCCAGCGGGCCATCATGAACGACGAGTTCACCCAGATGCGGGAGGAGATCAGCCGCATCGCCAATGCGACCAGCTTCAACGAGATCAACGGTCTGAACGCCAGCGGCACCATCAAAATCCACTTCGGGACGGGCAACAACTCGGCCCAGGACTACTACAGAATCACTCAGCAGAACATGACCAGCAGCGCTCTGGGGCTGGACTCGCTGAGCATCGCCTCGCAGGCGTCGGCCCAGTCGGCGCTCAACGCGGCAGGCATCGACTCGGCCATCACGGCCAAGGACACTGCCCGCGCGCACTTCGGTGCGATGATCAACAGGCTGGAAAACACCATCAGCAACCTGGAGATCCAACGCGAGAACATCCAGGCCGCCGAGTCCCAAATCTCCGACGTGGACGTCGCGTGGGAGATGGCCGAACTGACCAGAGGTCAGGTTCTGGCTCAAGCCGGTGTGTCCATGCTCGTGCAGGCCAACACCATCCCGCAGATGGCACTGACGCTGCTGGGCGGATGAGCCTTCGCGATTGTTCGGAGAGCGGCCTCCCTGTTCCGGCAGGGGGGCCGTTTTCTTCCCCGCCCGAGCCGCTCGCCCCCGGCGTGCGCTGATCGCGGCATTCCCTTTGCGCCTTTGGCACTTAGCGGGTCATGAAACCGACCCCAAAACCGCACCAGAGGCCCCCTGAAAGCCCTCTGAGGCTGTCCGGGTCGGGAAAGGACGGCGGAAAAGGCTTCCCGACAAAGGAAAGGATTTCCCCCATGGGTTCCATCAACTTCTCCGGGGCTGGCTCCGGCATAGATTGGGACCTGATCATCGAGCAGCAGATCCAGGCGCGCTCTGCCCAGGTGATCAAGCCGATCCAGAAATGGAAGTCCTCGTGGGAGGACAAACTCGCCGCGTTCGACGGCCTGACCGCCAAACTGCAAGACCTGCAGTCCGCCGCCGGCGACATGGACACGCCCACGGAACTGCGCTCCTACACCACCCAGAGCAGCAGCGAGTCGGTGGTTGAGGCCAGCGCCTCCGGCAGCGCCACACCCGGCAACTACTCCCTCGAGATCAATCAGCTCGCCGACGCTGAAGTCGAGATACACTCGGGCGTGGACGACTCCACGACCGTGGTCAACAACAGCGGCGCCTCCCAGCAGTTCGTCTACACATACGCCGGCGACACCGTGACGGTCCATGTTCCCACCGGCACCACGCTTGAGGGTCTGGTCGACCTGATAAACAGCGATTCGGGCAACCCGGGTGTGACCGCATCCATACTGGACGACGGTGGCGGCGGGGGCACATCCCACCACCTGGTGCTGCGCGGCAACGACACCGGCGCCGACTATACCATCGCCATCGACGCCGGCGGCACCACCCTGTCCGGCGAATGGGGCACGCTGACGGCCGATGCCTCCGCGGGCGCCTCCTCAGTGACCGTGGACGACGCCACGTCCTTCCACCAGTACCAGGCGATTCTGGTGGATGACGACGACAGCAGCGCCGAACACCACATCGTCGACTCCATCAGCACGAACACGCTCAACCTGCGCGGGACGCTTGCCGACAACTTCACCGTGGCCCAGAACGCCTACGCCGGGGCCCGGGGATTGGGGAGCGGCATCGCCAATGCGGCGAGCGCCGGCGCGAGCGAACTCACGGTAGACGACGCCTCGGAGTTCTACGTCGGCGCCAGCGTCATCGTGGCCGACGGAGCGTCCTATGAAGAACTGACGATATCCGAGATCGACACGGACACGAACACCCTGACCTTCGAGACGAACCTCACCAACGACTACGCCTCCGACGGATACGTCACGCAACTGGAGGGCGGCCGCCGCTTCACCTTTGAAGACACGGACTTCACCGAGAACCAGGCCGCCCAGAACGCGCAGTTCCGCGTGGACGGCTATCCGGCGGGAAGCTGGCTGGAACGGCAGACGAACGTGGTCAACGACGTCGTGCCCGGCGTCACCCTCAGCCTGAAGGGCACCACCGGCGGCACGCCGGTGACCGTGTCAATCAACGAGGACCACGAAGGGGTGAAGGAGAAGATCAACGCCTTCGTGG
This sequence comes from Candidatus Brocadiia bacterium, assembly GCA_046483385.1. Lineage (GTDB taxonomy): Bacteria > Planctomycetota > Brocadiia > SM23-32 > SM23-32 > B1Sed10-231. Next base: position 18,975 of record JAWODG010000200.1, on the reverse strand, counting down.
AGGCCTACAACGCGGTCAAGAGCTTCATCAACCAGAAGACCGACTACAATGCCGACTCCGAAGAAGCGGGCGTCCTGCTGGGCAACTACGCCGCCGAGCTGATCGACCAGAAGCTGCGCAGCATCATCATCAACCTGGTCCCCGGCTTCCAGGACGGCACCGACACCTACACGCACCTGGGGCAGGTCGGCATCGAGACCCTGGGCAAGACGGACGATGAGAGCGCCCTGGGAACGCTGAGCGTTGACGATCAGGAACTTGACGCGGCGCTGGCGGCGGACTTCGATGCCGTCATCGAGTTGCTCTCGGCCAGCTTCCAGGGGGAGTCCAGCAGCGATTACCTGACGTTCTACCAGGCGCGGGAGGACACGACCAGCCCCGGCACGTACGACGTGGAGGCCGACTTCGACGCGAGCGGAAACCTGACGGGGGGACGCATCAAACTGGCTTCGGAGTCAACCTTCCGCGACGCCACGGTGTCCGACCCCTACCTGATCGGCGCCGACGACACCCCCGAGGACGACCTGTGGATCAGGACGTCCTGGGATGGTGTCTCGGGCACGCAGACCGGTACGGTCAGGGTCAAGCAGGGCATAGCCGGGCAGATATCCCAACTGGTCGATGACGTGCTGGATCCCACCGAGGGTATTCTGCACAACATCGACGAGAGCTACGAGAGCATCGTGGCGCAGATCGACGATCGCATCGAAAAGGAGCAGGAGCGCCTGGAGGACCTCCGGGAACGGCTCACGCGCAAGTACGCCCGGCTGGAGCAACTGCTTATGGAACTGCAGGGCCAGCAGAACTGGGCCCAGTCAATCGCCGGAACCATGGGATGGCAAAAAGAAGATTGAAGCTCTGAGTCTCTCTTAGAGGAGTGCGGCCAATGGACGCTTCCAAACGCTACGAGCAGAACGCGGTGACCACCCAGCAGCGCGGCAAGCTCATCGTGATGCTGTACGAAGGGGCCATCAAGTTCCTGAACGTGGCCAGGGAAAAGCTCGAAGAGGGCGACTACGCCCTGAAGGGGGTTTACATCGGCAAGGCGCAGGACATCGTCTCGGAGCTGAACAACTCGCTCAACATGGACGCCGCGCCGGACATGGCCAACGACCTCCGGGCGCTCTACAACTTCGTCTATCACACCCTGAACGAGGCCAACATCGAGCGGTCCGAGACGAAGATTCAGCAGTGCATTGACATCCTGCAGGAACTGCACGGGGCCTGGGAGCAGGTGGTCGAGAAGGTGGACGCCGGCCAGAGCACGACCAACCAGGAACCGGAGCCCGAGAGGACGCCGGCCACCTTCGACGCGTAGCGGATCCCGTGCAGACCGCGCGCCGTCGGCCCCTCAGTTGACGGCCGCGCGCGCCCGCTCACCGACCGCTCTGGCCCTCTCATCCTCCGGGGCCAGGGCGGTTGCCTTCTGAGCCAGTTCGGCCGCATCTTCGGCTCGCCCCAGTTTCAGGCAGAGCTCCGCCAGCGCCACCAGCGCCGGCACATGGCCGGGCCGGTATTCCAGGAACCGCCGGTAGGCTGCGGCCAGCGCTTCCCTGTCCTCAGCGGCCTCCGCCGTCCGGATGACACCCGCGAGAACCTGGCTATCGTCCGGCCGGGCCTCGAGCGCCCGACGCCACAGGCGGTGGGCCTGGTCGGTCATTCCGCGGCGCTCACAGACCTGAGCCCGACCGGTCAGCACCTCCGTTGCGACCTCCTCACCACCCAGCGAGAGGGCCTGCTGGAAGGCCTGATCGGCGCTGTCCAGATCATCCGCCTCCAGGAAGAGCCGTCCGAAGGAGAGCCACGGCCGGGGGTCGTTGGCTCGGAGCCGTGACGCCTTCCGCAGCGCCCGCGCCGCCTGAGCGAGTTCGCCCAGTTCGAGCCGGCACTCTCCCAGCCCCAGCATCGCGCGGAACGCGCTAAACTCGCCCTCGCCGGCGAGCGGAAACGGCGGGCCCTCAAGCGCCTCATCCGGCAGTCCGATCATGCGGAGCCCGTTGCGGTAGGCGTCGGCCGCCTCCCGCCAGTCCCCGCGCCGCTGGCATATTTGCCCCAGCCTCACCCAGTTCTCCGCGCCGTAGCCGGACTCAATCAGTTCACGACACAACTTCTCGGCGGGACCATAGTCGCCCAGCGTGAACGCGACCCGGGCCAACCGTTGCACCATGTAGGGAGTGCCGGTGCCCCCCGCTCGCGCTCCGGACGCGCGCTGCAGCAGGGCGTGAGCCGTGCGGAAGTCCCCCTCGTCCTCGCACCGCCGCGCGAAGTACAGCAGGTAGTCCACCTCGAGCGCCTTCGGGATCCAGTCCCGCGGCACGGCCCGCACGCCGCACCAATCCCCCGGCCCCCCGTCGCCATCCAACAGCGCGGAGCGGCGCAGCAGCACGTCGTACGGGCGCCCGGCGTCTCCGTCGTACTCCCACCGGAGCCCCGGGCAGCCGCGCTCGCGCAGGAAGCAGAGCCCTTCTATCAGCCGAAGCTCCTTGCCCCGGTTGACCTCGAGGGACGGCAGGTAGCAGTAATCCGAGTCCACGGCACGCGCGCCCGCCAGGTAGGAGCGATGAAGGTCCGCACCGGGCGGGGCATCGACGACCTGGATATGGCCCGGCTCGGCCAACTCGCCCAGCGCTCTCCGGCAATCGGTCGCGTCACGGGATGCATCGCGGTTCACCAGCACGATCCGGCACGGATAGTCCAGCTTATCCAGCAGGTAGCGCACCACGTCGAGGGCGGGCTCGTTCCACTGCCCCACGGGGAGGACGACGGCCACCTTCTCCACCTTCGGCCACGGCTCCGGGGGCAGGTCGCCGCGGATGAGCCTCAGGTTCTGCCTGTAGCGTTCCTCGTCCCGCCGCTGGACGTCAGAGATGCGGTCCGAGTCCTTCAGCGGCATGTAGTACTCGCCGGTGACCACCTGCACGTGCCGGAAGTCGCAGAGGAAGCAGAGCTTGCGAGTGATGTTCCAGTCGATGAGCACGCGCACGTCCTCGTTGTAGCCGCCCGCGCGCAGTGCCAGGCCCTTCCTGTGCATCAGGCTAACGTGGAGCGTGTGGTTGAAGTGGAACATGAACATGCGGTTGAAGTCCCGGCAGACGTCCACACGTTTCTCCACCGGGTAGCGACGGCCGTCCTCTCCGGGCAGCACGATGGTCTTGTAGAGATCGCTGTAGGCGGCTCCGATTCCGGGATCGGCATCCAGGGCGGCCGCCAGCGTCTCGAGGTGGTTGGGGTACCAGATATCGTCGTCGTCCAGATAGGCTATGTACTCGCCGCGGGCGCGCTCCAGCCCGAAGTTCAGGCACGCCGCCTTGCCGCGGTTCTGCGGCCGGTTGTGGTAACGGACGCGCTCGTCGCCCACCCGGGCTACCACGTCGCCCACGTCGACGCCTCCGTCGTTGATGACCAGCATCTCCCAGTCGGTGAACTCCTGGTTCACCACGCTACGGACGGCCTCCGGGAGGTAATCGGGGCGGTTGTAGGTGGGGGTCAGGACGGTGACTTTCGGGCTTTCAGCCATGTTGGCTCGCTCCGTCGGATGTGGGCGCACTCCCGGCCAGAGCCGCGCCCTCGGCTTTGCCGTGCATGAGCCGTCGCACCTCGGTCAGCTGCAGGTAGTTCTTGAACTGCATGATGGAGGAGCGCGCGCCCCTGCAGAACTCGGTGAAGTCACTGAACCGGCGGCCCAGGAAGCCGACGGGACCGAACTCATCCGGCCCGGTGAACTCCCGTTCAACGCGCCGAATCTCCGATTCGAAGGCGTCCGTGTCCAGCCGCAGTGCGCCGAGTTGCCGCTCGACGTCCGCCCGCCCGGTGGGGGGCAGTTCCTCCGGCCAGAGTCCGCAGTCCATCCGTACCGAGTAACGGGCGCGACGGATGCAGTTCCTCTTCCAGGCGTCGAAGCTGAGTTCGTGCAGGTGATAGCTGACTATGCGGGTGCTGACGTAGAGGTTGAGGTCGGCCTGCCGGGCCCACCTCAGGCCCAGTTCGGTGTCGCTGCCCCAGTCGTAAGTCGGGTCGAACAGGCCGAATTGCTCGTAGGACTCCCGGGGGCAGCTCAGGTTGCAGGTGACGAACCAGCGCGGAGGGGCCTGCACGATGGGGTGCGGCTCGTGCAGAGGCGTGTAGAGCGGGATCCGCTCGTAGAGGTTATTGAACAGGCTGTCCCGGTGGCTCTCGGGGAAGCGACGCCCGCCCACGAGCACGCAGCGAGGACTGAAGCTCAGTATCTCGTGTGTCCGGAGGTGCTGCTCCAGCGCCCTGCGCGTCAGGATGGTGTCCTCGTTCATCTGGAGGATGAGGCGCCCGGTGGCGGCCCGCACGCCGGCGTTCCGCGCCCGCGGGATCGAGGCTTCGGGCAGGTCGACTATCTTCAGCCGCTCCCCGAACACCTTCTTCCATCGGTCGACGACCGATTCCATCTCGGGCCGGTCCAGCTCCGCCACGCCGTTGGCGACCAGTATCACCTCGTAACGGTCGCCCTCCATGCTCTGGCCATAGAGGGCGTCCAGGCAGCGGTCCAGCACCGTGAACCGGCTGTGAACCGGAACAATCACCGATATTACTGGCTCTCCGGACATCTGTGTCGTCTCCCGCCTGTCGTCGTGGGCTGTCTTTTTACTCAGCAGTATCCGAGCGCTCTCAGATTGGCCAGAACGCCCTCGTCGAGAGTCTCCTCCGCGTCCGCCGGCTCAGCGCGCTCGCGGAAGCCACCCAACTCCGTCAGCAGACGTTCCCGCAGTCCGTCCGCCCCCTTGCGATTCTGCCGCAGCACGTTGTGCTGCTCCGCCGGGTCCGATTCGAGGTCGTACAGGTACTCCGTGCCCGTTGCGTGGAGGACGTATTTATAGCGTTCGGTCCGGACGGCTTTCTTGGCCGCCTCCAGCTCCGGCTTATGGTAGCCGGGGTTGTAGGTCCGTATCTGTTTGAGCGTCGTGACCGGGTCGTCGTGCTCCGCCGTCACGCAGTCCGGAAACGGCGCCCGGCCGGCCGCCATCTCCAACAGTCCCCCGTCCTCCACATGTGCATCACCGGCGAGCCGGAGCAGCGTCCGGAACAACCCCTTCTGGGGGACGGGCCGCGACACCCGGGCGGGTACTTCCCGCCACCGGGGGAAGATGATGAGGGGAACGTGCAGCAGCGTGTCGAACAGGCAGAGCCAGTGGGAGAACATGCCGTGCTCGCCCAGATTCTGGCCGTGGTCGGAGGTGAAAACCAGAATGGTGCTGTCCCATCCGAGGTGACGTTCGACCGCCCGGGTAACCTGCCGGAAAACCTCGTCCACCGTGGCCACGCAGGCATCGTATATGCGCGACAGCGCCGCCGCGTGCCCGGGCGTGACGGTGTGGGGGTTTGCCCTGTAGGCCTTGAACTCGTCCTGCAGGTAGCCGAGGAGGTCGTCGTCCGGGCGCCCGACCCCCGCCTTCGCCCAGCTCTGCGCGGCCGGGCGATAGGGCTCATGGTTGACCATGCTGTGCAGGAACAGGAACAGCGGCCGCTCGTCGTCGGCCGCGCCGGCCAGCACGTGCTCGGCGAACTGCGCTATCTGAGACCCCTCGAACCCGAGGGCTCGTCGGCGGGGGGAGTTGGCGTCGGCGGCCGACTCCGCCCGGTCGCAGGCCACGCGGTGCTTCGGACCGAGGTGCGTCTGGAAGCCGCGCATCAGTCCGGTCGATTGGGACAGCCACGCGTTGTGGGGCGTGAAGGCGACGGTCCGATAGCCGAGCCCCGCCAGCCGCGAGGCAAGGGTCGTATGGCGTTCGTCCAGTTGCAGGGTAACGTCGGTGGCCCCGTGCTTCGACGGAGACAGCCCGGTGAACAGCGATCCGTGCGAGGGCAGCGTCCACGGGGCGGCCGCGAAGGCCCGCTCGAACATCAGGCCGTCCCGGGCCGCGGCGTCTATGGCCGGGGAGGTGGGATGGGCCTCGTATCCATAGCATCCCAGCCGGTCGGCCCGGAGGGTGTCGGCCATGAAGATGACGATGTTAGGCCTCGGCTTGACCTCAAGCACGCTTAGCTCCCGCGCGAGTTCCTGAAGGCGTTCCCGAATCGATCAGGTTGCGGTTGCCGGCGACCCGCGGGTCGTCCGGGGCCAGGCGGGCGGCCTCGCGGATGCACGCGACGGCGCGCTCGTGCCGGCCCAGCCGGTGCGCGATGACGGCGGCGTCGTTCCACGCCCGGCCGCAGTTGGGCGCCTCTTCGGTCCATCGGTCGGCAAGCCGGGCCGCTCCTTCAAAGCATCCCTCACGGAACAGCACCTCGACGGCCGCCGCCCGCAGGGCCGACCGGTCGCGACCCAGCGCGGAGGCCCGCTCGACCAGCGCCCGCGGGTTCCGGCCCTGCGCCTGGCACAACAGCCGCAGGTTCTGCCGGGCCGGCTCGTAGTCGGGGTCCAGCGCCAGCGCGGAGACGCAGCATTTCCGGCTGCACTCGTTGGCGCCGAGGTCGAAGTACACCGCCGCCAGATCGCTCCAGGTTTCCGCGTCGTCCGGCTGGTCGGCCAACAGGCTGCAAAGCACGCGTAACGTCCCCGTCAGATCGCCGCGGGCATAACGCCGCTCCGCCTCGGCGCGTCTGCTTCTCATTGTTTCCACGTCGCATCCCCTTTCTCGCCCGCGGGGCGGGGTCAGCCGGCCCTCTCCGCCGGCGCCCTTGCGCCTTCCAGGTAGTGGGCAAAGGACCGGTAGCGTTTGTAATGCGGGGCCATCTCGCGAACGACCCCCAGGAAGTCTTCCGGCCCGCCGAGTCGGCGGCCAAGGAACTCCGCGCCGGTTAGCTCACGCACGTCGCGGTTCTCCACGGCGGCCAGTTCCGCCCTGAAGCGTTCCATGTACTCGCGGCTCCGTGCGACGAACGCCCGCATCTGCTCCTCGTCGATGTTCATGAAGTAGTTGCCCGGCCTCGACTCCGGATGTTTCTCGAACATGATGAGCTTGTTGGTGTAGAGACGGGTGATGTGACTGTCCCATCCGTCCACGGACATGTCGTGCCGGTGATACGCAAGGATGTCGGATTCGAACAGCAGGCGCGCCCCGTTCATCTCCCACCGCCAACCCAACTCGATGTCCTCCACCAGCGGCGTCGGGAAGCTCTCGTCGAAGAACCCGTATCGGAAGAAGGCACGGCGCCGGGCGCTCAGGTTGAACGTGATGAAGTGCTTGTAGTTGCAGAAGCCGCGCTCTTTCGTCTGCAGAGGAGTGTAGAGCGGCACGTTCTCGAAGAGGAAGTTCATCACCCGCCACGCGTCTGCGGGGGCAAAGCGCCGATTGCCCACCACCACCATCCTGTCGTTGCCGCCGAAGACCTCGTGCAGCTCGCCATGACGGCGGAGGAAATCGGGGCGGACGATCGCGTCGTCGTTGATGATGACTACCACCTCCCCGCGCGCCTCCCGGACGCCCAGATTCCGCGCCGCGGCGGGGCCGGCGTGCTCTTGCCGCAGGTAGCGGACCGACAGTTCATCCCCGAACCCGGCCGCCGCCCTCTCGGAGCCGTCGGCGCCCCCGTCGTCCACGATGATGACCTCGAACTGCTTCGCATCCATGCGCTGCTGCGCCAGCGCCCCGAGGCATTCGGCCAGTATAGCACTGCGGTTGTAGGTGGGGATGATGACGGAGATGGTGGGGCCCGACGCGGGTGTTGCGGCCCTGTTCCTGGTGACCGGCCTTGTCTCGGCTGCAGCCGCGCTCGGCAGATACCGCTCGTATCCGTCGTAGAAATCCTCACGGAATTCCAGCGGGTTCGTCAGCTTCTCGCCGGGCCGGGGCTGCAGTTCGGCCAGGCCGATGTGCTCCGAGTAGGCCCGCTCCACGCCGTCGCAGATATAGTAGTAGCGGCAGTTCCGGCAGGACTCGCGCTTGACGTAATTGTCCCGGTTTCGGGCGATGAAAGCATCGTCGGCCATCCGGTCGGGGATGGAGGCAGGGTCGAGGCGAACGCTCTGGGCATAGCGCTCAACCACCGACAGGAGGTGCCGATAGTAGCGCATCGGCTTCTCGATAAAGTCCCGACGGCAGAGCGCCAGCATGCGCTGAGACCACTCGAACGGGTCGAAGATCTTCTGCGAATAGGCGCAGACGTGTCGCTCGTAGCCGTCCATGAAGCAGAACGGCACGTAGCGGACGTTGACGTATGGCACGACTCCCTCCAGCACGTCCACCGCCCGCTTGACGTGCGGGCAGGCCTCCGAGTAACGCACCGAGAAGCGGTCGGCTATCTGCCCCGCCTCGCTGAACTCGTTGAACAGTATGAAGTTGGACTGGCACGGCGCGACCTTCTCGCGGATGGTCTCGGCGATGTCCTCCAGACGGGTGTGGTTCTCCCGGGTGACCGTGGTGTTGGTGCGGACGGTCAACCCATGCTCGTGCGCCAGCTCGATGGCCCGCAGAATCCTGTCGTAGGAGCCATCGACCTGCGTGAGCCAGTCGTGGTTCTCCCTGCTGTAGCCGTGCACGGAAAAGAGGATCTCGGTGAGCCCGGCGTCCACCGCCGCCCGCATGAAGTCGCCGTCGGCAAAACGCCAGCCGTTGGTCAGCGTGCAGATGCTGCGGAAACCGTACTGCCGGGCGTAGGCCACCAGATCTACGAAGTCCCGGCGCATCGAGGACTCGCCGCCCGAGAAGTCGATCTCCCGCATGCCGGCCTCCGCGGCGAAGTCAATCTGCCGTTCGATCAGCCGGGTCGGCCACGCCTCGGCGTGGCTGTTGACGTAATAGCAGAACCGGCACCGTACGTTGCAGCGAGGGTCGGTGAATATCCTCGCCCGCCGCGTGTGCTCGATTCCGGCGGTAGGCTCCTGCGGGTGGAGGTAGCGAAGTCCCGGCTCGGGTCCGCGGCGGTGCCGGTCGTCGGCTATGGCCTCCCGCAGGTCTTCCGGAAGCCGGCCGTCCTCCTGCAACGAGCGCAGGTTGTTCAGCACGTCGGCGTTGTCCTCGTCCAGCGCCAGAGCCCGCCGGTAGAAATCGACGCTCTCCTCCACTCGGCCCAGTGCGTAACAGACCGTCCCGGCATCGTTGAGCAGTCCCGCATCCCCGGGGTGCTTCAGCAACAGTGACCGGTACTTCCGCAAGGCCTCCTCGAGTTTTCCGTCGGCATACAGGGACTCCGCCTCGGTCCGGGCCTTCTCCAGATCGCTCATGTTGCCTCCTCGCGGGGATGCACGCCGGTTCGACGTAGCTCGTTTCGTCCCCCCGTGCAAAGGCCATACCTGCGCCGTCGGATGCAACGGACTGCCGGCATCACGCCCGGCCCCCCGGGCTGCCGCAGGGAGTGCAACACATTGTAGCAGATTGGGCGCTCCGGACGTTCAGCCCGTGGCATGTAAGCTGCATGGAAGTAAGACCGCCCGGACGGCACATGCCGCTCGGGCGGCCCCGGAACCAGCGTCCCAGGGGCCCGCGAGCGGGGAAATCCGCCTTGGCTTCAGGGGCCCCGGACGGAAAAGCTGTCCGGTCTCGGGAAAAAACTGCCGGGCCGTTCGGGCGTCAGCACGCGTCGGACGGCCTCCTGGCGGCCCGCGGACGTGGAGATTTGCAGGAGGCCTTCCCGTATGCCGATAATAATCTGGAGCCAGTGTCCGCCCGGGGTCGCTCCCGACCCCCGGGCCGTCACATTCCTGGGTCATGAAAGCCTTGCGGCATGAACCGCGAGTTGCCGGACGACAACGCGCACTCGCTGGGGATCCACCCCCGGGTCCTCCAGCCCGCCACATTTCCCCCGTTCGATCTGTACGTCCGCGATGAACTGGACGGCGGCTTCACGCTGTTCCGGCCGGCCGGCGAACCGGTGTACATGAACACGTGGCGGAAGCTGGAGGAAAACGGAATCGAGCGCTTCTACGTCGAGGCCCATCATCGGGATGACTGCCTCGACTACGTGGAAGAGCACCTCGAAGACATACTCGAGCAAGACGAACTGCCTGAGGACCAGCTCGCCCAGTGGGCCTACCTGCTGACGGGGCGGGCGCTGGAGAAGCTGATGGCGGACCCCGACTCGCCGGGGCTCTACGGGCAGCTCGAGCGCACCGTGCGCGCGATCGTGCGCGTACTGACGACGGGAAACCGGCCCGTGGCACACATGCTGGACTCGGCGCCGCTGAACTACTATACCCATTTCCATTCGGCCAACGTCTGCGCCCTGCTGGGCGGCTTCTCTCACACGGTTCTCGGCGTCGAGGACCCGGACGTGCTGACGGAGATCACCCTCGGCGGCGCCCTGCACGATCTGGGCAAGGTCATGGTTCCGGACGACATTCTGCACAAACCGGCCCGCCTGACCCGGGGGGAGTTCGCCAAAGTCACCCGCCACCCCGGCGACGGCGTGGAGATAGCCCGGCCGTTCCTGCGGCGGCAGATGCTGGCCCAGCGCGTCATAGTGCAGCACCACGAGAACGCCGAGGGCGGTGGTTACCCGGAGGGGCGCGCGGGGGCCTCCATCAACTCCTTCGCCCGGGCCACGAGGGTCGCCGACGTCTTCGACGCCCTCACCAGCCATCGCCCATACGGCGGCGCCATGGACCGATACTGCGCCCTCAACACCATGGCCTCGGAGATGCCCGGCGTCTTCGACGAGCGCATCCTGAGGCAGTTTATCAAGTACGCCGCCGCATCCTTCCGGCAGGATAAACCCGTAACGCTGGCCGGAGGCCAAACCGACGAAGCCGAAGAACCCGAGCCGACCACGCCCGCCCTGTTGACCGGCCCGGCTATATCAGAACCGCAGGCCGAGACTCCCGAACCAGAGCCGCAAACTATGGAACCGCAAGACAAAACGGAAGAGGAGTCGCTTCCCACCGTGCGGCGGCACATCCGGGCGCTCGAAGATCTGGCCGACGCCGACGAGGACGTGCCCCTGATGACCGGCATCCTCGGCGCCCTGCAGGAGGCCGTCCATCGCTACCGCGGGCCGCAGAAACCGAAGACCGCGGCCGACGAACGGGAACCCGCCCCTGCCGAGCGGGACCGGCGGACCGCCGAGATTGAGCCCGTCCGGCCGCTGTTCGGCCTCGTCTGGCAGATCGACGCGTGGCGGTCGCGCTTCGCCGAAACGCAGGTGACCGGCCAGGCGGCCGGCCGTATGCGCCGCGAGATGCTCGAGTGCCTCGACGCCCTGCGCGCGAGCGTCCTCCGCACGCTCAACTCCCACCACATCGAGGTGGTCGAGAACGCGGAAGACGCGGAGCCGACCGCGGCGGAGACAGAACGCGTGGGATTCATTTACCGCACCGACGCGGGGGTGGAACTGCTGGAACCCCCGCGCCCGGCCGGCAGGCAGGACCGACGCCAGGCGGGATGAACTCCCCACGAAAACTCTCCTGGGGATGGAAACCGCGTTCGCAGTCGACCGGTTCAGGGGTCGCTCGGGAAACCGCTGCACACTCACTACGGGTCCCTCGCTCGGACCGCGACACTTCGGCGCCCGGCGGCATCGCGGTCTCAAGCCTTCGGCATCTCCTGCCCGACGGGCTGCGGAACCCGTCCGCCCACCGTTCCCGCTTACCCCATCCGGACCGCTTCCAGTTGCACGATCCTCCGATTCGTGCTACACATTGAGCAGCGAAGACACGACTATTCATTCGGAGGAATCGCATGCGCGGACGCGGCCTGTTCACCACGGCGGTCATCGTGCTGGCTCTGGCGGCGGCCACGGCTTCCGCCCATTTCTACACCTACTGGCCGGACAGCCCCAACGGCTACGGTCAGTTGGGCCGGGAAGTCCAATGGGAATGCTTCTGGGGCCATCCCTATGAGAAGATAATCTTCGACACAGCCGAGCCTGAGGCCTTCGCCGCCCTGCCGGATGGTGAGAGGCAGGACCTGACGGTCACCCCGGTGAAGCGGGAGGACCCGGCGACCGGTGAGATGCGCTCCACCTTCACCTTCTCCCACGTCCCCGAGCAGCTCGGCGACGCGTGGATCGTCGTCGCCGCTCCGCCCATCCTCGTCGAGGAGGAGGGTGAGTTCGTCCAGGACTACGTCAAACAATGCCTCCACGTGATGGTGGAAAAGGGCTGGGACAGGCCGGTCGGACTGCCCATCGAGATCGTGCCCCTCACTCGTCCTTACGGGCTGGAGCCCGGCTTCGTGTTCAAAGGGCGGCTTCTGCTGGACGGTGAGCCCCTGGCGGACGCGCACGTGGAGATAGAGCAGATGAACGCTTTCTACGTAGGGGAAGAGGACCTGCCCCGCGACCAGTTCGGCATGGAGGACGTGCCGATGATCACCCGCACCGCGCGCACGGACGCCAACGGCTACGTGACCTGCACCCTGGACGAGCCGGGGTGGTGGATCGTCTGCGCCTCGACGGAATCGGGGACGCTGGAAGCCGAGGGCGAGCAGCTTCCGCGCGTGCTTCGCGGCGGACTGTGGGTCCACGTCGAAGAGGAGTTCAGTGTCCGACCCTGACGCCGCGCGGAGCGAGCGACATGCACATCAGCGACGGCGTACTGACCACCGGAGTGCTGGTGGGGACCGGGCTGGCGGCGGCCGGCGCGGCCGGTGGACTGCTGTGGCGGCTCGACGCCGAACGCATCCCGCGCGTCGCCCTGTGCACGGCGTTCTTCTTCGTCGCTTCCCTCGTGCACGTGCCCATCGGGCCCACCTCGGTGCACCTGGTGCTGATCGGCCTGGTGGGCATCATAGTGGGCCCCTGGGCGTTCCTGCCCATCCTTTTCGGCGTGGTGTTGCAGGCGCTGTTGTTCCAGCACGGCGGCATCACCACCATCGGGGCGAACGCGCTGATGATGGGCCTGCCGGCGTACGCGGCGTGGGGCGTTTACCGGGCGGGCGGGGCGGTGCGGTTCCGGGGACGGGCGTGGGTGTTCGGTTTTCTCGCCGCATGGCTGGCAGTGGAACTGGCCGCCGCCCTGCTGGCCGGGCTGCTTCTGACGGCGGGGGAGTATTTCCGCGGCGGCGCGCTGACGGCCGTCGTGGCTCACCAGCCGGTGGCCGTCGTCGAGGGGATCGTGACGGGCTTCGCCGCGGCCTTGATTCACAAAGTGGACCCCGCCATGCTGGAGGATGTCCATGAGTAGAATGACCCAAAGAGTGACCCCCATCGGGCTGGCCGTTCTTGCCGTGCTGGTTCTGGCCCCCGATGCTCTGGCCCACAAGATGCTGGCCGTTGCGCGGGTGCGGGAGGACGGCACCGTCCGGCTGCAGGCCGTTTTCCCGGACGGTAAGCCGGCGCGCGGCGTGAAGGTTGAGGTCCGCCGGCCCAACGGCGACCTGTTTACGGAGGGGGAGACCGACGAGCGGGGCGAACTGACCATCCAACCCGACGGCCCGCCGGGACGGTGGTCGGCCGTTTTCACCGGCAGCATGGGCCATCGGCTCGAGACCACTTTCAGCGTTGAAGGCGCCACGCCCGAACGAACCGCCCCCGTTGCACGCGATGCGGCGAACCGCGAAGATGAAGGCGAAGCGTCCCCGCAGCCGGACCCCGAGCCCTCCGAGGCCGAACCGGTGCCCTGGACGCGCGTACTCGCCGGGCTCGGGTTTGTATTCGGGTTGGCCGCGTTCCTGATGTGCCTGAAGTTCAGGGCCGATCTGCGTCGGCACCTGACCGACGATGCTGACGGAGGGGAATAACCACGAAGCACGAAGTTTACCCGCCTCCGGCGGGGTCACGAAGAACGGAAAAGGGGATCAAGGCTCGTATGGTCGTTCTTCTTTGACGCCGTCCTCCGTGCTCTCCGTGTCTCCGTGTTTTTCTTCTTCTTCGTCGTTGTTGTGGTAGTTTCAGCCGTTCTTCGTGTCCTTCGTGCCCTTCGTGGTGAGATCTGGAGTGGGCTGACCAGTGACCGCGTAGAGGTTCCGCATGCACCTGCCCGAGATAGACAAATACGCTCACCTGGAATCGCCGCTGCACCGATGGGACGCCCGCTTCAAGGTGGTCTCGCTGACCCTGTTGCTGCTGGCGGTGGTGCTCAGTCCCACTTATCCGGCCGGGGCGGCCGGGCTCGCGCTGGCTCTCGGTCTGGTCGCGCTCAGCCGCATCCCGGTCTCGTTCGTGTTCGTGCACCTGCGGTGGGTGCTGCTGTTCTGCCTGTTTCTGATGGTTGTGTTGCCGCTGACCGCCGGGGGGGAGGCCCTGTGGCGGGCCGGACCGCTGGCCGTCAGCCGCGCAGGGCTCCGCCAGGCGGGCCTCATCTCTCTGAGGGCGACCGCCGGTGTGCTCGTCATCTTCGCCATGGCGGCCACCTCCCGCTTCCACGTCACGCTGAAGGCCCTGCGCCGTCTGCACGTGCCGCAGTCCGTGGTGCAGATCCTGGCGTTCTCCTACCGCTACATTTTCGTGGTGTTCGACGAACTGGCGCGCATGCGGACGGCCGCCGTCGCCCGGGGAGCACGCAGCGCGACGTGGCTGCGCCGCCTTCACCTGACGGGCAGCATGGTGGGCATGCTGCTGGTGCGCAGCTTCGAGCGCACCGACCGGGTGTACCACGCCATGCGGGCACGGGGCTACACGGGCGAAGTGCGCACGCTGGACGATTTCGAATCGACACTTGTGGACATCGACAAGAGCGTGGCGGCCGCCGCCCTCACGGCCGCGCTGGTCGTGCTCGGAATCCTGACATGACAGACATCATCCGCATAGCCGGCCTGCAATACACCTACCCCGACGGCACGGAGGCCCTGCGGGACGTTGACCTGCACGTGGAGGAGGGGGAGCGGCTGGGGCTGGTGGGGCCGAACGGGGCCGGCAAGTCAACGCTGCTTCTCCATCTGAACGGCCTGCTTGCCGGCGAGGGAAGCGTTGAGGTCTGCGGGATGCCGGTGGCAAACGGCCGGGCCGAGCAGGTGCGCCTGAAGGTCGGCCTCGTTTTCCAGGACCCCGACGACCAGCTCTTCATGCCCACCGTCTTCGACGACGTGGCGTTCGGCCCGCTGAACATGGGGCTCGAGCGTGAGGAAGTCGAGCGGAGAGTTGAACAGGCGCTGGAGGCGGTGGACATGGCCTACGCGGCCGAGCGGTCGTCCCACCATCTGAGCTTCGGGGAGCGGAAGCGGGTCTGCGTCGCCACGGTGCTGTCCATGCAGCCGGCGATCCTGGCACTGGACGAACCGACCACCAACCTGGACCCCCGCCACCGACGTCAGATCATCGAGCTGCTGGACTCGCTGGACATGACGCTGGTGATCGCCAGCCACGATCTGGACGCCGTGCTGGACCTCTGCGACCGGGTGGCATTGCTGGAGGACGGGCGGCTCATCACCGAAGGCCCGGCCCAGGAGATGCTTACGGACAGGGAATTGCTCGAGGCACACAGCCTGGAGCTGCCCCTCTCCCGCCGGGATTGACGCCGCGCCGGAGGGCGCAGGCCGGCCCCTGCCTTACAAAGTGCGCTATAGCAGCTCCGGCATGGTCGGCAACGGCACGTGCCCCGCTCGTGCCGGAGCGCATGCCCGTCGGAGGACTTCGTATTGCCGGCAGAAAATATATTGCCCCGGCGGGCTTTGTGGTATCATACGTAAATGGGAAAGGTTGCGCGGGGACCCATCACCGTTCAGGGGGGACGCCGTGGAAGCGAGCGAGCGGGAAGCCGTGCCGGAGGGGAGCCGGGAGGCGGCCGTCATAGTGGCCCACCCGGACGACGAGACTCTCTGGGCCGGCGGCACTGTCTTGCTGCACCCGGAATGCCGCTGGTGGGTCGCCACGCTCTGCCGGGCGAGCGACCCCGACCGGGCGCCCCGGTTCCGCCGGGCGCTCGATGCCCTCGGGGCGGCGGGACGGATGACCGACCTGGACGATGGCCCGGAGCAGGTGCCGCTGGACCCGGAGGACTTGGAGGACGCGGTGCTGGGGCTGGTGGGCGAGCGGCGCTTCGACCTCATCTTCACGCATGGGCCCTGCGGGGAGTACACGCGCCACCGGCGTCACGAGGAGGTGAGCCGAGCGGTGGCGTGGCTCTGGGAAAACGGACGGCTTCGGGCGGACGGGCTCCGGCTTTTCGCCTACACCGACGACGGCGGCCGGCACCTGCCCCTCCCCGACGAGGCCGCCCACGTCAGGATCCGCCTGCCGGAAGAGGTCTGGCGCGAGAAATGGCGCATCATTACCGGCCTGTACGGGTTCGCAGCCGACAGCTTCGAGGCGCGAACCACGCCGGGCACGGAGGCGTTTTTCGCATTCGACTCGCCGGAAGAGTTGCACGACTGGAGGTCCGAAAGGAGCTGAAAGCGATGAAGGTCCTTATGCTGTACGACTATCCGCCGTCGCCGGGCGGGCTGGCCACGCAGGGCGACCTGCTTTACAGGGGGCTGCGCGAGATGGGCGTGGAGGCGCAGGCGGCCCATTTCGAGTCCTCCCAGGAGAAGGAGTGGTACTACCGCTGGTTCGAGCCCGACGTAGTCGTCGGGGTCGGCTATTGGGGCCACACGCCGCACATCGTGCTGCATCCGCAGCGCTACGGCGTGCAGCCGCTGCCCTGGCTGGTGGCCGACGGCTACATTGCCAACTACCTGGAGGTGCTCAACAAGCTTCCGCTCATCCTCGTCACCTCCAACTGGGTCAAGGAAGTGTACGTGCGCGACGGGCTGAAGCGGGACATCGTCGAGGTCCTGCCGGTGGGCTGCGACACGGACTCTTTCATCCCCCGGGACCGTTCCGACCCGAAGGTGGCGGCGGTGCGGGATACGCTGGGCATCGCGCCCGACCAGATAATGATCCTGACCGTCGGCGGCGACGCGGCCAGCAAGGGGGCCCAGGAGGTGATGCAGGCGCTCTCCCTGATCGACACCCGCGCCCCGGACTGGAAGTACGTCTGCAAGGTCTGGCCCCAGCCGCGCACCATGCAGCAGAACCTCTACGACATGCAGCTCGCCACGCAGTTGGGCATCGACAAGAACGTGGTCTATACCACGGGCATGTTCTCCCGCAACTTCATGCCCTACCTGCTGGCGGCGTGCGACATCTACGCCGGCCCGTCGCGCCTGGAGGGGTTCGGCATGCCGCAGGTGGAGGCCGGCGCCTGCGGGCGGGCCGTGCTGGGCATCAAGGCCATGGCCATGCTGGACACGCTGGTGCACGGGGAGACGGCCTTTCTGGCCGGCATCGCGCAGGAGATACGAGTCGGAGAGGCCGTGCTGGGGGAGGAGGCCGGCTACGAGCGGGAGCACCGGGTCGTCTTCGACCCGCCCCGCACCGCCGACTACCGCGCCAGCGTCCACGACCTGGCCGACTATCTGCTGAAGCTCATGGAGGACCCGGAACTGCGCCGGCGCATGGGCGAGGCCGGACGCAAGCGGGCCGTCGAGAAGTTCGATTACCGCGTCGTGGCAAGGGATTTCATCAACATCGTGTCCGATAGACTGGGGATCGACTGAACATGGCGAAGCTTGATCGGCCCGCCGGTGAAGCCAGGGAGGCAGCTCTCGAGGTCCTGCTGCACAATGCGCACGGGCCCTTCCGGGGTCTGCCGCGCACCGCCGGGTGGGGCTATCCGGAGCCCTACACTCGCGACATCATGATATCGTCACTCGGGATGCTGACGGCCGATAGCGAGCGTCTCCACGGCGCCGTCCGGCGAACGCTGGAAGCGCTGGCAAAGAACCAGAGCGAGCTGGGCCACATACCGTCACTGGCCCACGACCCGGGCGACCGCGGGGCGAGCGACACCACGCCCCTGTTTCTCATCGGGCTGGCCCTCTACCGGCAAGCGTCCGGACAGCCGGACTTCCTTGAGCCGGCGGCACGCAAGGCCCTGCGCTGGATGGAATACCAGGCGCCCGACGACGAGATAATGGTCGCCCAGCAGCCCACCAGCGACTGGCGCGACGAGCAGTGGGTGCCCGGCTACGGACTCTACGTCAACGCGCTGGTCTACGGCTACCTCAGACTCCACGGTCAGCACGAGCGGGCCGACGCCCTGAGGGAGACGATGAACCTGTTCGACGTCCGCGGCGGCCGCCGGCAGCGCCACGTCCACGAGGGCCTGGTCGTGCCGCACAAGCCCTACTACGCGCTCTGGTCCTACAAGGCCTACAACAGCGAGCGGTTCGACCTGCTGGGCAACAGCCTGGCCGTGCTGTTCGGCATCGCCTCCCCCTCGCGCTCGCGAAGGCTCATCACGTGGGTGGAAGCCGAGTGCGCCGCGCTGCGCCGCAACGGTGACCTCGGGGTGGACCTGCCGCCGAACTTCTTCCCCTACATCCGGCCGGATGACCCCGACTGGCGGCCGCGCTACGAGACCTACGGCCGGCCGGGCGAGTATCACAACGGTGGGGTATGGCCCTTCATCTGCGGGTTCTACGTGGCGGCTGCCGTAGCGGTGGGCCACCCGCGCATCGCCCGGCGAAACTTCGCCGCCCTGACACGGCTCGTCAAACCGGCCCGGGAGCGCGACGTCGAGTACGGCTTCAACGAATGGGTCCGCGCGCAGGACGGACGGGTCGCCGGGCAGGACTGGCAGACGTGGTCGGCGGCCATGTACCTCTACGCCGCCGAGTGCGTCGAGACCGGGCGGACGCCGTTCTTCGAGGAAGTCCGCCGCGCCGGCCGGTCAGCCCGCCGCGAGGCGGGCGACAGGGAGTAGCCCGGGGCGTCAGCCCTGTGGGGACTTCGGTGTTACGGTACCTTACCCGCCGCCGAAGAGGTCCTTCTGGCGCGGGGCTGGGCGGTATTCGTCCAGCTCCGGCAGCGCGCATGCCGTGAGTTCGCTCAGCATGGCGCGCAGCCTCTGCGCGTTGGCGACGGCGTGCCCCTCGAGGTCATTGTTGAAGTAGGCGTAGACGGACCGTCCCTCCGCCCACTGCCTGGCCAGCCATCCGGCGCTCTCGCGCAACTGTCCGTCGGAGTAGCACCCCCGGTAGCGCCGGCCCGATCCGTGAAGAATGCTACTTTGTCAACTCGCCTCTGGATCTACCATTCTCTGGTCATGCCCGCACAACAGCCGTGTGGCTTGCATCTGTCATTCCGAGTTCGCCGTCCGGCGCAGCGAGGAATCCCCGACCTGAAAGCGGCGCGTCCCCGGCTCGTGAT
>JAWODG010000184.1:0-9346 GCA_046483385.1 Candidatus Brocadiia bacterium | reverse complement strand
ACCTGTCCTGTCCTGCACGACCCCATCGAGCGCGGGACGCGGGGCATCATGCGGAAGCTGCAGCCGTGGGAGCGGCTGGTTTACAGCGTGCGCACCATCGCGAAACAGGGCGTCGTGCCGGAGGCCTACGCCACGGGACTGGCCGCGGCGGTGGTCGTCGCGCGGCGCACCGGGGAGACGGAAATGGACTTCGACCGGGTTCTGACGGACCACTGCGGGCTGGAACCTGACCGCGACGCCGACTTGCTGGAGCTGGTCGGCCGGTGCCGAGAGCGCTTCGAGGATTGACGGGGGACATCATGGTCGAGGTCGTCTCGCACAGGGGAGCGGCGGCGCTGGAGCCGGAGAATACGCTGCCCGGTTTCCGCCGTGCGGTCGAGCTGGGCGCCGACTGGACCGAGTGCGACGTGTACCTGACGGCCGACGGACACCTGGTGGTCATCCACGACGAGACGGTGGACCGCACCACGGACGGGACCGGCCGCGTGGAGGGGATGACGCTGGGGGAAGTCAGGGCGCTTGACGCCGGCAGCGGCGCGCGGGTGCCCACGCTGGCGGAAGTGCTGGAGGTGGTGCGGGGGCGCATCCGCCTGCAGGTGGAGCTGAAAGGGGAGGGCGTGGAGGAGCATGCTCTGCGCGCCGTGCAGTCTCAGGATATGCTGGGTCAGGTCCTGTTCACTTCGTTCCACCTTGAGCGCCTCCAATGCGTCAGGGGAGTCGAGCCGGCGGCAGAGGTGGCGGCGCTGTTCGCGGAGCCCCCGGACGATGCGGTAGGACGGGCGCTCGACGCCGGCGCGGGCAGCCTGCACGTGCTCTACAAGAACCTCACGTGGGGCCTCGTTCAGGATGCCCACGAAGCGGGATTGCAGGTGGGGGCATGGAACCCGGACGCCGAACCCGAGTGGCGGGCCATGCTCGCTCTGGGCGTGGACGTCCTCAGCACCAACCGCACCGACGCCCTCCTGCGCATGCTCGGCCGCCTTCGAGCCGTCGGCGAGTCCCCGTGCGACCCCTGAAGGGGTTGATTAGGAGCCCGGATTCGCGGGCGGAGTCGCACCGGGAAACCGTCAGCGGTTGCGGCGGCGGCGCAGGGCGCGTTCGGCGTCTTCGCGCTGGCGGCGTTTTTCCTTCTGGCGCCGCTTGTCCCACTCTTTGCGGTGACGCGCCAGCGCCAGCTCTACCTTCGCGTAGCCGTTCTTGAAGTACACGGACAGCGGAATGAGCGTGTATCCCCGCTGGGTGCACTGGCTGACGATGCGGTCTATCTCCTGCTGGTGCAGCAGCAGTTTGCGGGGGCGTTTCGGCTCGTGGTTGGAGATGCTCGCCTGGTCGTAGGGCGGGATGTGCATGTCGATGAGGAATATCTCGCCGTCGCGCGGCCGCGCCCAGGCCTCGTTGAGGCTGCACGTCCCCTGCCGGAGGCTTTTGACCTCCGTGCCCTTCAGCACGATGCCCGCTTCGTAGGTGTCCTCTATCTCGTACTCGTGGCGCGCCTTGCGGTTACGGGCGACGACCTTCACGTTGTCTTTGCTCTTCGCCATGGCTCAATCCATGGTAGCGACGCCCGCCGGGCAATGCAAAACGGCTGCGCCTTGAAACCTGCCGCGAAAGCGCGATAATTGCTATTGGGGCGTTACTTGTGGGCCAATCCCAGGGGGGCTGCCATGCCGGGAAACGTGCTCATTCTGGGCGGTGGGTTCGCAGGTCTGGCTGCAGCCGGGGAGCTGGCGCGGCATGGGCCGCCGGACCTGTCCGTGCGCCTCATCGACCGGCGGCGCAACAGCGCTTTTGCCCCCGTCCTGCCGGATCTCATCTCCGGGCGTATCCGGCCGCAGCACATGGCCGAGCCGCTGGAGCCCTTCTGTCGGCGTCTGGGGGTCGAGTTCATCCATACTCCAGTCCGGCGCATTCTGCCGACGGAAGGTAAAGTGGAGACCGACGCCGGCGAGTTCGAAGCGGATCGCCTGCTGCTCTGTCTGGGGTGCGAAAACAACTACCACGGCAACGGCGAGGCCGAAGAGCACGCGCTGGGGCTGAAGACGGTGGGGGAGGGCATGGCCATCCGCCGTCGGGCGCTGGAGCTGGTCTCGGAGGATGCGCACGACCGGCCGCATGTCGTGGTCGTGGGCGGCGGCTATACCGGTTTCGAGGTGGCCAGCCACGTCGCCTTCCTGCTGCACCGCAAATTGGGCGTGCCGTACGCCGACCTGCCCGGGACCTGCCCGATCCTCGTCGTGGAGCAGGCCGACGAGGTGTTGCGCAACTGCTCGCCGCACGTACAAAGGTGGGCCGTGCGGCTGCTGGAGCGGTTCGGCGTGGAGGTGCGCACGGGGGTCAGCACCGCGCAAATTCAGGCCGACGCGGTTCGGCTCTCGGACGGCACCGATATGCCGCGCGCCATGACGGCGTGGGCTGCCGGTGTGACGCCCGGCCCGGCCGCGGCGGAGCTTGACGCCCCGAAGGTACGCGGCGGCCGGCTGGAGGTCGACGAGAATCTGCGTCTGCCCGGCACGCCGAATGTCTTCGCGGCCGGAGACGTTGCCGGTCCGGTGACGCCGGGAGAGGAGACGCCGCTTCGGATGAGCATCCAGTTCTCGCTCGCGGGGGGACGACATGCCGCCCGGAACGTGCTGCGGAGCATGGCGGGGCGTACGGTCGAGCGCTTTCGTCCCTTCGACCCCGGCTACATCGTGCCGCTGGCGCCGGGGCAGGCGGCCGGAACCATTCTGGGCACGGAGATGGTCGGGCGCGTGCCCAGCCTGCTGCATTACTTCATGTGTGTTGTCCGTTCGTGGAGCTGGCGCAACCGCGTTGGCATGGCAAAGGACTTGCTTAGACCCGGGGGTGAAGGATGAAGGCCGAGGAACAGGCGAAAGGCGGCGGTTTCTGGAGGTGGCTGTTGGGCAACGCGGCGGGGGACTGTTCGCTCCGCTGGGGCTTGCTGCCGATACGGCTGATGATTGGCGTGATCTTCGTCGTGCATGGGGCGCAGAAGGCCTTCGGCTGGTTCGGGGGCGGCGGGTTCAGCGGCACGGTGGAGATGATTGAGGGACTGGGCTTCCCGGCGCCGGTTGTGTTCGCCGCCATGGCTATTTTGGGCGAACTGGTCGGGGGCATCCTACTTATCGTGGGTCTGGCCCCGCGGCTCGGGGCGTTGGCCATCGCTGTTGTCATGGTGGTCGCGCTGCTCACCGCCCATCGGGCGGACGGTTTCCTCCAGACCCATCAACAGCAGGTCATTCTGGCCGGCTGCCTCACCATGCTGATTACGGGCGTCGGGCGGCCCGCGCTGCAGAGAAGCAGCCCGCCGGAACCGTCAGTCGAGCAGGAGGACGAGGAGTAGGAAGGCCATCAGCGTCGTCCCGTACTGCGTCGTCTTCACGTCCACGTCGGGTATGCGCTGCCCGCGCCAGACGCGGGAGATGGTGGGTCGGATGAGCAGCAGCAACAGGGGGGCCGCGCCAAGCACCGGAGAGGCCGGCCCGAGCAGCCCGTAAAGGGCCACCCCCACCGCCTGGCCCGCCACCAGTCCCACGTAAACCCACCGGTAGGCACGCCAGCCGATGATGCGCGCGAGGGTTCGCACGCCGGCGGCGCCGTCCTCCTCGTAGTCCCGCAGGTTGTTGCCGGCCAGCACGGCTGTAGTCACCATACCGACGGGGATGGACAGCAGCACCAGGTGCGGGGGGAACGCGCCGACCTGAGCCCACGCCGCCCCGCCGACCAGCAGCGGGCCGAACACAACCAGCATAAGCAACTCGCCGAGGCCCCGCGATTTGAACTTCAAGGGCGGGCCCGTGTGGGCGTAGAGCCCGATGGCGCCGGGCACGATGAACCACAGCAACTCAGGCCCGCACCGCCACAGCAGGAACGCCCCGACCACCGCGCCGAGCCCGAGGCAGACCAGAGCCTCCGCCAGCACCTCCCCGGGGCTCATGTCACCCCGCACCAGCAACCGCCCCGGGCGGCTCGCGTCTTCCTCCTCCCGAGAGTCCACACCGGAGACGTAATCGAAGTAGTCGTTCAGTAGATTACCGGCCGAGTGCAGGCAGAGCACCAGCAGCATGGCGGCCGCCAGCACGTCCCACCGCCAGCGCGCCGGGGGCACCACGGCGGCCGTGCCCACCAGCACGGGCATCACCGAGAGAGGGAAGGAGAAGGCCCGCAGTGCCCGCATCCAGCGCATGGGCCCGGTGGTGGTCGCGGCGTTCTGTTCCATCGGCGGCTTCCGTTCAGGGGTGTTCGCCGGCGGGCATGCTCAGCAGGTCGAGGTCCCGGATGTGTCGGTCGAGTACCGGCTGGAGGTCTTGGGAGAAGAACGTGCGTATTGCGGACTGAGCCGACGGCCAGGCCTTTGCGGTGTCCAGAGCCTGCCGGCAGAGCGAGTGGATCCTCGCCCGCGTCTCCCGGCGGCCGTCGTCGGCCACGACCGGCAGGGTGATCTTGTGCCGCAGGGCGTCGGTGCGCAAAGTTTTGCCCGCCCTGGCGGGGTCGCCCACCACGTCCAGCAGGTCGTCGGCGAGCTGGTAAGCGGTGCCGATCAGGTAGCCCGCCTCCTCCAGCGCCGCCGCCAGACGGGGCCTGTGCGCGGCCGCGCCCCATGCGACCATGGCGAACAGCGGCCCGGTGGTCCCGCGGGCCAGCCGCAGGCAGGTCGCCTCGTCACGCGGCTCGCCAATGAGGTCCAACTCCTCCTTCGCTTCGGCGATGCAGACCTCGCACAACTTGCGTCCGAACTGCGTCATGTACTCCGCGTCGCCCGTCTGCGCGATGAGTTCGAAGGCCACGCACAGCAGCAGGTCGCCCACAAGGACGGCGGCGTTGGCCCCGACGTTGCGCCACAGGGCGGGCTGGCGCCGGCGCAGGAAGGCGTTGTCGATGATGTCGTCGTGGCAGAGCGTGGCGGTGTGGGCGATCTCGGTGGCGGCGCAGACGAGTTTCCCTTTCTCACGGACGGCGGGACTGGCGCCAGAACTCACCAGCCGTGCGGCCAGCCGGGTGCGCAGCATCTTGCCGGGCGCCAGCGCCTCGGCCATCTTCTCGCCCGTCAGCGGCACCGCGGCGTCGTTGACGCGCGTCCGGACCAGCTCCTCGACCATGCGAACGAATTCCTGCTGCGGTTCTGCCACGTTCCTCTGCCCCCATCGGAGTGACTATGGCCGGCACGCGCCCGAGGACATACGCGCTTCTGGTCCCCCCTCGTGCGCAACTCCCCACACCGACAAGTTACTCCATGGCCGGGGCTCAGTCAAGGGCTGTGGACGGATGCGCGGGTCGGCAGCCGGGGGCCGGGTGTCGTCGCTTGCCTCGTGACGAGCGCGGGCCACACGGTGTTGAATTCTCTCAACAGCCCCTACCTTGCAAAGGGCCGCTCGGCCGCGCGTGGGTTCACGCAATGGCTTGTCCCTGCAATGTTTGCGCGGCTGATGCGCCCTCGGGGAGCACAGCGTTCGAACCGGGAATGGGAATTGCTACAATTACTTGGGGTGTCGTGTGCGCCGGGGACCAAATCGAGAGAGAACTATGAGAAAACCATTGCGCGTTCTGCTGACAGCGTGCGTCCTGTTGGCCGTGTGTTGCCGCTTCGCTGCCGCCGTGCCTTCTTACGCTGTTGACGGAAGTCTGGACGACTGGGGCGTGAAGCTGGAGAGGTTTTACTGGAGCAGTTGGAGCGGGTGGGGCATCGCATTTGAGCAGGACTCCTTCGTCCCGGACCCCCTGGGCACGATCAACTATACCGTCCAGGACTACTGGCCCAGTGACAACCGCCCCTACGGCGGCGAGGAGTACGACTACGAGGCCATGTACATGGACGACACCGTTGACTCTTACTACCTGGCCGTCATCGTCTCCCATCCCTGGGAGTGGTATCGTGAGACCAACACGCTCCTGTTGACCGTCAACGGGGTGACCGTGCAGCAGCCGGACTTCGAGGAGTTCATATCCGTCAACCTGGGCATGTCCGAGCGGATAGGGGGATACTGGTATCCGAACTACCTGTGGGAGGCCCGCATCTCGAAGTCCCGGTTCCCTTACCCGACCAGCGGCACGTCCATCTACGCCTACGCCAACCAGAGCTGCGGCAACGACAGCATCGACCTCAACGGCGACACCAATCACGTCATCCCCGAACCCACAACGGTGGCGCTTCTGGCCATGGGCCTGGTCGGGCTGGGCGCCGTGGGCCGCAAGAAACGCGGCGGGCGCACTTGACGCTGATGACGGCCGGTGGGCCCTGGAAGGCACCAGAGGGCGGCACCGAAACCGCCGGGATAATCGAAACGGCCCGGCCGACGAGGCTCACCGGCTCGACCCCATTCCGACCATCCTTTTCCCCGCGTCATCGCGCTTTGCCCTTCGTTATAGGGTTCCGGCCTCCGGTTGCTGGCTCGTGATCGGTCGCTTGACCGTATGATGGCGCCGGCGTTTGCGATGGGCCGGCCGCAGCGGCTCTTGCCCTTGAGCGTGCATGCTGGCCGACATCCCGCCCGGCGGCAAGCCGCCGGTTATGATCAACGAGCGCGCAAGGTCCCGCACTCCAGGATTCGCCGCTCGTCCATGCCACGCAACTCTCCGTCGTCCGGGGCGCGTCCCCTGGAGTGCGCCGGCGCCTTGTCGTTGCGGGGCTTGCCCCGCGTCTATCTCGGGCCGTGTACGACGCGCGACACCCCGCCCGAACGGCTTGACTCTGCCCGGGAAGACGAGTACACATGGCGCCGGGGTCGGCGGGCCTTGTGTCACAGCGGCAAGCGGCAATATTTTGCTCGGGCGACGACCGAGGACGAGCCGCCTTTACGAGGCTTCGGGGCCCGGGCTGTCGAGGACGAGGACGAAACCGAGTGCCTTACGGCGGACTACGGAGCCCAGGGAACAAGGACGATTCAGTGGTCCCGATGGTTGTTGCTACTCTCCGGCGTACTCCGCGCCCTCCGCGGTTGATCCGTGTCCGGGTTGGCCGGATCGGGCTATGGTAACCGATTTGGGCGCCCATGACCGACTCGGGTGGCGACTGCGAAACGAATCCATTTGCCCGGCCAGTGGCGGCCCGTTGCGATGGTCCGGCAAGGCAATGCAAGGGGTATGAGATGGACATTCATGTCAAGACGTGCGAACCCGTGGTGGCCTACGCGGCCGCCGAGTTGGGCCGGTGCCTGGGGGTGATGACGGACGGTGAAGCGTCCGGGAGCGTCACTCTTGGGCTGTTCGCGGACTGCGGGGTGGACGAGCCGTCGCTGCCCGACCCGGGGCTGGACGACGCGATACACGTGCGGTTTGACGGCGAGACGGGATGCATCGCCGGCTCGAATCCGCGGAGCGTGCTCATCGGCGTGTATCGCCTTCTTCGGGAACTCGGCTGCCGGTGGGTCCGGCCGGGGCCTACGGGAGAGTTGATACCCCGCCGGTCGCTGGACGGCGCCTCCGTCTCGCTGGACGAGACGGCGTCCTATCGCCACCGGGTGGTCTGCATCGAGGGCGCCGTCAGCCTCTCGAACGTCCTGGACACTGTGGACTGGTTGCCGAAGGTCGGCTTCAACGGTTTCTATATGCAGTTCCAGGACGGCTATACTTTCTTCGACCGGTGGTACTCCCACCGGGGCAGCCCTCGGCGGGAGCGCAAGGAGCCGATCGAACGTGGCATGGCGCGGGAGTTTACGGAGGTCGTGGAAGAGGAGATCGCGCGACGGGGACTGCTCTACCACGCGGTGGGACACGGCTGGCACGCGGAGGCCTACGGCGTGCCCGGCATCGGATGGATGGAGATGCACGACCTGCCCGATGAGTTCCTGGAAAAGACGGCCCTGGTGGCCGGGCGGAGAACGGTCCGGTGGAGCAAACCCATGCTGACCGCGCTCTGCTATTCCGACCCCGACGTGCAGGAACGGATGGTCAACTACATCGCCGACTACGCCGAGGCCCACCCGAACGTGGACTACCTTCACGTGTGGCTCGACGACAGCTACAACAATAAGTGCGAGTGCGAGCGCTGCCGCCAGAAGCGGACCTTTGACTTCTACGTGCAGATCCTGAACGCGTTGGACGAGGAACTGATCCGGCGTGACGTTGACACGCGGCTCGTGTTCCTGGCCTACGACGACCTGCTGATGCCCCCGCTGGAGGAGTGGTTCAGGGGCTCCGCCCGCTTCACGTTCATGTACGCCAACGGCCGGGAGGACTATAGGCGCTCGCTGGCCCCGGTCGGCGAGGAGGCGGAGCCGGTTTCCTTCGAGCTGAACCGCCTGCCGCGGGGCGAGCTGAAGTCCGTCCAGCGGGTGGCGGCCCGGCTGCAGGACTGGATGGATCGCATCGAGTGTGACAGTTTCATCTTCGAGTACTACGGCGGCGCCGAGAGCATCGAACGCGCCCGCGTCGTCTGGCAAGACGTGCGCAACCTGCGGCTTTTCGGGCTGAACGGGCTGGTCAACTGCCAGGCCCTGCGTGTTTACTTCCCGACGGGTCTCGGTATGGTCACGCTCGGGCGCACCCTGTGGGACGCGGAGCTGGAGTTCGATGCGATAGCGTCGGACTACTTCCGGGCCGCCTTCGGCGACGACGGAGAGGCGTGCCGGGGGTTCCTGGCCGAAGCCGAACAACTCGTCGACGAAGTGAACCGCTTGCTCGACGCGGAGGACGATGCTACCGCTGCGATTCTGGAGTTTGAAGGGCTGTTGGAGGATTTCGAGGCCGTGCTGGCGCGCAACGAACCCGGTGGAGAAGACGCCTGCCGGGCCACTTCCTGGCGGCTGATGCGTCTCTACGCGTACATCACGCGGGAGTTCGCGGCCTACGCGCGGATTCGGAATGAAGGCGATCCGGCCGCCATGGCCTCGATAGGTCACCCGCTGCGCGAGTACCTGCAGTCGGTCGAGGACGAGTACCAGCCCTTCCTGGAGCCGCGGCGCGTGGTGCGGCGCTTCTTCCGGTGAGCCGCGCCGGCGTTCACAACCGGGTGGGTTCCCGCGCTGGAAGGAACGAGGACGATGAGTCAGCCCTGCCGTTCTTCGCGCCTTTTTGCCTTTGTGTGAGTTGCCGTTGTCGTTGTACTTCACCTGCTCCCGCCGTTCTCCGTGTTCTCCGTGCCTCCGTGTTTCACTGTCGCCGTTACGTCGTGCCGTTGTGGCCGTTGTGGTTGAGCGCCGGCGAAGGAGGAACGCACCATCAATCCCCCGTGCAGCTTGACAGTTTGGGCGGTGGGCTGTATATTCGCGTTTCTGCGGGGGTGGTTCCGTACGTTCCGGCTTTCCTCCAGCGGTTCGCCGCCCGCGCGGTTCCCTCTGAAGTCACTGTGCAGCGAGTTTCTACTTCCGTAAGGAGCTGGACTACATGGCTATCAAGGTCGGCATTAATG
>JAWODG010000121.1:0-10778 GCA_046483385.1 Candidatus Brocadiia bacterium | reverse complement strand
TCTTCCGCGAGTTCACCCCCCAGGTGCAGCCCATAAGCATCGACGAGGCGTTTCTGGACGTCAGCGGTTCGCTGCGACTCTTCGGGGGCAAGCGCGCGCTGGCCCGCAGGCTCCAGCAGCGCATCGAAGAAGAGACCGGCCTGACGGCGTCGCTCGGCGTGGCGCCCAACAAGCTGGTGGCCAAGATCGCCTCCGACCTGGAGAAGCCGCGCGGGCTGGTCATCGTCGAGCCGGACGAGGTCGAGGAGTTGCTGCGGCCACTGCCGGTCAAGGTGCTGCCGGGCGTCGGTCCGAAGACGCAGGAGTCGCTGTCGCGGCTGGGCATCACAGAGATCGCCGACCTCGCCGACTACCCGAAGGAGCAACTCCAGGCGCGTTTCGGCGAGCACGGCGAGAGCCTGTGGCGCAAGGCCCACGCCATCGACGACAGCCCGGTGACCACCGGAGGCGAGGCCAAGTCCATCGGCCACGAGCACACGTTCGGGGTGGACACCGACGATTGGCCGGAGGTGCGGGCCACGCTGATGTGGCTCTGCGAGAAGACGGCCCGCCGCCTGCGCAAAGCAGAGAAGGTCGGTTTCACCGTGACCACCAAGATCCGGTTCGAGGACTTCACCACCCTGACCCGTCAGCAGACGCTGGAGCGCCCGGTCCGGGAAGCCACGGAGATCTACGCGGCCGCCGTCCAGAACCTGCAGGAGGGTTACGAGTCGGGCCGCAAGCTGCGGCTCGTGGGCGTCACGATATCGGGGCTCATCGGACGCAGCGAGTGGCGCCCGGCCGGACAGCAAATGTCGCTGTTCGAGGGGGTAACGCCGGAAGCTCCAAATGACATCCACCGGCGCATCGCCCGCGCGGAGGACGCCGTCAAGGACCGGTTCGGGGAGGACGCGCTGCGGCGAGGTGCGTCCTACTCACCCCATCGCCACGCGGAAAACGCGGGGGAGGAAGGGTGACGGCCAGGCCCCACCAATCGTCCTCGTCCTCGTCCTCGTCGTCGTCCTCGAAAAAGGAGCAACGGCATTCACCGCAGAGGTCGCAGAGAACACCGAGGAACGGCAGAGAAGGCGAGTTGGCAGTTGCTGGCTCCGTGTCCCCAGGAACGTTCGCGAACGCACGCGGGTGGGAATCCGTTCCCCCCCGGTCTCCGGCCGCCGTACGTCGTCGTGTTCGTGGTGGTCGTCGTGGTTAGCAGCTACTACCTTCAGCAGCGCTCCACGCCCGCTCCCTCGGAGGCCACGCACTCGTAGACTTCCGGGTGGATGCCCGTCTCGGCCTCGTAGGCCCGGGCGACGGCCTCCGCGAAGGTCCGCGCGTGTTCGGCCTCGACAAGGTTGACGGTGCAACCGCCGAAGCCGCCCCCAACCATGCGCGCTCCGTAAACGCCCTCCCGGCCCCGGGCGGCCTCCACCATCACGTCCAGCTCCTCGCAACTGACCTCGTAGTCGTCCCGCAGGCTGGCGTGGGAGCCGTACATCAGGCGGCCGAACTCCTCGTAGTCGGCCCCCTTCAAAGCCTCGGCTGCCCGCAGGGTCCGGGCATCCTCCGTGACCACGTGTCGCGCGCGCCGGAAAGCGGTCTCGTCCAGCAGGTCGCGGTGTTCCTCCAGCATCTCCGGCGTCACGTCACGGAGCTGTTCCACGCCGTCCACGTGCTCCCCTATCGTCTCCGCCGCCCTCTCACAGGTGGCCCGCCGCTGGTTGTAGGCGGAACTGCCCAGCTCGTGCTGCACCATCGTATTGCAGACGACCACCCGCACCCGGGAAGTGTCCAGCGGAAGCTGCTCGTGCTCCAGTGAGCGGCAGTCCAGCAGGAGCGCGTGCTTCTTCCGCGCGTGGACGGCGATGAACTGGTCCATGATGCCGCAGTTGACGCCGACGAACTCGTTTTCCGCCCGCTGGCAGAGAAGCGCCAGACGGCGCGAGTCCGGCTCGCGCCCGGAAGCTGTGCAGTAGGCCTTCGCGCAGGCCACCTCCAGCGCCGCCGACGAGCTGAGACCCGCCCCGATGGGCACGTCGCCGCAGATGATACCCTCGACCGGCGCCGGCTCGTAGCCCTCCTCCCGCAGCATGACGGCCACGCCGCGCACGTAGTTGGCCCACGGCTGCTGCGGGTTGTGTTCGATGTCGTGCAGGTCGAACTCGTCCCACTCGCCGGTGTTCTCGGCCCACAGCCGGACGGGGCCGTCCTCGACGGGCCGGAACAGGAAGCGCACCTCCCGGTCCACCGCCATCGGCATCACGAAGCCACCGTTGTAGTCGGTGTGCTCGCCGATGAGGTTCACGCGGCCGGGCGCCCGCGCGCACAGCAACCCCTCGCGGGACCCGAAGTTCTGTTCGAACTTCTCCGCCAACTGCCGCACCTTGCCGTAATCCACGCTGCTTCCTCCCGACTCTCTCACCACGACTTTTCTACCACGAAGGACACGAAGAGCACGAAGAAAGGCAACGACTGCCAACCACTACGACCACTACGACCACGACGAACGGCAACGGCAGGGAACCAAAGGCACATCCTCGTCCGTGGCCACCATTGGCAAATGTCCTCAGGGACATTGGCCGAGAAATTGACAGTTGGTGGTTGTTAGTTGCGGCTGGCACCCGGCGCCGCGCTCAGTGCCACAGACAACAGTGGGGTTGCTCGTTTCACTATCAACTAACAACTCGTTTTCTGCCTTTCTTCGTGCCCTTCGTGTCCTTCGTGGTGAACGAGTCCTCAGTTCGCCACTATGTTCACTATGCGGTTGGGCACCACGATGACCTGCTGGACCTCCTTGCCCTCGAGGTGCCGCTGGACGTTCTCCAGCTCCACCGCGCGCGTGCGGACGACCTCCTCCTCGGCGTCCCGCTCGACGGTGAGCCGCTCGCGCACCCTGCCGTTCACCTGCACGGGCATCTCGATCTCTTCGCCCTTCGCAAGCTCCGCGTCGAACTCCGGCCACTCCTGCTCGAAAACGCTCGGCTCGTGTCCAAGCCGCTGCCAGAGGTCCTCGCAGATATGCGGCACAAATGGCGCCAGCAGCAGCACGATCCGCTCCAACGCGAACCTGTAAACCCCGAACCCGGCCAGTTCCTCTTCGCTTTCGGAACCGTCGTAGGTCTCCTTCAGCGGCAGGCGCTGCACCTCGTTCAGCAGGCTGATGACCGCGGCCACGGCCGTGTTGAAGTGCCACCGCTCCTGCACGTCCTCGGTCACCTTCTTGACAGTAGCGTGGACCCGCCGATGGACCTCCTTCCACGGCCCCTCCAGCGCGTCCTGATCCGGTGTCCGTCCCGGGAGGGCCGAGAAGGCGTCCTCGTACGATACGACGGCGTCCCACAGCCGGTTGAGGAACCGGTGATAGCCGACGATGCCGCCCTCCTGCCACTCGGCGTCCTTCTCCGGCGGGCCGATGGACAGGGTGTAGAGGCGCAACGTGTCGGCGCCGTACTGCGTGATGGCGTCGTCCAGCGTGACCACGTTGCCCTTCGACTTGCTCATCTTGTCGACGCTGCTCTCGACTTCTATCTCCTTCTCCAGCCGCTCTGTCAGGCTGACGTCGAAGTCGCACTTGCAGGGCTCGCGGACGTTGGGGTCGTCGCTCACGATCTTGCCGCAACGGGTGCAGACGTAGCTCTGCTTGCAGATCATGCCCTGCGTGAACAGGGCCGTGAAGGGCTCCTTGAAGCCGATGTGGCCAGCGTCGTGAAGCACCTTGACGATAAAGCGCGAGTAGAGCAGGTGCAGCACGGCGTGCTCGACGCCGCCGATGTAGAGGTCAACCGGCAGCCAGCGGTCCACCAGGTCGCGGTCGAACGGCTGATCGTCGTCGTGGGGCGAGACGTAGCGCAGGAAGTACCAGCACGAGCAGAGCCACTGGGCGATGGTATCCGTCTCGCGCTTCGCCGGCTCCCCGCACTCGGGGCAGGTTGTCTCCACGAACTCGTCCACGAAGGCCAGCGGGCTCTTGCCCTTCGGGCGGAAGTCGACTTCCTCCGGGAGCCGCACCGGCAGGTCCTCTTCCGGCACCGGCACGGCGCCGCAGTCGCGGCAGTGGATGATGGGTATGGGGGCTCCCCAGTAGCGCTGCCGGCTGATGAGCCAGTCGCGCAGGCGGTAGTTGACGTCCCCCTCCCCCATGTCGTTCTCTTCGAGGTAGGCGATGACCTCCCCGATGCCTTCGGGCACCTCGGTGCCGTCGAAGGGGCCGCTGTGGGCCATCACGCCGGGACCCTCCCACGCCTCCGTCATCTCATCGCCGACCAGTTCCTCGTCGGGGGGCTGGATAACGGGCCTCACGGGGAGGTCGTACTTGCGGGCGAACTCGAAGTCCCGCTGGTCGTGGGCGGGCACGGCCATGACCGCTCCGGTGCCGTATTCCATCAGCGCGTAGTTGGCCACCCAGAGGGGGACCTTCTCGTCGTTGACCGGGTTGATGACGTAGCGTCCGGTGAAGATGCCGGCCTTCTCGACGGCGTCGCTGGCGCGGGCGACTTCGCTCTGCTCGTGGGCCTCCTCGACGAACTCCATGACCTCCTCCTCGCGCGCGGTCCCCTCCACCAGGTCGGGGATGATGGGGTGCTCGGGGGCCAGGCACATGAAGGTCACGCCCCAGAGCGTGTCCGGGCGCGTGGTGAAGCACGCCATCGGCTCGCCGGTGTGGGCGACGGTGAACTCGACCAGCGCGCCCTCGCTGCGGCCGATCCAGTTGGCCTGCATGCGGCGCACACGCTCCGGCCACGCGTCGAGCAGCTCCAGATCGTCCAGAAGCTGCTGGGAGTAGTCGGTGATCTTGAAAAACCACTGCGGCAGGTCCTCCTGCGTCACCGGCGTGTCGCACCGCTCGCAGAGGCCGTTGACCACCTCCTCGTTGGCCAGCGCCGTCTGGCAGCCGGGGCACCAGTTCACGGGGGCGTCCCGCCGGTAAGCCAGCCCGCGCTTGTAGAGCTGCAGAAACACCCACTGGGTCCATTTATAGTAATCCGGCTCGCTGGTGTTGATCTCCCGTTCCCAGTCGTAGCCGATGCCCAGCGAGTTGATCTGCTCTTTCATCACGCGGATGTTCTCGACGACGTACTCGCTCGGATGGGTATCGTGCTTGATGGCGGCGTTCTCGGCGGGCAGCCCGAACGCGTCCCACCCCATCGGGTGGAGCACGTTGAAGCCCTGCATGCGCTTGTAGCGGGCCACCACGTCGCCAAGGATGTAGTTGCGCCCGTGACCAACGTGCAGGGCGCCGGAGGGATAGGGGAACATGACCAGGCAGTAGAACTCCGCCCGCTCGCTGACGTCGGGGCAGTTGAACAGGCCGGTCTCGTCCCAGTAAGCGCGCCAGCGCCTCTCGACCTCGCTCGGTACGTAGTCGTGGTTACTCATACGGTGATGGCTCCGTGAATGGCAGAGTGGGACGTAACGCCCCAAAGAGTAGATGATTATAGCGCACGGGCCGGATCGTTCAAACGCCACGGCGCCCCTCGGAGGGACGCGTTTCATCGCGTCCGCGCCGTTCGCGGTTGCCTCTTCGGCCACAGTTCCGCACCTTCGAGGACGGAGGCCGGTCTTTATGCCCGGCGTCGCCTCTGCTATACTTGCGTGTCGAGGTCTCCTGCACTTCGCGGAGCGAGTCATGCCCGAAGGCGAAACCACCGTCTCACTCGTCGGCGTGGATATCGGCAACACGTCCGTCAAGATCGCCCGTCGCACGAGCGACGGCTGGCAGGCCTTCCTCCGCGTCCCCACCACGCCGGTGGACGAACTTGCGGACCGCATCCGTGCCGAACTCCCGGAGGAGGAACGCGAACACGTCGCCGAGTCACGCTGCGTGGCCTGTTCGGTCCATCCCGCGGCCAACGAGCCCCTGACCGACCTGTGGGGCTCCGAGTTCGGCACGGCCATCGAGTTCTTCGGGCGGGACCTGCCCGTGCCCCTGCCGACAACCGTCCGCGAGCCGGAGAAGGTGGGCACCGACCGCCTGCTGCTCGCGCTGGGGGCTGTGACGCTTCACGGCGCGCCGTGCATCGTGGTCTCGGCAGGCACGGCGGTAACGGTGGACCTTGTGGACGCGGAGGGACGCTTCGCGGGGGGCGCCATAGCGCCGGGTCTCCGGCTGGCGGCCGACGCGCTGGAACGCAACACCGCCCTTCTGCCCCACGTGCGGCTGGGCGTGCCGTCCGATATACAGCCCGGCCGGGACACCGTCGAGGCCATCCAGCGGGGCGTTTACTGGTCCTGCGCGGGCGGAGTCCTGGCCCTGCTGGGCGGCTACCGCACCGTGGCCGGGAGCCAAAACGTGACGCTGGTCTGCAGCGGAAGCGACGCGCGCCTGCTGCTGCCCGCCCTGCCTCGCGAGGGCACCGTGCACGAGCCGCTGCTCATCTTCCACGGCATGGAAGCGGCGCTCAGATGATCTCCAACTCGTCCTTGTCGGGCAGCGCGGGGAATGGCGCCGCGGGCGGCTCCTGATACCAGTAGGCCACCGACGCGATGTCGTCCTGCAGGGGCAGATAGCGCCCACCGCTCCTCCAACCGAGTGCCTGCATGGTGACCAGGAGGTTTTCCTTGAAGCGCACGGGGTCGGTAATGTGCCAGCGGTAGAGCCCGAACCGCTGCTGGGAGGCGTTCTCGCCGTCCGGCCGGATGACCTGGGGCATGCCCGCGTACGGCGTCGTGTAGGCCTGATACTCACCCTCGGCCCGGAAGCACCACGCCCCGCAGAAGTAGTCCTCGGTGCCCGTGCCGCAGATGGTGGGGAACTCGTCGTCGCCGTCCATGTAAAACTTGATCTCGCCCTCGCCCCACCACCCGTTGTTGTTCGAACCCCACGCCATGTAGGTGCCGACGTAGTGGCCGCGGCCCTCCACCCCGTCCAGGATCGTGTAAACCTCCTTGTATGGCAGCGGGTTGGTGCGGCGGAACTGGGCGTGGAAGTAGGCGGCGTCGTCCGGCACGTCGGTCAGGGTGTAGTTGATCTGGTAGAAGAGGGTCGTCTCCTCCTCCCCGATGTTGCTGACGGTGATGCGGCAATGCTCGCGGAAGGGCATCTGCCAGTAACAGTTGAGCCCGTTGCGCGGGTTGACGCAGACGGCCATTGAGCTGACGTGGGCGTAGGAGCCCCAGCCGCAGGCGAAGAAGTCGCCCAGCGGGCACTCGACGGCCGGCTCG
Organism: Candidatus Brocadiia bacterium; assembly: GCA_046483385.1. Classification (GTDB taxonomy): domain Bacteria; phylum Planctomycetota; class Brocadiia; order SM23-32; family SM23-32; genus B1Sed10-231. Next base: position 3,638 of record JAWODG010000121.1, on the reverse strand, counting down.
TCGGCGCCGTCCCAGTAGATGCGCAGGATCATGAAGCGGGTCGTGCCGTTGGGGGTCATCCAGATCTGCTGGATGGCGCCGGGGCCGTCGATGTCGGCCAGCTCGCGATTCTCGCCGGGTTTCAGGCGGATGCAGGGCGAGACCTTCCACCCCTGCCCCAGTTCCCGCGCCGCCCGAGCCCCCGTGCCCTCCGTGGCCATTCCGCCGGCGCCCTTTCGGCCGTCGGGGTTCTCCGCGCTGATCGAGCGGCTCTCCGCGTCCGAGAGGCGCCACAGGTTGTCCATGTTCGTGCCGAGACCGTTGAATGCCATCTCTACGTCTCCCTCAATCATCCGGATCAGGTGCTGCGCGCAGATATACACCTTCCGCCGCCGGCGCGAAGAGCCCGGCAGCAACCACTCCCGCCGGCACATCCACGCCGTAGTGGTAGCCGCAGTATATGGTCGAGAGCGCCAGCATGACAACAGTGAAGAGGTGAACCCAGCGCAGCTCTCTGATGAAACGCCATGAGAACCACAGCGTGGTCAGGGCCACGGCCACGTGGCTGCTAGGGAAGGCCGCCCCGCCAGTTGGCTCGAAGTAGCGATAGACGAGCCCCATCAGGCGGTAGAACACCCCGCCGGTCAGGTGAGACGGCACCACGCGGGGCCCCAGCATACGGGCCGCCTCCGCCGGCATGTCCGGCCAAACGTGAGGGCCCAGAACAGGCAGGAAGGTGTAGATCAGGTAGCATCCGTAGAAGACGAAACTCACGGTGAAGACGTAGCGGAGGAAGCGCCGCCGGTCCCGCAGATAAAGCAGAAGTCCCGTCCCCGGCACCATTACGTAGTAGGAGAAGTAGAACAGGTAGAACGTCTCGCTGACCGCCAGGTAGGGCAGCCGCAGGATGAACGCCCTCGATGGCTGGCAGCCGAACAGGCGCCGGTCCAGCGCGATGAACCGGGCATCCAGTGGCGTCTCCCAGAACAGCCCGTCCAGCAGGTGCGTTTCCCAGTAGAGGAACGTGTAGAGGATCAGCGGATACCAGTCCCGCAGCAGCGCGAGCAGACGGTTCTCGCCTCGCCCCGCCGACCGGATAAGCGCGTGCAGCAGCGCTATGACGACCACGTGCGCGCCCAGCAGCGCGGGCCACGCGGGCAGTCGGTCACCGTGGAACAGCAGTACCAGCAGACCGGTCAGGGTCAGATAGCCCTGCGTCAGATAGTCCACTGGTCGGTAGTCACGCATGGATTATCGGCAGACTCCACAGAAAAAGGCGGCGCAACGCGCCCCGGGCTTCCCTCAGGATGTGGCCGGCAGCCAGTCGCTATCCACGTACCATGCGTGGGTCCGGCGGGTTCCTTCTTGCAGCCCGACACGCGCCACGAAGCCCAGTTCCTCCTCGGCACGTTCGGTGCTGCAGACCCATCCTGGCGCGGTGTACTCGGGGATCCGCTCCAAGCCCAGTATCGAGGCCCTCCCGGTGAGGCACGCTATCGCATCGTTCAGCAGGCAGACGGGATACAACAGCAGGTGAGGCACGAAGACGCGCGCTGGCTGCGCCCCGGCGGCCCGGGCGGCAGCACCGGCCAGTTCCTCCTGAGTGATAATCCGCGGGTGGGCCACGTGAAAGGTGCGCCGGCAGGCATCCGGGCAGCCGAGGGCGGTCACGACGGCCCGCGCCACGTCCTCCACGTAAACCACGTTCAAGGGCTGACGGCCCCCGTCTATCAGGGGTAGCAGCCCGGACTGCACCGAGCGGAACATCAGATAGAAGTCGCCGTCCCGAGGGCCGTAAACGGCCGCGGGGCGCAGGATGGTCCAAGGGACTCGGCATCGGCGCCGCACGAACCACTCGCCCAGCATCTTGCTGCGGCCGTAGTGGGAGACGGGGCGGGCGGGCGCGTCCTCGCGGGCCGGGCGGTCGGGCGTTCCGGGTCCGCTGACGGCCTGGCTGGAAACGAACAGGAAGCGGCGTGCGCCGGGGGCAGCGGCGTTGCAGGCGTCTACCAGATTCCGCGTGCCTTCCGCATTCGCTGAGTAGAAATCGTCGCGGCCCACAGCCGCCGTCAACCCCGCGCAGTGGACAACCGCCTCCACGCCCTCCGCGGCCGCTCGCAACGAGCCGGGCTCCCGCAACTCGCCGTATCGCACGTCCAGAGACGGGAGCAGCGGATCGATGAAGGTGGTGTCGCTGGTGTGGCGTATCAGGATCCGCAGCTCGTGGCCGACGTCCAGCAGCGCCTCCAGCGTGTGACTGCCCACGAAGCCGTTGGCGCCGGTCAGCAGGACTCTCACAGGCTCTTCTCGTAAACACGGTAGGTTTTGTACGGCTGGGCGCCCATGCGGTCGAGCGCCCGGCGCAACAGCTGGTTGTCCTCCAGTATCCACGAGAACTCACCCCAGCGATAGCCCCGCCGCGCGCCGTTCTGGAAAGCGCGGTGGCTGAGCATGACGTCGATGCCGGCACGGCGATGCTCCTCCACTATGCCCAACGTAATGACCCGCACGCGGTCGATGCGCCGCCGTCCGAACAGGAAATGGAAGATGCCGAACGGGAAGAGCCGCCCTTTCATCTTCTTGAAAACCACGTTGACGTCGGGCAGGGCGAGGAAGAAGCCGATCGGCTCGCCGTCGATCTCGGCCAGAAGCGCCAGCTCCGTGTCAACGATCGGCTTAAGGTTCCGGGCGGTGAAGCGGAACTGGGCCTCCGTCATCGGCACAAAGCCCCAGTTGCGCGCCCAGGCGTTGTTGTAAACTCTGAACGCCCGTGCCACGTCCTCCTCGAAGTTTCTCCTGTCGATCGTGCGGATGGTGGCGGAGGTCCGCCGGCTCGCGGTGCGGCTGAAACGCTCGATGTATGCGGGAATCTCGCCCTCGTACTCGTACCGGTAGGCCACCAGGTCCTTCGCCTTCCGGTAGCCCAGTGACTCCATCATCTCGGGATATCGGGGCTTCGTATGGGGCATCATCACGGCCGGCGGGGTGTCGAAACCCTCTATCAGGAAGCCCAGCTCCTGATTTGTGGAGAAGTTCAGCGGGCCGCGGACCCTGTCCATCCCTTCCGAGGCCAGCCAGCGCTCCGCCTCCTCCATAAGCGCCGCGGCGACATCATTGTCGTCCACGCACTCGAAGAATCCGAAGAAGCCCGTCCGCTCGTCGTGAAACTCGTTGTGGCGTTCGTTGATATGGGCCGTCATGCGACCCAGCATCCGGCCGTCATCGTCGCGCGCCAGCAGAAAACGCACCCGGGTGAACTCGAAAATCGGATTCCCCGGGCCGAAGAACTCCTTCCGCTCGGCGTAGAGCCGGCGGACGTAGTGCGGGTCGTCGGCATAGAGTTTCCAGGGGAACTTGATGAATCGCTTCAGGTCGGCGCGCGAGGCGGCTTCGGCGATGTGGACTCCCATGTCCTTGCGTCTCCCGGCGAGTCGTCACGTCAGATGACGCCCAGCTTCCTGCCCAACCTGCGGAACTTGTCGGCCACGTGGAACACAACCTCTCAATCGCCAACCGTCTAAGCCCTGCCGGCCTGTTCTTATAGCCTTTTATGGGCTAAATTCGTATCTTCTGGCTCGATCCGCTGGAGTGATTCTATGTTAACCGGAACCGTTGCGGATTCGAGCCTTGATTAAGCAGAACTGTAGCCCGCTCTGGAT
>JAWODG010000044.1:0-7534 GCA_046483385.1 Candidatus Brocadiia bacterium | reverse complement strand
TCTCCGCGCCAACGAGCACCCGTTCGGCACCACCAACGTCTTCCCCATGATGCCCTACGACACCGGCTACACGCGCGGGCACCTGGTGGTCGCCACGCTGAAGCACACCTTCAACAAGTACATGTCCGGCCACCTGTGGGCCGAGTACTTCCACCCGGAGGACTACTACGCGGCCGACGCCGACGAGGCCGTATTCCTGCGCTGGCAGCTCATGTTCAAATTCTGAGCAGCCTGTTTCCTCCCGACTGCCCGGGCCGGACGGCCGCCAGGCCGTCCGGCTCCTTTTTGCCCCCCACAGCGCTTCAGAGGGTGCCACTACCGCTCTGATCGGCCCAAAACGTCTCCGCACGGGCCTGCGGCTTGCCCGTCGCGGCCGGATGGCGTAAGGTCAGCGTTCGGATACGCGATAGCGAAAGGAGTTAAGCAACAAATGGGCGAGACGATACGCGAACCGGCCCGCGAGGTGCCGGTCATCGGTGAGTACGACGTTGTGGTCGTCGGGGGCGGCCCCGCGGGCATGGGCGCGGCGCTGGCGGCGGCACGCCGCGGGATGGACACGCTCGTGGTCGAGCAGTTCAACTGCCTGGGCGGCGTCGCCACGGCCGGCGGCCACGCCCACATTTCAACCTACATGGAGTCCGGCACCGGCCGGCAGATCGTCGGTGGCATCGCCGACGAGATCGCCGACCGTGTGGTCGAGGAGGGCTTCGGGCGTCGCGAGCCGAACGGCATCTACTTCGAGGTCGAGGGCCTCAAGCTGGTGCTGGAGAAGATGGCCAAAGAGGTCGGCGTGACGCCCCTCTACTACACCCTGTTCTGCGATGCGCTGGTCGAGGACGGCGAGGTGAAGGGAATCATCGTCCAGAACAAGGGCGGCCGGCAGGCCGTCCGCGCCCGGCGGGTCATCGACTGCACCGGCGACGGCGACGTCGGGGCGATGGCCGGCGTGCCCTACGAGATGGGCCGGCCCGCCGACAACCGCTGCCAGCCGATGACGCTGATGTTCACCATCGGCGGCTGCGAATGGGAGCGCATCGAAGAGTGGCGCACCGACTACCAGATGCAGGAGGTGTGGGAGGAGGCCCAGCGCAGGGGCGACATGGAGCCGTTCCAGAGCCAGATCATGGGGTTCTGGTGGACGCCGACGCGGCCCGACTGGGTGGGCGTAAACTTCACCCACATCACCGGCATGGACGCCACCAGCGCCGAAGACCTGACCCACGCCACCATCGAGGGCCGACGGCAGGCCTACCACAGCATCGAGGTCTTCCGCAAATACGTGCCGGGCATGGAGAACTGCTACATGGTCTCCACGCCGAACACCGTCGGCATCCGCGAGTCGCGCCGCCTGATGGGCGACTACCTGCTGACCGCCGACGACGTGAAGGCCCAGCGGGAGTTCGCCGACAACATCTGCTACGGCGCCTTCTTCATCGACATCCACCACATCGACGGCCCCGGCATGGACGGGACCACGTGGCGCCCGCCGGAGGGCTTCAAGTACCACATCCCCTACCGCTGCCTGCTGCCGCAGGGCGTGGAGAACCTGCTGACCGCGGGCCGCTGCATCAGCGTAACGCACGTCGCCCTCGGCTCCACGCGCGTCATGGTGCAGTGCATCGGCACGGGCGAGGCCGCCGGCACCGCGGCCGCCCTTTCAATCGAGGACGCCGTCACCCCGCGTGCCGTGGACGCGGGGGAGCTGCAGGCAGCGCTGCGCGAACAGGGCGCCATCCTCAGCGAAGCAGACATAGAGGCCCACAACTGAGCCACCTCCCTGCCGCGCGGTCACGCCGTTAACGTCGTGCCCGTAGTGTCGTCGTGGTCAACGCAGCTATCGGCCCTCAGCTACCAGCCGTCAGCAAAGCCATGCCCGCCCGCAGCCTTTTTCGGCGGTTCGTGCCGTGCACTTTGCCGTTGCCGTTAACGTGGTGTCCGTCGTGTCGTTGTGGTCAGCAGCCGCCGAGGGGCTCGGGGCGGGCCTCCGCGGCCTCCATCTCCGGCGGCAGCCGCCAGACGCCGCTGCCCTCCCGGTCCGTGAAGTAGAGGTGTGAGACGGATGGCTTGCGCGCGTCGCCGTCGGCCCAGAAGGCATAGAAGTCCGGATGGGCGTTCACCGGCCTGCGCACGTAGGTGTGGTTGCGCGGGCTGTTCTGGGTGAGGCGACGTGTCCGCCGCCACGTCTCTCCCCGGTTCCGGCTGACCCACACGGCCACCTCGCCGCCGGGGTTGTAGGGTTGGGGGCCCCTGTCCGTTGGCGCTATCAGCCGCCACACGCCCTCGGCCTCTATGTAAAGCGACCCGTAGTCGTAGTTGTTGTCGCTGGTGGTCACCGGGCGGATGCGCCACTCCGAGCCGGTCCAGCGGGCGGTCGTCCACGTGCGGGGATCGTTGCCGGGTCCGGGCTCCCATCCGCGGCTGGTCATGTAGAGCAGCACCGGCCGGTCGGAGGCGTCGAAGGCCACCTGCTTCAGGTAAACCAGCAGGCCGTCGGCGGCGTAATCGTGCACCAGCGCAGTGTTGTGAGGGTCGGTCAGCGGCGTGTCCAGCACCTCGCCCCCGGCGGTGCGCCACGTGGCCCCGGCATCGTCGGTCTCCGCGTAGTACAGGTTGGTCCGGGCGTTGAGCCCGACGGGGTCGGGGTGGTAGTTGAAGGCCGTGCCGACCTTGCCGCCACAGGCCCGGCTCACCTGATAGTGTCCCTGGTCCATGGCGGCCAGTTGCTGCGGCTCATCCCACTCTTGCCCGTCCGGGCTCGTCATCCAGAAGAGGAACCGCTGCGGCGAATACCGGGTGTGCAGCACCAGGAAGCCCCGTCCGGGCAGATACCACGGCTGGGCGTAGGAGAAGTTGGTCTCCCAAACCCGTTCGAAGGCGGTGATGTCGTGGGGCCGCCGGCTGCGGTGGACGTAGAACGGGCGGGACGTGCCGTGAGAGTTGGAGAAGACCCACAGGTGACCGTCGGCGTCCACGCTCATGGTCGGGTTGTCGTGGGCATCGTCCGTGCCCTTGTTCAGCAGGATGCGCGGCCGCGGGACGGTGCCCGTGGCGTGGTCGTAATAGGAGACCATGTGAAGCAGTTCGTTCCTCTCGCGTGGCCGCCCGCCCCAGCAGAAGAAAGTCCGGTTCACCTCCTCGCAGTAATGGGCCAGCGGCACGTGCTGCTGGGGGTAGGTTGCCAGCCCGCCGCTGTACTTATAGGCATATTCGTCCTCTGTGCGCTCGACGGCGTACCAGATGCCCCGATAGCCATCGTCCCTGCTGAGTTCGCCTTCGGACACCATTGTTGCGTGGTCCTTCCTCACCAAGTCTGGCTCTCCGCCTCGCCCCCTCCTGGCCCTCATGCGCTGAACGCAGGCCCGTGCGCCCGCCCGGCCCGGACATCCACCCCGTTGCGGCGCGACGAGGGCGCGTGAGGCGGCCTCACTGGTCGTATCCGCTCTGTTACTACAGGCACAACCATCGACGGTTACTCGCACCTCTTCCCGGGTCGGTTTGGCCTCATGGGATTGGCATCACCCACACCGGGCTGGACCACGCCATCTGGCCGTCGTCCTGCACCACGTGGAGGTAGTAGTAGTGTTCGTCGGTGGGCGGTTCGGGGTCCTGCCACGTCAACTCGACGTCCTCATCGTCGCAGCGGCGCGACCACGCCACCTCCCCGTCCTTGATGATCTCCACCAGTGATATAACATCCTCGCCGTGGACGGTCGCCCGGCATTCGACCTCATCGGCCATGCCCTCGTCGCCCATCCGCAGCCCGGCGGCGGTGAACTCCAGCAGAATGCGGGCGCCCGTGGTGGCGTAGGTGCGCCGGTTCCGCAGCGCCTTCAGCAGCGACCGGCGGTCCAGCTCCCGCATGACGGCCGCCGTCATGCCGCAGCGGTAGAGCAGCTTGACCGCGAAGGTGTGCGGGGTGATGCCCTGCCCGCCGGGGTCCTCACACGAGAACCCCACATGCCCCTCGTGGCAGTCGCCGCCGCCGGTGAAGCCCAGCCGCGCGCCATCCTGCAGCAGTTCGTTGACCGTCATCCCGCGCGGGTTCTCGCGGGCAAAGCGCGGCACCAGCGGGTTGTCACGAAAGTCCGAGGCACCCCACATAGAATAAACCTCCACGAACCTCTCGACGTCCGGCAGGTGGTGTTCCCACACGAGCCCGTGCGCGAGCGGCGCGTGCGGCGCGCCCACGATCTGCTCGTCCCCCTCGAAGTGCTCCCAGACCACGTCGATGGTGGCCGTCGGCTCGTACATGCCCCGGAACAGCCTCAGCCGGTCCCGGGAAGTGTAAACGTTCCGATGCACCTGCTGGCCCGCCCACTCGTAGCCGATGAGGGTGACGAAGCGGCCCGGCTCGTTCCATGAGTTGGTGATGTCCTGCATCCAGAGCCACTGGTTGTCGGAGTGGTAGCAGGCGTGGTCGGCCGCGGCGGCGAAGTCCAGCCGGCCCTCCTCCCGGGCGTGGCGGTAGAGTTCGTCGTAGCGGCCGCAGCCGTCGCTCATCTCGGTGTGGCCGTGGATCTCGCCCCACCAGACCCGCTCGGTCTCGTCCTCGTCCTCGACGATCTCCAGCGGGTTGCTGCGCGCCAGCACTTCGTGGGAGTCGGGCAGGCGAGCCAGCACGCGGTAAACTCCCGGCTCCAGCTCCGGCAGCGGCAGGGAGAACCGGTGCGGCGCCTCGAAGTGCCCTTCCGGGGAGCCCAGAAGCGTCCGCTCCTCCCCGTGCACCAGCCACAACTCGACATCCCGCCGGATCGGCTCCGCGGGCGGGACGTTACGGTAATGGTCGGTGAACGTGCCCCGGAGCACAATCTCATCGGAGGTGAACTGCCGCCCGGGCAGGAACAGGAACAACCGCTCCGCCGGCCCCGGCACGAACTCCAGCGAGTGCGTGTTGCGGTCGGTCAGGCTCACGAACGGCCGGCCCTCCCCCACCGAGACCGCCGCTGAGAGGGGCGACACTTTCGAGTACCAGTAGCGCCGCTCCGCGCCGTGGAAAGTCGTCGGGTAGATGTAGGTGCGGTAGGTGCTGTAGGTCAGCTCGAATTCCCCGAACGGCACGAACCCCTCGGGCAGGCGGCAGAAGATGTCCACCTTCTCGTGCGACTCCACCGAATCGGCGATCTCCTCGATCACCGCCTCGCCGTCGGTGACCTGCACGAAACCCGGCTTCGTCGCCTCGTCGGCCTGCGGGCGCGACCATCCCTTCGGCACGGTCAGCCGCACGCGAGCCCCCTTCGGCAGTCCCGGCTTCCCGGCCGTATAGCGCAGCCGGAAGCTGACCGGACGGCCCACCTGCACCCGCGACGGACAGATGGTGGTGCTGCCCGCATCCGCCCGCGCCAGGCCCCAGAGCTTGCGCTCCGCCTGCTCCCGCGAGCAGGTGGCCAGCGACAGCTCCGTATCCTCCGCGACGACAAGAACCGATTCGGCCCGCTCGGCCGGGCGCAGGCCACGCACCCGGAGCTGGCTGAAGCCCACCGGCAGCTCCGCGGTGCCGTAGTCTATCCACCGCGGCGGGCCGTCGTGGACCTCAGCCGGCTCCAGCTCGACGTCATCGACGGAGATCGTCGGGGTGCTCGTCGGCACCTGGGCCCACACGCGACGGAGCGTGTGGTCGCACCGTGGAAGGAAAAAAGTGGAGTCCAGGCACTCGGTGCCCGGGTAGTCGTTCAGCAGTCTTAGCGGGAAGATGCGGTCGTGGCGTTCCTGTGGCATTGCCTGGCTCGCGTGGCGTAGATATGCGGGACAACCAACTACGTCCAGTATCGGCGCTGCGGCCCCGCAGGTAAAGGGCATCGCCGCCCGGCAGCACGCACACCCCGACCACGCAGGAATGGTCCGGAGAGCGCGGGAGCGTCATCCTGAACCCGTTCCGACCGGACGGGTGAAGGATCTCCGACCCTGTGCCCAAGGCACCGCACCGCCTGTGGCCCGGCCCTGCGCCCGCAACGAGCCACCGGTGCTGCGGTTCGCGGGAATCATCACGCGGACCCGAAGGACAGGAGTTCAACATGGAGTGCAGCACCGGGGGTTCCGAACCCCGCCAGGACCGTGGCACATCACCCGCACTCCTTGACGCACAGGGTCGGAGGTCCTTCGGCCGCGCAAAAAAGCGGCCTCAGGATGGCAACGTCCGGCTAACCGGGCACTCCTCGGGGCGCGGCGTCAAAGGCCCTTCTACACGTGGACCCGAAACCAGGCCTTCGCCAGGTGCAGGAACGGCATCGTGTAGGCGTGGCCCTGCCCCGCCAGCCGGGTATAGCTCCGCGTCCCCGGCAGCCGCTCGAACAACGCCTCGATAGTCGGCGGTGGGCAGGTGGCATCCTCGGCACCCGCCGTCAGCAGCGTCGGCATCGTCAGGCGGTGGACGTGGCTCATGACGTCTATAAAGCCGAGGGCTCGCCAGGCGTCCGGCAGGTCGTCCGGCCGCTCCGCCGCCTCCTCATCTATGGCGTCCAGCGCCAGGCCGTAGGCACCGCCGTCCGCCGCGTCCCGAGCCATGGGAAAGTTCGTCAGGAAAGGCACGTCCGCCGCCACGGCCCGCACGCCTGCGTCGGTGAATATGCTGGAGAGCAACATGGCCGTGCCGCCCCCCTGGCTGGAGCCGAAGAAGGCGTATCTGCCCTCCTCCACCGTGTTCCGCTCCCGCGCCCACAGGGTGGCCGCAGCCGCCTGCGCCAGCCAGTCCACGTAGCCCCGCTCGCCCAGCGAATGGACCGTCTCCGGCAGCACCGGCCAATCACCCTCCGGCCGCTTGGACTCGTCCGGACCCTGGGGCGTCGCGTGGCCCAGCGGGTTGATGTGCAGCACGTTGTAGCCGTCGGAGACCAGCTCGGGATGCGCGCTCATCTCGGAACCGTAGCCCGGCAGGTGCAGCAGCAGCGGGCCGCGCCCGGACGGACAGGGCTGCCAGAAGCCGTAGAACGTGCCCAGCTCATCCGACGTGAATTCCACGTAGTGCCCGCCCGTGTGGCGCACCCCCAGCCGGAAAGGCCAGGTTTCGGCGTCCAGCACGCGGGCCTTCAGGTCGGCCTCCTCCGCCCGGTAGAGAATCGACCCGCACCACCCGTTCACCTCCTCCGCCGTCGGGTAATAGTCCGCCGATTCGGTCATGCAACGCCTCCAATCCAGTGTTCACCACGAAGAGCGCGAAGAATGTCCGCTGCAAACGGCGGCACGAAGAACGACGGGGAGGAGACTGGAACTCTATCCTCCGTTCGCTGTGGTCGTCGGGGATGATTCCCGCCGTTCTCGGCGCCCTCTGCGTCCGGTGCGGTGAAAAGCATTCTTCAGTCGTTGCCGTTCTTCGTGTTCTTCGTGGTGAATGCAGTTCGTCGTGGTTAGGAGTCTGTCGGACTTAGGGGGCCGGTTTTTCTTTGGGAGGGCGGTTCTCCCCAGACCCCGGAGGTGTTTGGTCGGATGGGACGCTCGCACGGTGGTTTTGCGCAAGGGGCGAGTTCTCCCCGCGGCTTTTTCAGGCTCTGGTGAGCCCGAATAGCCGCTTGATGTTGTAGGCCAGGCACACCAGCTGCCA
>JAWODG010000029.1:0-4326 GCA_046483385.1 Candidatus Brocadiia bacterium | reverse complement strand
TTTGACTGCTCAGTCCACTTAAGGTCATTTGTGAAAATGATTCCGAAGTCTAGCTCTTTTGTGGCCGGCCACGCCCCCATAGTGAGCGTGGGGGACATCGCCCACGTGGAGAAGGCGGGCACCGTCTACGTCCCGGCCGCCGACCAGGTGGGTACGGTATGGAGCCTGCTGGACGGCAGCGCCGCCGTGGCCAACAGCTACGAATACGACGCGTTTGGCGTCGGCCGTGCGGCGTCGGAAACCTTCGGCAATCGCTACCGCTTCGGCACCAAGCGGCTGGATGAGGACACCGAACTCTACCACTTCATCGCACGGCAGTACATGCCCGAGCTGGGGAGGTTTGCTTCGGTGGACTTGCTGCTCCGCAAGCTGTTCGGGCCTGCCCGGTACCGCTATTCAGGCAACGCCCCGACCAGGTGGGTAGACTCTGCTGGCCGGATTGCCTGGATCCCGATAATCATCGGAATGCTTCTGCTTGCTCTGCTCGGGGCGGTGATAGCCATCGTGGGCAAGTTTATCGCCGAGCGCATAACGGACTTCCAGTTGAGGTACGTCACTGAGCAGGAGTTCGCCTTACGCACAGATAAGTGTCAACGTTTCGGCACTTTTGTCGCTTCGAAGTACTGGGCGGAACTTGACGTTGACGGGCTGGCCGAGGAGTTCGCTGACGGAATCATGCAGCGCTATCCAGGCGTCACCGTGAGGACGGACGGAGACGTCTATGCGCGTTGGGAAGCCTTTTACTGTTACTGCAAACTATCAGTGACTGTCTACACGGAGATAACAGCAGAAGCGGAGGGACCAGAAGGCCAGAAGATCAGGCGAACGAAGAGAAAGGTTCATAAGACTCTCACATGGGACTCGAAAGCGGTCGAGGAACTCCGTACGAAATGCTGCCACGATTGACCATTACTGCCGCGCGATTACTTGTTGGGTGGCCTGGATTGTTGCCCCTGGCGGTCCAGGGCACGTGGCTATTCGGCCTCACGATCTACTCCATAAGAAGGGGGGGCCTGTCGAAGTGGGCCTGGTGCGGCTGGGCCACGTGTTCCGCCTTGGTGTTCTGTGGCGCAGGACGCTGGGCGCAAATGATAGCTTTCAGTCCCGACAATGCGTGGAATCTATTCAGCGGGTGGAGTTCGCCGGCGGCCGTCGGACTGCGGGGAGGCGCCGCGGCACTTGTGACCGCCCTTTTGGTGAGGCCGCGGCTTCCGTTCACCTGGCGGCGGTTTGTGGCCGCTGTGTCCCTGAGTGCGGTCGCCGGCGGCCTGGCGTGGGCGCCTCTGCGTGTGGGATGGATGGCTATAGCCCTCCCGGGGTTTCTGGGCTCCAGGATAGACGGGGTCTCCTACGTCTGCTTTGTCTTCAGGGCGGAACTCCTGTACACTCTCGGAGGCTGCCTTATGTGCGTCGCCATGGTAATTGGTGTGAGACTGGCCAAGCGGGCAGCGGGCTGACGCCGACGGGAGCGTGCTGGTGAAGTTCGCCTACACACGGGACGCGGTGGGCAATCCCACGGCCATCGAGCGGGAGAGCGGGCTGGGGACCTACTACTACGAATACGACGCCCTCGGGCGGCTCAGCTACGAGGGGCAGTTTATCTCCGGGGCGCGGGAGTATGAGAACTACTACGAATACGACGCGGCGGGAAACCGCACGCTGCTTCGGCACGGGGAGACGGGGGCCGAGGATGTGACCTATTACACCTACAACGCCGCCAACGAGCTGACGCGCCTCCACGGCTCGGCCGGCTGGACCTATTTCGCGTATGATGCGAACGGGAATACCGTCAAGGAGCAGACGCCCTCCTACACCCGCTACTACGACTGGGACGGGCGGGACATGATGACGGGCGTGCGCTCGACCGAAGACGGCTGGACGGACAACATCATCCGTTACAATGGAGAGGCCAGCCGGATGTCGCTCTCCGACAGCGGCGGCACGACCTACTACACCTGGGACGGCATCCGGGTGCTGACCACCGAGGACGAGGAGGGCGCATTGAGGCAGCGCCAGGTCCACGGCCAGCCCCCCGGCGGCATCCCGAGCGTGGGCGACATCGCGCTGATCGAATCGGCCGCCGGCGATGCCTACGTCCCGACCGCCGACCAGGTCGGCACGGTCTGGAACCTGCTGGACGGCAGCGCCGCTGTGGCCAACAGCTACGAATACGACGCCTTCGGCATCGGCCGTGCGGCGTCGGAAACCTTCGCCAACCGCTACCGCTTCGGCACCAAGCGCCTGGACGAGGACACCGAACTCTACCACTTCATCGCCCGGCAGTACATGCCCGTGGTGGGGCGGTTCCTTAGCCGAGATCCGGTTCGACGCTATGTTCGCACGAGTAGACATCGGCACAGACGTTGGCGTACAAGGGGGCAGACAGTGAGGGACGTCAGTCAGGCGATAGCTCCTCAAGGCCCTTATATCTACAGCAAGGCTGCTCCTCTCAGCTGGGTCGACATATATGGGTTGCGCGAATACGACGTGGCTGTGTTTCACGGTGCCGACCCTGAGTTAGGACAGGACTTCGCATTGGCAGCGGTTATGTTGGCTCCTTACGCGTTCGACGTGGGTTCAGCAGGTGACATGATTCGCAGTCTCAAGGACCTCGTAGAAGACCCGGACTGCGACTGCATAGAGCATCTCTATGTCCTCGGTCACGGTGAGCCGCTGGGGGGCGAAGACGATAACAAAGCCGATAAAGAGGGCCAGAAGTGGGTCCAGGAAGTGGGGCAAAGTATCTTGTACGCGTACGTCCTATCTGATCTTTGTCATTATTTCTGTGAACCAGTGTACGTGACGCTGTACGGGTGCTACGTAGGGACTAACGTGACGTACATGGACGAATTGTGGGGGGCCTGCGAACCGCAGGTGTTAGTCGTCACCGCATGCACAGGTAGGGTCGAGTTTCGTCATCCGTGGTACGGTGGATCGATGCGTATAACCTGCAAAGGTGAGTGGGTGCCAAGCCTAGTTCGACCCCAGCGGTGACTCCGCGGCTACGGAGTGGGGATGGATACCTTCGGTTCCCTCCCTGGCGGCGGTGTAAGGAACTGGAGAACGCGGCACTTATACACGGCAGGACCGTCTGGTTAGAGCAAGACCGCGGTACATTGGAAGGAGTGCGGAATAATTGCTACAGGCACTTTGCTCAAGTCCGGCGCAGTAGCACTGATCATCGGGGGCGCCGTCGTAGTCGGGGTACTCGGTGCGCGATACTTGTTGCGTGAACATGCACGTCGCGAACTCGTTGAAGCCGTGCAGGCGGGCAATGTTGAGCGTATCGACAAGGTTTGCTCCAGGTACCCGGGGGTGGTGCACGGGGACCCGGTACGATGGTTCACGCTCGCAGCTAAGGGTGGCCACCTGGCCGCTGTGCGCGCTCTGGTGCGTAACGGGGCGCGGATCGACGCAAGGGATCAGTACCGCAAGACAGCTCTTCAGTATGCAGCGGGGACCGGTGACCTGACGAGGGCATCCATGTTTCTCAGTGCAGGAGCCGACGTGGACGCGCCAGGCCGGCATGGGCGCACGGCTTTGCATTATGGCGTTTACTCGGATGATCCCGCGATGGTACGGCTCCTTCTGGAGCACGGAGCGAATGTGAACGCACGGGATGAAGGCGGACAGACCCCGTTACTCGTGGCCATCAGTAGCGGACGCGACCCTGCGATCGCCGAGTTGCTTCTGGAGAGCGGGGCTGACCCTGATGCCGAGGCCGCCGGAGGGTGGACGCCACTGATTTCGGCCGCTCTACACGGCGACCTGCCACGAACCCGGTTGCTGTTGCAGCACGGTGCAGACCCGAACCGCGTCTCGGCAGAGGGCCTCACGGCACTCGACATGGCGCTGAAACATGGCGGAAACGCGGTCGCCCAACTGCTTCGGGCCCACGGCGCCAAGACGGCGGAGGAACTGAGAGCCGAGTAGAACATGGAGGCCACGCACACCTACAACGCCGCCAACGAGCTGACCCGGCTGCACGACGGCGAGGGCTGGACCTACTTCGCCTACGACGGGAGCGGTAATACGACGATGGAGCAGACGCCGGCCCACACGCGCTATTATGATTGGGACGGGCGGGACATGATGACCGGCGTCCGCTCCACGGAACAGGACTGGACCGAGAACGTCTATCGCTACGACGGGGCCGGCTCGCGGGCCAGCACGCTGGAGTCGGGCGGGCTGACCTACTACGACTGGGACGGCATAAACGTCATCCAGCAGAAGGACGGGGCCGGGAGCGTGACCGAGCGGCAGGTGCACGGCCACGCCCCCATAGTGAGCGTGGGGGACATCGCCCACGTGGAGAAGGCGGGCACC
>JAWODG010000142.1:0-15630 GCA_046483385.1 Candidatus Brocadiia bacterium | reverse complement strand
CGGCTTTCGAGACAAACCCGTGGCGTTCGCGAATGCAGAACGCGGTCCTTTCTGTCGTTGCAGATTTCCCATTTACCGTACAGAAACTATTTGTTGTCCTTCGACTTGACAGGGTACCCCCCCCGCGAGGTCTGTCAACCCAAAATCCACGGAAGCTTCGGGCGTTGCGACCCGGGTGAGGGCGTTTTCATGCCTCGGATGCTTGAGCGCAAGAGGGTTTTCGGCTTTCGAGACAAACCCGTGGCGTTCGCGAATGCAGAACGCGGCCCTTTCTGTGCGTACCGCTTGATGTCATGTCGGCGCCGGGGATAGCCTCTGAATCCGTCTCAATATCGCTCCAAACAGCTCCCGCGGGACCGCCACCTCGGCCATCGGGAACACGACGTAGCGCGCATGGCGCACAACCTTCGCTCCGACCTTCACCAGTTTCTCCCACAGCGTCGTCAGCGACCAGTGACTGACCGGCTCCGGCAGGGCAAGTCGCCTCAGGGAATTGGCCAGATTGTAGGCCAAGGCGAAAAGCTGCAGACGCACCGCGTTGTCGATGAACCGGTGACAGCTAAGCCGCGTCCATTTCACCGCATTCTTGCCTTCCTTGATCCACTGCTCGGCGGTTCCCCTCTGGTTGTAGAACCGGACCACGTTCTTCGACCACCGCCTCAGGTTCGTTACGATGAAGCCCACGCGAGGGAAGAGTCCTCCCGCGCGCCACTCGACTTTGGCCACCACCCTTCGGGCCACATCCCAGCTTCCCGCCCGGTAGCGAAAGCTCTTGCAGCGCACCTGCCGGGTCGTTCGCGGCCAACGCGGCGCAGCTTCCGTCAGGTTCTTGACATGCCGGTAAAGCACCTGGTTGGCGGGCAGGCGGATGGCATACAGGAAGTCCTCTTTCTCCAGAAAACCGTACCGCTCCGGTCTGGCAAATGCCGCATCGCCCCGGAACAACCGCTCGATGTCCATGTGGCGATAGCGCTCCACGATCGGCTCCAGCATCACCTCCCAGTCTTCGGCATTGTGGATGTTGCCCGGACGGAGTATCGCGCCCTCCAGGTCGCCGCACTGATTGAAACAGAACAGAGGATGATAGCATTCCGCCCCCAGGTGGCCGCTATAGGCGGTACCTTCCTGGTTTCCAGAGGTGGGACTGCCGGATCTGTCCATGTCCAGCACGATCCGGTCGATTGGATCCTGGCGTTGAACCCTCTGGACCCGTGCCCCCGGCAGGCCGCGCAGGGCATGGAAGTTCCGCGTGCCGGTCAGGAACTCCGTCTCCCACCGCGCCATCTGGCTACTGGATACCGCCCGTTTGTCGCCATCCATGCGACCAACCACTTCACGCATGGTCGGATCGTGTCGCAGGTAGTCTGCATCATCCGTATCCTCATGTCCGGCGATGCGCCCATAGACCGACTGGCGGACAAGCCCCAGCATGGAGTGCTGGATGTTCTTCCCCCAGCGCATGTCCCATAAATCCTCGGCGGCCATCTCTGTCAGCCCGAGCCGCTCATCCAGTTCCCGGTACGCCAGCAGCCCGGCATCGCTGGAGACCTTCGCCCCCACGAAGCAAATCTTGACCGAGCGGTCAAAATCAACCTTTGACGAAGCATGATTCTGCTCTTCACCCATCGGTTGATCTTCTCGCGACGTGCTAACACCCATTGAAAAAGCCCTCAGACGCCTATATTATAGCATCTCGCCCACGGGAGTACCAGCCCAAATGGGTGATCCGGGATGAGGCGTGGCAGAACGACGTGAGGGTGTCATCCTGAAGCCGCTCTTGCTGAGCATCTGGCGCTTGCGGGCCGCAAGCGCGGATCTGCGACCTTGTGCGCTGTGTTCCCGAGGCCCGGCACTCGGTCTTGTGCCCGGGGCCGACGCGGCCAGGTAAGGGCGATGCGGGCGCTGTCAGGACCGTGTAGGGCGACCTGGGACGCGCCGCTTTCAGGTCGGAGATTCCTCGACTGGCAGGTCGACTGGCCTCGGAATGACAAATGTAAGTCACACGACTGTTGTGCGGGCATGACGAGAAAATAGTAGATCCAGAGTCGAGTTGACAAAGTAGCATTAAGAGCCGGGAGAGTCCGCCGTATGGCGGACGACAGGTGTTAGCCCCGGAGGTGAGTCCGGGTGAACCTGCCGGATAGCGGATCGAGCCCGCCGCACGGCGGGCGGCACATCGCGTATGCCCAAGACGGCGAGTAGGGCGCCCTTCGGCCCTGCTCAGAGCAAGCGAACACGAGGGAACGACTGCGTCCCCACGCTTTCCGAACCGCGGTGCAGCCCCCGCGCTTCACTACACACAGGGTCGGAGACGCACGCCGGAGGCGCGTAAACTTCGGCCAGCCGTAAGACTGGCCTCAGCATGACATCCCCTGGTCCCGGTTAGGGCAGGTGAGAACGAGAGGTGCGTGGAGATACCCCTGGGACCAGGGGGAGCAGGTAGTGTCCACCCTCCAGCCGACCTGATCCAGAACAGGGAAGACCGACACCATGCAACTACGCCACGTAGTCACCTGCTTCCTTGTCCGCGACGACGACGGGCGCGTGCTGCTGGGCGAGCGCAGCGAGGACGTGCATACCTACCCCGGCCATTGGGCCGGTATCAGCGGTTCCGTCGAGGAGGCCGGGCCGCTCGAGCAGGCCTACCGCGAGATAGAAGAGGAAGCGGGGCTCATGCGCTCGGACGTCCAGCTCCGTTCCGAGGGCTGGCCGGTGCGCTTCACTGATTGGGACCTGGGCACCGTCTGGGTCGTCCACCCCTATCGCTTTCGCTGCGACGCCCCCGAGCGCGTCCGGCGTGACTGGGAACACATCCGGTTCGACTGGGTCGAGCCTGAGCGCATCCCTCACCTGGAAACCGTCCCCAAGCTGGCCGAGGCGTGGGAGTCGGCCGACCGGCACGACGGCCGACCCGAGCCGGACTGGATATTCGAGCGCGTGCGGGAGGACCGCGACCACGGTGCCGACGAGTTGGGCGTCTGGACACTCATGGGCTTGAGGCGGGCGGCGGAGGAGCTATGCCAGGGTGGTGATTGGCGCCGACATTTCCGGAAGGCTTGCCGGAGGGCGTTGTCCCTGCGGCCCAGCATGGCGCCCGTCGTGGCCGCCGGCCTGGACGCCTGGAATCTCGCCTCAGGAAACGACGCCCCCGAACGACTGGTGGAGAAACTGGAGGAACTGGTAGCCGAGCGGGAGCAGGCGGCACTCCGCGCGGCGGAGGCGGCCGCCGAACGCATACCCGACGGCGCGCACGTGGTGACCCTCAGCTACTCGTTCTCCGTGCTGGCCACCCTGCGGGAAGCGGCCGAAAGAGTCGGACGGCTGACCGTGGCCGAGTCCCGACCCGCCTGCGAGGGCCGCCGCACGGCGGAGCTGGCGGCATCCTTCGGCATCGAGACCGAGCTCGTCACCGACGCCGTCGCCGCGCGCACCGCCCAAGACGCCGACCTCGTGCTGACCGGGGCGGACTCGCTACTGCCGGACGGGGGCGTCGTGAACAAGGTCGGAACGTTCGCCCTCTGCTGCGCCGCGGCCCGGGGTGCCGGCCGCACGCTGGCCGCAGCGTCCGAGAGCAAGGTCCTGCCCACCGGGCATGAACCCGAGATGGAGCAGATGGACCCCGCGGAGCTGGGCGAGTCCATCCCGGGCGTGGACACTCACAACGTCTATTTCGAAACCGTTCCCGCCGACCTCATCGACGAGATAGTAACCGAACACGGCCTCACCCGCCCGGACGCCCCGAACAACCGCGCCCTGCGTCTGAAGGAGGCCCGGGATTCCCTCTCATAGTCGCGCACGTCTCGGATGGCTCCACTCTTTGCGCCAGCGCGTCCGACCTGTAAGATTACGGTCCTGAAGCACGCACACCGACCCATGCCCAGGAAGGCGTACAAATGACCGAAACCAACCTGTTGTTTCTGTTCACCGACGAGCAGCGCGCCGACACCATGGCGGCTTACGGCAATGAGCGCATCCAGACGCCCAACCTGAACCGCCTGGCGCGTGAGAGCACCGTGTTCGAGAACGCCTACGTCACCCAGCCCGTCTGCACCCCGTCCCGCTCCACCATCATGACGGGGCTCTATCCCCACACGAGCGGGTGCGTGGAGAACAACGTCCCCCTGCCCGACGACGTGCCGTGCCTGCCGGAGATGCTTCCGGAGGGTGAATACGCCACCGGCTACTTCGGCAAGTGGCACCTGGGCGACGAGATCTTCGCCCAGCACGGCTTCGAAGAGTGGGTCAGCATCGAGGACATGTACATCCCCCACTACAGCGAGGGACGCGACCGCGACGCTCGTTCGTCCTACCATCATTTCCTGGTGGAAAACGGCTTCGAGCCGGAGAGTGGCACCGTCTTCGGCCGGGGGCAGGCGGCGCGGCTGCCGGAGCAGTACAGCAAACCGGCGTTCCTGGCGCAGGAGACGTCCCGATTCATCCGCGAGAACCGCGACCGACCCTGGGTGGCCTACGTCAACTTCCTGGAACCCCACATGCCGTTCTTCGGCCCGCGGGACGACCAGCATGACCCGTCCGAGGTGAAGCTGCCGGACAACTTCGAGTCGGTCCCGACCGAGGATCAGCCCCTGCTGGCCCGCCTGATGCAGCGCTGCTACCCGATCTACGGCCACAGCGGACTGCCACTGAAGACGGAGGCCGACTGGCGACGGCTTATCGCCAACTACTGGGGCCTCTGCAGCCTGGTGGACACATACGTAGGGGAGATCCTGGCCACGCTGGAGGACTGCGGGCTGGACGAAAACACCATCGTGGTTTACACCTCCGACCACGGCGACATGATGGGCAGCCATCAGCTTCTGGCCAAGTGCGTGATGTTCGAGGAAGCGGTCAGGGTGCCCCTGCTGCTGCGCCTCCCCGGGCAGAATGCCGCTCTGCGGGTTCCTCATCCCGTCAGCCAGGTGGACCTGGTGCCGACGCTGCTGGACCTGATGCGGCATAGCTCGCCGGACCACCTGGAGGGCCACAGTCTCTGCGGAGCTATCGAGGAGGGGGCGATGCCGCCGCAGGAGGACGTGTTCATCGAGTGGAACGGCCGCAACGCCAGCGGCCTGGGCCGCGCACTTGGTGAGGACGAACTGCCCGAACCATTGGCCGAGATTGCCAGCATGGCAGAGGCCGAGGAAGCGGCCACAGACCCGGTTCGCACCGTCGTGACGCCCGACGGATGGAAGATGAACTGGAGCCAGCGGGGCGACCACGAACTCTACAACCTGAACGAAGACCCCGGCGAGACGCGCAACCTGGCCGCGGACAATGGGCTGCAGCCGCGCATGCGACGCCTGGCCGACCGCATCCGCGCCTGGCAGCAGCAGACGGGGGATGGGGTCGTCCTGCCGGAGCTGTGAGCGGCAGAAACGCCAACTGTGAATTCGGAATCACGAATTATGAATGGCCGGCGAGTTCGCAGGGCTCTTTCTCTGCACGCCGGGCCATCGCTGCCTGTGCGTTCTTCCTGGCCTTTCCTCGTATTCCTGCTGCGGGCGGGCAACCTTCGTGGCAAAGCCCTACGCCCCCGTCGTACTGCCTTGTCTTCACCCGCATTTCAGTCACGGCCAACGGCTCTGGACCCCGCACCAGAGCCCGCCAGTCCGAGCGACTCGTGCGCCCCAGTCCAGGTAGACCGCGAAGACGACGGAGCGGCCCTTCCTTGGAGTGCGGGGCCTTGGCACCGCCCTCAATCCTGCCGGCTTGCCGGCAGCGGATACGCATTATCCGGTTTCCAGATAAGACGTCACGGCGGCGGGGCAAGCCCGCCTGAGGCGGACAAGCCCCGCAACAACAAGGCGGCGGCAAGCCACCGCACTCCAGGGCCGGCCGGCAGGGGGACCCGACAAGCAACCGGAATCGGTCAGGCGCTTCTACAGACCACAGTCTGCAGACCACAGTCTGCCGACCACAGTCTCGAGCAGCCTCCCCCAGCCGATTCTCCGGTTGCCGGAACCGAGTAGTATCCCCTCGGTCCGCAGACCACCGGGGAGGGCACATCCGTCACAGATATCCGCCGGCCGTTCCGTTGCACCACGACGTGCATATGTCCTTATTTTACTATGTGTTATATCGCTTACGTATCGAATCAGCGCCACAACTCCAAACCGGAAAGATGTGGGTAAAGACAAGGTCGTACTGCC
Organism: Candidatus Brocadiia bacterium; assembly: GCA_046483385.1. GTDB lineage: Bacteria > Planctomycetota > Brocadiia > SM23-32 > SM23-32 > B1Sed10-231. The sequence goes on along the minus strand of JAWODG010000142.1, from coordinate 9,481 downwards.
GGGGCGATTACTTCTCCGGCCGATGGGAACGCGGATTGCGGCTCTTGTCCCATCTTGCTCGTGTCACATTCTGAGCGGATATCTCGGGCGACAGGGAGCCGTAGATGAAAAATCTCGTGTTTCTTGTGATTCTCGCTCTGGTCGGGGCGATCATATATACGCTGCTCGTGGACGACGAGCCGTTGCGGCAATTGCAGCGCAGCACGCGGCGGAAGAAGGGCACCAGCGTCGGCGAGATCGTGAAAACGGGTAAGAAGATGGGCAACAACACGGCTGACGCGATCGGCAAGCTGGATCTGAGTCGCAAGGAGTAGTCGGACTGCGGCGGGACTCAGGACTCGCACGGGGGGCTGCCGCAGGGCTCGTCCCGGCCGCAGCAGCGCGTGTTCCGCCCGCAGCGGGGCGTGGACCCGCCGTAGTCGGTCGCGTAAAAGCCCTTCCCCTTGAACAGAACGCCCCCACCGCCGCTGATGAGACGGCGCACCGGGCCGTTGCACTTCGGGCACTGCTCAAGGGGCTCGTCGCTCATCTTCTGACGCGTCTCGAACCGCCTTCCCGTCTCCAAACACTCATATTCGTAGGTGGGCATGTTCATCCCCTGACGTTGCGAGTTCGGTCTGCGTCGGAGTCAAGCCTGCACGGAGGCCGGCAGCCGGTCGGCCAGTTGGCGTATGGCGCGCGCCGCCGGGCCGTCCCCGGCTTCCACCACAGTCTTCCCTTCCATCAGCGCTTCGTTCACCTGTTCGTCGAACGGTATCTCGCCCACAAGTTCGGCGTCGGCCGTCGCCGCGATATGGCGAATGCGGGCCGCCTGCTCCGCGTTGAGATCGCACTTGTTGATGCAGATGAAAGCGCGGACACCGAAGTGCTTTGTCAATTGCAGCACTCGCTCCAGATCGTGCACCCCGGAGACGGTCGGCTCGGTGACTATCAGCGCCGCGTCCACTCCGCTGATTGAGGCGATGACCGGGCAGCCGGTACCCGGGGAGCCGTCGCCCAGTATCCTGTCCGCGCCGGCCGGCCCGACCAGCCCCGCCGCCCGGTTCCGCACGCGGGTCACGAGCTTGCCGGAGTTCTCCTCCGCTATGCCCAGCCGCGCGTGCGCCATGGGCCCGTAGCGGCTCTCCGATATGAAGCTCTGGCCGGTGACGGCCTGCTCCATATCGATGGCATCCACGGGGCAGACGTGCCCGCAGAGGCCGCAGCCCTCACAGGCGAAGTCGTTCACCCGGTAATGGGACGGTTCCTCCTCGCCCTCCTCGTACACCGGCTCGATGGCATCGAAGTGGCAAAGCTCGGCGCAGCGCCCGCACGCGACGCAGTCGTCGGGGCGTATCTCCGCCTGGTAGCCGCCGCGGAAGTCCTCCACGCGCTGCACCTCCGGTTCCAACAGCAGGTGCAGGTCGGCGGCGTCCACGTCGCAGTCGGCCAGCACCTTGTCCTCGATGAGGGCCGCCAGCGAACCGGTGACGGTGGTCTTGCCCGTGCCGCCCTTGCCGCTGATGACCGTCATCTCGTGGAAGGATCCGCTCGGCCCCCTGCCCTCTTCGGGTTGGTCCTCGGTGACCGGCAGTCTTAACTGGTCCTCGGGCACCGGCTGAGCGGGGCCGGCGGCGACGTCACAGGCCCTCCTATAGATGTCCATCATCAGGGGCGGCAGCTCGGGGTGGTGGTCCAGCAGCAGGTCGCCGCGGGAATACGTCTCGGCGAACTCGCGCCGGAAGGGGATGCGCCCGATGATCGGCACGCCGGTCTGTTCGGCGTATGCCTCGATGATCTCGTCGGTGCCGTCGGAACGGTTCACCACGATGCCGGTGGGGACGCCCACCTTCAGGCTGAGCCCGAGGGCAAGCTTCAGGTCGTTCAGCCCGAACGGCGTCGGCTCGGTCACCAGCACGGCGACGTCGGCGCCGTCCACGGCCTCCACGACGGGACAGGCGGTGCCGGGGGAGGCGTCGATGATAGTCAGCCCGTCCGGCAGCACGTGGCGCTTGACGCCGGCTACCACCTCCGGCGCAAGGGCCTCGCCCACGTTGAGCATGCCGTGTCCGAAGGAGAACTCCGGGTTGTCCCGCGCCACCTGCACCTGCCCGATGACGGCCGGCGATTCGGTCATGGCGCCTTCCGGGCAGATGTAGCTGCACGCCCCGCAGGCGTGGCACAGCTCGGGGAACATCAGCACCCGGCCCTTGACCACGGCGATGGCGTTGTAGTTGCAGATTTCGCCGCACTTGCCGCAGCCGGTGCAGAGGCCCTCGTTCCAGACGGGCTTGAGCACCTCGACCTCTTCTGTCAGGTCGAACTCGGGCCGCACGAACAGGTGGTCGTTCGGCTCCTCAACGTCGCAGTCCAGCAGGCGGACGGGCCGGTGCACCTCGTCGCTGCGCCCCAGCACCGCCGCCAGATTCACGGCCAGGGTGGTCTTGCCCGTGCCGCCCTTGCCGCTTGCAATTGTGATTATCACCTTTGCCGCCTTTCGGGTTACGAATCGTTAAATGTTCGCTCTGCCACACGCCTCGGACGCTCCAACAGCCTGGCGCAGCAGCATTGTCACGCAGGCCAGGGTTCAGCTTTCGTCTTCATCCACAGTTCGGCCACTGCGAACGCCCTGGCCTCTCTTATCCGGGGGCCTGCCGGTCGAGCGCCTCGTGCGCCGCCCCGGCGAGCACATAGGGACGACCTGAGCGAAGCTCTTTGGAGTGCGGTGTGGAGTCCGCCGAATGGCGGAAGGAGCACCGCTCTTGAGTTCCCGGGCAACGGCTGTTTCCCAAGCATCTCGTGGCGTCTTCCCAGGCCTCGGTCAATGGAAAGCGGCGCTCCGCTGCGCTGCACGCCGCCCTCCAGAACCGGCCGCTTGAGCGGCCGGCAGGAGGAACCCAACGGGTGTCTTGCCTGCACTTCCTGCACGTGGGGCGGTTCTCAAGGCCAAAGTGGCGCCCTCACTCAGTGGTCGCAGATGTTCTCGCCCGTCTCCAGGGAGCCCTCCAGGTATTCCTCCACGATGCGACGCGGTTCGAGGGCCGGGGCCCCCACCACGACGTCTATGCCGCCCCGGGAGAACAGCGCCTGCGCGCGGCGGCCCATGCCGCCGGCGATGATGGTGTCCGCACCATTCTCCTGCAGCCATTTGGGCAGCAGGCCGGGCTGGTGGGGCGGCGCCTCCAGGGTCTCCGAATCGACTATGCCCGCGCCGTCGTCGCCTATCTCAAACAGGGCGAACTCCTGGCAGTGCCCAAAGTGCATGGCCAGCCGGCCGTCGGCCAGCGGTATCGCAACTTTCATGACTCGCTCTCTTCCTCATGTCCTTCGCTCACTATGGCAGTTATCGGCGCCACGGCTTCCAGAAATGCCTGTGCCGCCGGACTATCGGGATCGCGCGCGACGAAGGGCTCTCCCTCGTCGGAAGCGCGCACAACGTTCGGGTCTATCGGGACGCCGCCCAGAAAGGGCACGTCCATGTCATCGGCCAGCGCACGCCCGCCGCCCTGGCCGAAGATGTGGGCTTCCTGCCCGCAGTTGGGACAGATGAAACCGCTCATGTTCTCCAGAACGCCCAGCACGGGCAGTTCCAGCTTGCGGCAGAACGTGATGCATTTGCGCACGTCGGAGACCGAGAGGTCCTGCGGGGTGGTCACCACGATGCCGCCGGTCGCCTCGGGGATAAGCTGGCAGATGCTCAGGGGCTCGTCCCCGGTGCCGGGCGGCAGGTCCACCACCAGGCAGTCCAGCTCGCCCCAGTCCACGTCCGCCAGAAGCTGGCGCAGCACGTTCATCTTCAACGGCCCCCGCCAGATGACCGCCTCGTCGGGGTCCTGGACCAGAAAGGCGATGGACATCACCCTCAGGTCCGGGCCGTAGGTGGCGGGCATGATGTTCTCGCCGTCGGACATGACCTGGGAGCGCTCGAGGTCAAGAAGCTTGGGCACGCTGGGGCCGTGAAAATCGGCGTCAAGCAGGCCCACCTTCCGGCGCTCACCGGCCAGGGCGACGGCCAGGTTGGCCGCCACGGTGCTCTTGCCCACGCCGCCCTTTCCGGACAGCACGACTATTTTGTGGCGAATGCGCCCCATCCGCTCCTTCAGCTTCTCCTGCTGGCGCTGTCGCTCCCGTTGCGCCTGCGCGGGATCAGTCTGCGGTTCTTGCATCTGAGGTCCCCTCTATAGCCGGGAGTTGTCCCGCAGTTTACCAGCGGGAGGAGACGTCGGCGTCTTCCACTTCTTCCAGTTCTCCGTCCTGGAAGGCCTGGATGGCCTCCTCGACGGTGCCCTCGGCACCGACGGCTATCTTTACGTCACCCGCCTTCAGCACGGACAGTGCCTTGGGCCCCATGTGACCGCTGATGACCCAGTCGCAGCCCATGTCCACGACGTTGGTGGCCGACTGCACCCCGGCCCCGCCGGCGGCGTTCATGTTCTGCTCGTTGTCAACGACCTCGTGCTCCTCGGTTTCGTCATCGTAGATGATGAAGTACCGGGCCCGGCCGAACCGGGGGTCCACGTCGGCGGACAGGTCATCTCCCTGACTCGTGATGCACAGTTTCATAGTGTTGCTTCCTTCCAGTCCTGTGTTGAACGTCATCTCTTGGTTATGGAAATCGCGCCCTGCGGGCATTCCGGCACGCACTGCGCGCAGCCCGTACAGGCAGACGCCTCAATACGCGCCACGTCGTCCGCGGCGATGGCGCCCGTGGGGCAGACCTCGGCACACACGCCACAGCCGGTGCACTCATCCTGATTCACGACGGCCACCAGCGGCGAACCGCCGCTTTCCAGCTCCTCTATGCGCTGCTGGATGGCTCCCAACTGATTCTCCAGTTCGGCGGCCTGCTGCTTCAGCACAGTCAGTTCGTCCCCCGCGGTCTGGCCTGCGGGTGGCGGGGTGGGCATCGCGCCCTGCCCGACCGGCCAGACGCCCATCATGCCGGCCCCTCGGCCCATTCCGCCGCCCCGGCCGCCTCCGGCTCCGCGGCCCATACCACCGCCGCCTCCGCCGCCCCGGCCCATTCCACCGCCGCGGCCACCACCGGCGCCACGCCCCATACCGCCGCCCATGCCGCGCCCAATGGGGGCGCCGACACCGGTCCCCGGCGTGGGCTGTGAGCCGCTCCCGGTCGGTGCTCCGGGCTGCTGCGGGGCGCCCTGCGTGCCGAAGTGGTCCGGCACGTTGGGCTGACCCGCGGCCGACATGCCCCCGGCCTGCAACTGTTCCACGGCCTCCCGTACCGTGCCGCCCACCCCCACGATAACCTGCACCCCCGCCGCCTCAAGCGTGCGGAAGGCGTTGGGACCGCAGTTGCCGGTCAGCACCACGTCCGCGCCCTGCTCGGCCACGAACTGGGCCGCCTGTATGCCCGCGCCGCTGGGCTCCGAGGAACTCGGGTTCTCCAGCGGCTGCACATCCTGCGATTCCGGGTCGATGAGAAGAAAGTAGGCGCACCGCCCGAAGCGGGGGTCCACCCTGTCGTCCAAAGTCGGTCCCGTGGCCGTGACTGCTATTCTCATGGTATCCATGGCGGGCCGGCCCGCCGCACAATTCTCACGGTTTTTCAGGGTTGGGCCGGAGCACCGAAGGCGCCCCGGCCCTTCGTCTTCCCCGTTCTACTTGCTCACTCTTCGGACTCCAGTTCCTGGATGCGCTCCCGTATACCGTCAAGGGAGTCCTCCAGGTACTCGGCCTGGGCCTTGAGGGCGTCCAGTTCCTGCTCCCTCGTGGCCGCCTGCCCGTAGGGCTGGCCGTACGGCGCCGCCGGGGGCGCTCCGTAGGGAGCCCCATAGGGAGTCCCGTAGGCGGGCACGCGTCCGAACGCCGGGTAGCCGGCGGCGGCGCGGGCCCAGCCGGGCGCTCCCGTGGCGTAGTACCAATTCCTGCGACCGAAGCCGCCTCCGCGACCCCGACCCCAGTATCCGAATCCCCGACCCGGTATCGGGTTCATGTAACCGGGCACGCCGTAGCCGGCGCAATAGCCGGCCGCGCGGCCCGTCATCGGGCCCATTCCGGCCGGTCCTGTTCCGTCTCCACCTGGCATGGTCTGCCTCCTTCGTGGAAAGAAGTCGTTTGTTTCACGCACTTACATCATCAGGTCCTACCACCGTCCGCGGCCTCGACCACCGCCGCGGCCAAAACCACGGCCGAAGCCCCGGCCGAACGCGCCGAAACGACCGACGCCTCTGCCGAATCCGCCGTAGTAGGCCGGCCGCCCGAACGCACCGTAGGGCGCGCCATATGGCGTCGCGGCCCGGAGCGGCACGCGGCCGTAGCCGCCGTAGGCCCCGTAGGGCGCCCGTCCGAAGGCCGCAAAGCGGCGGCCCCCGACCGGATTGGCGAATCCCGGCGCGTTAAAGCCGGCACAGTAGCCGGCCGCACGGCCCGTCATCGGACCCATACCCATCGGGCCTGTTCCGTCACCAGCAGGCATGCTCCACCTCCTTTCACGAGTTCCTCTGAGGTTGAGTTACGTCTCAGCGTTCGCGAGTCATCTTGGCACCGCACTTCGGACATTCCATCTCGTAGCACGGCGTTCCGCGCTGGTGCTTCTTTTTGGCGCCGCAGTTCGGGCACACGCAATTCCCGCCAGGTCCGGCGGCGAAACCGCCCTTGCGTCCTCGTCCGCCTCCTCCACGGCCGGCGCCGCCTCCGGCGCCTCCGCCTGCTCCACCTCCACCTTGCATCATTTGCACCTCCACAAGTTCTCAGGGCTATCCGTTGCCACCACGCCAGCCGCGACCGCGCCGCCTCCGCCGGCGACCGCCGCCACGGAACGGGGGCCGGTAATCCACCGGGCCACCCTCGATGACGAGCGCCCGACCTTCCACCATGGCGCGGGCCACCGTGGCCCGGGCCTGGGAGAGAATGCGGCTGACCGTCGGCCGAGAGACACCGAGCCGCTCGGCCACCTCCTGCTGGCTCAGGCCCTCGTAATCCGCCAGCCTCAGGGCCTCGTACTCGTCGAGCTCGAGCGTGCAGCGTGCCAGTTCGCGGGCCGGCACGCCGGCCGGCTTGAACAGCGACGCGGGCGGCCGGTGCCGTATGAACCTTGTCTTCTTATTCCGTGGCATGGCTCTCGGTTTTGAACATATGTTCATTATAGCCGGCTTCGGCCGGGCCGCGCAAGTCGAAAACCTGCGGAATCCGCGAGGCTGCCCCGCGCGTTCTGCTGTCCAGCACGCCGGCCTTCGGCCCCCGGGGGGAGACAGGCCCGGCCGCCCGGCAGCCGGGGCGGCAGGGATTGCGGTCAGTGGCCGGTCGGTGTATATTGGCCCGCGGACCGCACGCGCGTGCCGCGCGGCACTTGCGAACGCCGGAGGGCCTCACGGCATATCGGTTGCTGCAATAATTAACGGGGCGCCGTTGCAGAATGCGATCTCTGTCCCCGGACGTTGCCGGTCCGGGCGCGCATGTGCCGCTCCAGCCCGGTTTCCAGAGACCGTTGGAGAGAAACCGAGATGGCTCGAATTCCGGTGCGAGAGAACCCCGAGGTGCCGGAGGGGCTGGACCTGCTGGGGCCCGGCGACCATGCCTGCCTGATTCAGGAGCCGGGGGTTGACCCCCTGCCGACCATTCTCGCCTTCCTTCGTTGCCGGTCCGAAGGGACCTCCCAGGCCCTTGCCGCGCTCGCCCCGGAGACGGCCGCACGGCTACACCAGGTCTGGCCCGGAAGAGGGCTGCGGACGATCGATGCCCCGGCCGGCGCTGACGAGATAGCGGCGCTGGGCTCTGAGCTGTCCTCCTCTCCGCTCGCGCAGAGGCGCGTGGTGGTGGACATGAACCTCGTCGCCGCCCGGAACCTGCGGGAGATCCTCCGCGGCGAGGCGACGCTCCAAAACATGGTGGACGAAGGGGGAATTTCGCTCCTGTGCATCTATGAACGCCGGCCGGAGCGCGCCGATCTGCTGCTCGAGGTCGTGCGGATGCACCCCGCGGTCATCTCGAGCGGGCTTGTCGGGAGGAACGATGCCTGCATGCCCGCCGCCGAGTTGCTGGAGGCATGGGACCCGGCCAGCGAGTTGGACGAGGTCCTGTCCGAGGTGCTCCGTCGGCCGCTGGCCGGCAAGGAGTCGACCGCCGATACGTCCGGGCACCCTCCGGATCAACACGAGGTGATCGTTCGGGACGCGGACCTGACCGTGACCTACGTGAGCGAGGCCCTTGCGGTCCGCCTCGGGGCACGACGGGAGGACCTGATAGGCGGAACGGACTTCCAGCTCTGGTCCGAGCCCGTCGCCCGGAGGCGCCGCTCGGCTGCCCGTCGGGTGATGCGGAGCGGCGAGCCGGAGGTGCGGACCGAGCAGTCATTGGACGCGTGGACGGGCACCGCCACCTTGCGCGTTGTGCGCAAACCCATCCTGGACGAACGGGGTGAGCCGAAGGCCATGGTCGAAGCTCGGGGGGCGGACGAGGGGGGCCCCCCGAAGGGGACCCGGCCGGCCCATCGGGTCAGGGCACGACTGGAGCTCACCCCGGCGGGCACGGTCGTCGAATGGGGCCGGGACGCAGCCGAACTCTACCTCTACGGCGCCGAGGAGATGCTGGGGCGGCACTACACCCACCTGTTGCCGCCTCATGCCCGTGCCGCCGGTCGAGAGCTGCTGGCAGAGGCGGCGGCGGGCAAGGCCGCGCAGGCGGAGGCCCTTCTGCACGTAACCCGCTACGGCGACACGCTGCCCCTGAACGTGAGCGTTGCGCCCCTGAGTGCAGAGGATGGAACGGTGTTCGCCCTCGAGGTGGGGTTTGAGACCGTCGAGAAGCAACCCGGGGGGTGGTCCGACGACGCGGAAGCCCCCGACCATCCACCCTTTGCCGGAACCGTTCCCGATTACACTTACGTCTATGACACGGACGCGCAGGAGTTCAGCTACTTGAGCCCCTGGACCGCCCTGGCCCTGGGGGTTGCAGAAGAGGAGCTGACGCTCGGCCAAGGGCCGGTCTTTGTGGGCAGGGTCCATCCGAACGATGCCGTGGCGGTCGCGGAAGCTCAGGCTCGACTGGAGGCAGGGCAGACACGGCAGTGCACACTGGAATACCGGGTGGCCGGGGACGGAGGGCGGCACGTGAGGGTGTGCGAGCGGCGCACGGCTGTGGCCGCGGAAAGCAGCGGGCCGACGTCGTTCGCCGGAGAGGTGTGGATCCGGGACGAGGAGGGGCGCCCTCGCGCATTCTTTGCCCGGGCTCTGGACCACATTCCGGACCGTGATGGACACACGTGCCGGATGCTCCTCAAGGATGCGGATCTGACCTATGCCTGGGCCGATCCCGGATGGGCCGAGAGTGTGGGGCTGGAGCCGCCCGAACTCATTGGGAAGACTGATGCGGACCTCTACCCGGAGGCATTGGCCGAAACGTTCACCGAGGACGACAGGCGCTTTGTAGACAACGGGGAGCGCCCCGGCTTCTCCATCGGTTCGGCGTTCAGGGATCACGAAGGTCGGATGTGGGAACGGCATAAGGTGCGGCTGACCGGGGCCGACGGCGGCGTGCAGGGCCT
>JAWODG010000141.1:0-6739 GCA_046483385.1 Candidatus Brocadiia bacterium | reverse complement strand
GACCTGTCTCCGGAGTTCAAGGAGAAGGGCATCGAGCTGCTGAAGACGCCCGAGGCCGCCGTCTATTATATCGGCTTCAACATGCAGGACCCCGTGGTGGGGGGCGACAACAAGAAGCTGCGGCAGGCGATGGGCCTCGCCTTCGACACCGAGTGGCGCATCGAGAACTTCTACAACGGCCGCGGCATATCCGCTCAGGACCCGATCCCCCCCGGCATCTTTGGCCACGACGCCGACTACGACAACCCGTACAAGGGCCCCGATCTGGAACGCGCGCGCGAACTGCTGGCCGAGGCCGGCTACCCGGGCGGCATCGGGCCGGACGGCAAGCGTCTGACCATCACCTTCGACATAGGCAGCGCCGGGCCGGCCGCTATCCAGAGCGCCCAGCGGTTCGCCGCGGACATGGACCAGATCGGCATCGCCGTGGACATCCAGACCAACACATGGGCCGAGTTCCTGCGCAAGCAGCGCAAAGGCTCCACCCAGGTCTTCCGGCTGGGATGGCTCCTGGATTACCCCGATCCGGAGAATTTCCTGCAACTGCTTTATGGTCCCAATAAGGCCCCCGGGCCCAACGGAACCCTCTACGATAACCCGGAGTACAACCGCTTGTTCGAGCAGATGAAAGCCATGCCGGATACGCCCGAACGGTACGAGATCATCCGGAGGATGGTGGACATCGTCGTGGAGGACTGCGTGTGGATACCCATCTTCCACCCGGTGGACTACGTGCTGATCCACCAGTGGTATGAGAACGTCAAGCTGCAGGGCACCACCGGCGGGTACCTGAAATACCGTGACGCCAACGTGGAACTGCGCGAGAAGCTGCGCCGGGAGTGGAACCGGCCGGCTTACGGCGTGCTGGCGGCCGTTCTGGGGCCGCTGCTGGGCATATCGGTCATTCTTGTGTTCTTCACCCGACGCGAGCCCGAGGAGACGTACAGACCTTGACGGCGTACATCATCCGGCGAACGCTCTATACCATTCCGCTCGTGTTCGGGGTGTGTCTGATCACTTTCTTCATCTTCGAGTGCCTGTTCACCCCGGAAGACCGCGCGGCACGGGAGTTGGGGAAGGGAGCCAGCCCCGAGGCTATCCAGGAGAAGATAAGGACCGAGGGCTGGGATACGCCCCTCTTGCTGAACCCGGAGGCCGACGGGCTGGCGGCGATCACTCAGACGCGCTTCGTGCAGCACATGAAGCGCCTGCTTACCTTCCGCTTCGGCCGCTCGGAGAAGACCAACGAGGACATCCTGGAGAAGATAAAGAGGGGGATGGTCCCTTCGCTCACGCTGACGGTGCCCATCTTCATACTCGGGCTGTTCGTCTCCATCTGCCTCTCGCTGATGGTGGCCTACTTCCGCGCGACGTATCTGGACATCTGGGTCGTCGTCATCTGCGTGGCGTTCATGTCCATCTCCATCCTTGTTTACATCATCGGCGGGCAGGTTCTGCTGGCCCAGCACCTGAAGCTGTTCCCCGTCTACGGTTACGCGCCCGGTATCAACTCCGTGCCCTTTCTGCTGCTGCCCGTTCTCATCGCCATCCTGAAGGGCCTGGGCGGCAACGTGCGCTTCTACAGGACGGTATTCCTGGAGGAGGTCAACCGGGACTACGTGCGCACCGCGCGGGCCAAGGGGCTGGGGGAGCGGCTCATCCTGTTCAAACACGTGCTCAAGAACGCGATGGTGCCCATACTGACCCGCACCGTCATCGCCATACCTTTCCTGTTCCTGGGATCGCTGCTGCTGGAGCGTTTTTTCGGCATCCCGGGCCTGGGCAACATGACGGTGGAGGCGATCGAGTCGGGTGACTTTCCCGTCATCAGCGCCATGGTGTACATGGGCGCCATTTTGTTCGCCGTCGGCAACCTGCTGACGGACATCAGCTACACCTTCGTGGACCCGAGAGTGGCCCTGCGATGAACGAGGAGCGGGAAGACAAAGTGCGCTCCCTGTGGGGCGAGGCCTGGCACCGGTTGCGCGGCAACCGGCTGGCCATGCTCTCTCTGGGCGTCATCGCGCTTTACATGGGCGTGGCCATCCTGGATTTCATCCCCGTTACGCGACGGGTGGGTGCGGGGAGCGGCACGGACACGCGCGAGGGTACTCTGATCGACTGGGTGTTCGCCCGCACGGTGGGGGAGCCCGACAAGGAAGAGAGCTACCTGCCGCCCGGCGAGGCCGGTCACCTGCTGGGCACCGACATCCAGGGAGTGGACGTCCTCTACAAGACGCTCAAGGGCATCCGGACCGGCGTGCTGCTGGGCCTGCTGGCGGCGGCCATCTACATCCCGCTCGGCCTGGCCTTCGGCATCGTGGCCGGCTACTTCGGCGGGTTCACGGACGACGCCGTGGTTTACATCTACTCGACGCTGGCCTGCATCCCCGGCATCCTGCTGCTTGTCGCCCTCATGACGGTGATGGGCAAGGGTGTGTTCCAACTGGCCATTGCGCTGGGGGTTACGCACTGGGTCGGTCTGTGCCGCCTGATCCGGGGCGAGACCCTGAAGCTGCGTGAATCCGACTACGTCCTGGCGGCGCGTGCCGTGGGCGCGCGGAATCTGCGCGTGCTCGTCCGCCACATACTGCCCAACCTTTTCCATCTGGCCATCATCTCTTTCAGCCTCGGCTTCAGCGGCATCGTAATGAGCGAAGCGGTGCTGACCTACCTGGGCGTGGGCGTGGAAGCCGACACCATCTCCTGGGGCCAGATGATCTCGAACGCGCGGATGGAACTTTCGCGCTACCCCAGCGTCTGGTGGCAGTTCACCAGCGCGGCGGTGGCGCTGTTCATACTGGTGCTGGCCTTCAATGTTTTCGGCGACGCCCTGCGGGATGCCCTGGACCCGCGACTTCGAGCGGGAGCGGAGACCGAGTGAGCAACGACGAGAGACTACTCGAAGTGCAGGACCTGAAGGTCCACTTCTTTACCGAGTCCGGCGTGGCGCGGGCCGTGGACGGTGTCAGCCTGGACATCAAGCCCCGGGAGACATTCGGGCTGGTGGGGGAGAGCGGCTGCGGCAAGTCGGTCACGGCACTGTCCATCATGCGCCTCGTGCCGTCACCGCCGGGACGCATCGTCGGCGGGCGCGTGCTGCTGGAAGGGCGCGACCTTCTGAGTCTGCCCGACGACCGCATGCAACGGGTGCGCGGCGACCGTATCGCCATGGTGTTCCAGGAGCCCATGAGCGCGTTGAACCCCGTCTTCACGGTGGCCGCGCAGATCACCGAAGGCATACGCCGCCACCGCGACATGAGCCGCCGGGAGGCGCGCGAGCTGGCCGTGGACATGTTGGACCGGGTGCGCATCCCGGACCCGGAGCAGCGTATGGGGGAATACCCGCATCAGCTCTCGGGCGGCATGCAGCAGCGGGTGATGATCGCCATGGCGCTGGCCTGCCGGCCGGACCTGCTGATAGCCGACGAGCCGACGACGGCGCTGGACGTGACCATACAGGCGCGGATTCTGAACTTGTTGCAGGAATTGCAGGACGAGCTGGGGATGTCCGTGCTGCTGATAACGCACGATCTGGGCGTCATCGCGGAGGTGGCCGACCGCGTGGCCGTTATGTACGCCGGCCGGATCGTCGAGTACTCTGACGTTCGGACGATCTTCCATAACCCGCGGCATCCCTATATGATCAGCCTCCTGGAGTCGTTGCCGGGCCGCGCAGAGCGGGGGGAGCGCCTGCCGGCCATACCCGGTTTCGTGCCCGACGCGCGGAGCTATCCCTCGGGATGCCGGTTCCATCCGCGCTGTTTCATGGCGGCCTCGGAGTGCGCGGACATTGACCCGGAACTGCGGGAGGTCGAGTCGGGGCATCGGGCCGCCTGCATACGGTTGCCCGGCTACTGGCGGGACGGGAAGCCCCGACCCGAGGGACTCGAACTTGTGGAACCTGCGGCGGCGAGACATGCCTGAAGAAGACCCCATCCTGATCGTCCGCGATCTGAAGAAGCACTTTCCCATCCGCAAGGGAGTTCTCCGGCGGGTCAAGGGGTGGGTGCGTGCCGTTGACGGCATATCCTTCGATATCCCGCGGGGCAGCACCTTCGGGCTGGTGGGGGAGAGCGGATGCGGCAAGACGACGGCGGCCCGCACCATCATGCGCCTGCTGGAACCGACGGACGGGCGGATTTTCTTCCAGGGCAGGCCCCTCCACATGCTGCGAGGCCGGCGCCTGCGAGCAGTCAGACGCGACATGCAGATTATCTTCCAGGATCCCTACGGGTCCCTGAATCCGCGCATGACCGTGGAAGCCATAGTGGGGGAGCCCCTGGTGGTCCACGGCGTGGCGAAGGGGCGCGAGAAGCGGCGCCGCGTGCGCGAACTGTTGGAGCGCGTGGGGCTGTCGCCGGCGTATGCGGACCACTACCCGCACGAGTTCTCGGGCGGGCAGCGGCAGCGTGTCGGCATCGCACGGGCGCTGGCGCTGGATCCCGACCTGATCGTGTGCGACGAGCCGGTCTCGGCGCTGGACGTCTCCGTGCAGGCTCAGATCATCAACCTGCTGGCCGACATTCAGCGGGAGCGCGGCATATCCTACCTGTTCATCGCCCACGACCTGAGCGTGGTCGAGTACCTCTCCGACCGGGTCGCCGTCATGTATCTGGGCCGCATCGTGGAAAAGGCGCCCAGCCAGGCGCTCTACGCGGACCCGCGGCATCCCTACACGAAGATGCTGATGGAGTCGGTGCCGGCGACGGACCCGGACGAGGCGGGGCGCAGTCTGGCCAGGGCGGGCGAGGTGCCCTCGGCGGTCAGTCCCCCGTCGGGATGTCCGTTCCATCCGCGCTGCGGGGTGGCCGAGCGCCGATGCTCCGAGGAAGAACCGGCCCTCGTGGAAGTGGCCCCCGGACACGAAGTCAGGTGCTTCCGGGCCCGGGGAGACTGACGCGCGGGTCAGATGGGCAGTTCCAGGCTGATGCCTTCACGCTCTTCGAGGGTGCGCGCCCAGTCACGCAGCCTGTTGGCCCGAGTCTCGGCCGAGGGGGCGTCCAACTGCAGAGGAACGCCGCTGACGGCCCAGAGGATGTTGCCCAGGCGGGTGGTGAACATGGTGTTGGTTTCGGTGGCTGCGTTCCGCGCCAGCGGCTGAAGGAACTGTTCGCCCACCACGGGCCCGTGATCCTTGGTCACCTCCCGCTCGATGTCCTCGAGGGCACTGGCCTTGGCGAAATCGGTGGACTCTTCGTTCTGCAGTACCTCCACCGCGGCGGCGATGGTCCTTTTGGACCTCAGCGGCGCGGTCATCAACTCGCGGGCCTCCGGTGAAGCCTGTGCGGGGATGGCGCCCGGACCGGGAAGCTGGTAAACCACAACCGACCGCAGGTCGGTCACCCTTTGTGCGGCTTCGTCGGAAGGTTGCTGCTCGTAGCGGCGCAGGGCGTTCTCCAGCTCGGTCCATGTGTAGCCGATGTACTTCTCGTCGGTCTGGGTCTTGAGCCTCTCAAACCACATTCGCCGCCATCTGGCAACCGCCTGCTGCGCCGAGTTCTCGCTCTGCCCCGCGGGCGGATAGGACACGCCGGTCACTTGCCCCAGCAGGTCGGCCAGGCTGCTGCGTAACTCTTCGGAGGCCTCCCCGCGGGCAAGAACGTCCAGTATCGGTTCGACCGGACCGAGGGCACGTTTCTCCAGCAGACTCTGGACCGCGTCTCGCCGTTCGGCCGCGTCGTCGGTGACGATGGCTCGGCGGATCAGAAGCTGCCACGGCCAGTTATTCATGGAAGGCAGGCCGGCCGTGTTGTTCACCAGCCACGCGTCCACGTCCGAGCGAAGCTGTTCCGGGGTGCGCTGCCCGACGCGTTCGACGTCCATGATATTGTTTATGCGGCAGATGGCGACGCCCGGTCCGTAGATGAACAGGTCCGGCAGCGGCGAGTAGAAGCGGGACAGAAGCGCGACATTCACCTGCACAGCCTCGGGACTGGTCAGGCGATCGCCCTCCCATATCCTGCCCAGGGCCACGGCCGCCTGGTAGGCCGTCTGAAGGTTCTGGTCCTGCAGGGCGTCCAGAAGGGTGTCGGTTGCCGCCTTGTCTCCCACCTCCCCCAGGGCGATGATGCAGTGGCCCACGAAGTTGGCATCGTCGGTCTGATGGCGGTTCTGCACCTCGGCAATGACTTCCTGCAGCATCTGACCGGCTGTGTCGCCCTCGGCTTGCTGGATGGCCTCGACAAGGCTTTGCCGTTGGTCTCCGCGCTCGAAGTTGGCCGCTTCCTTGATGGCGCGCAGCAGGTCTCCGGCTGTCTGTGGCTGGGCTCCCCCGCCTGCCTGTCCCAACGCGGTGGTGCAGGTCAATGACAGCATCAACAAGAGGGCGACAAACGCCTTAGCGTGTCTTTGCATTGAATGCGCTCCGTGCACTTGCGTCCCAGGATCGTGCCACGCGGTTGATAGATTGCCACGCCATTTTTAGCAGAGCGATGGCGCTCAGTCAAGGGTTTTGCCGTGGAATTCAGCGTTTACTCGTCCCGTCCCGACCACGCTCGACCGGATGGCCGGTGCGGTCCTCCTCCACCAGCTCCCGGTGGTAGAACTCGCAGTAGCCTTTTTCCTCGGGCGGGGCGTCCCCGCGGAACAGCGGACGGCGGAAGTAGGGGCACCCCCGGCAATCGGGGATGAACCGCCCGCAGCAGCGCCGCGGCCGGGCGAGGCGTCGCGAGCGAACGGCCGACTCCGACCGGGAAGGCGCCCCCGCCTCGGATGCCATCAGACAAAGCACGACGCC
>JAWODG010000138.1:0-13069 GCA_046483385.1 Candidatus Brocadiia bacterium | reverse complement strand
TGAAAATTGGAGTTCCAAAAGAGATTAAAACAAAGGAAGGAAGAGTCTCCCTAACACCTTCTCTTGCCCCGCGTTCGAATAGACCAGGCGATGCGGTTCTTCTGGGGCCCGGTTACGGTGCTGGCAGCGGCCTCGGTGGTTCTCGCCCTGGCCTGCGCCACTGACGGGCCCTGCGCGTGGATGGAGCGGGTGGGGGACTGCCCGTCCTCTCCGATGGGTGGCCCGTCGTCGATGGGCTCGCCCAGCACGTTGATCATGCGCCCCATGACCGCCTTCCCGACGGGTACCGTGATGGAGCGACCCGTGGCTTCGGCGGGGGCGCCGCGCGAGAGACCGGCGGTGGAGGCCATGGCGATGCCCCGCACCCGCGTCCGGCTGAGGTGCTGCTGCACTTCGATGACCAGGCGGCCGTCGGGGCCCTCGACGTGCACGGCCTCGTCGATGCCCGGCAGCCGGTCGGTGAACTCGAGGTCCACCACCGAACCCCGGACGCCCACAACGGTTCCCGTGTATGCCATCGAGCTGCCCCCGTCTGCTGTGCATGTATCGGCCGGAGCCAGAGAACCAATGATATAAGCGGAGGCCTCAAATGCAAGCGGGCGGTAGCTGACCTCAATGGTCCTATCCCGCTCCCGACGGGATGCTCGCGGCTGCACCCCCGGCACAGGGTGGTTGTAGAGGCAGCCCGGGGCACCATTGGCTGACGCTGAATCGCGCTCCCTGGTTGTGGTGGGGTGGGGCCGCTGATATACTGGTGCGGCTATGGAAGCGAAGTGGAATCTGCCGCCGGACCGGTCCGCTGAAGTCGAACGCCTTGCCGCGGAACTGCACGTCTCGCAGCTCACCGCGCAAATCCTTGTAAACCGGGGGGTTACGCGGCCTGAGGCCGCACGCAGATTCCTCCAACCCGAACTGCACGCACTGGTCGATCCCTGCGAAGATCCACTGGCGGTTGAGGCGGCCGATTTCCTGCTGCAGGCCGCCCGCTCGGGCAAGCGCATCACCATCTTCGGCGACTACGACGCCGACGGCATCTGCGCGGCGGCCGTGTTGATGCGCACCTTTCGATTCCTCGGGACGGACGCCGAGATATACATCCCCCATCGTGTGGAAGAAGGCTACGGCCTGAACCACGACGCCCTGGCCGAACTGGCCCGGACCGGCACCGAGGTCGTGGTCACCGTGGACTGCGGCATCTCGGCCGCGCGGGAAGTCGAGTTCGCCCGCGAATCGGGGATGGAGGTCGTGGTGACTGACCACCACGAGCCGCGGGACGCGACGCCCGACGCCCTGCACGTGGTCAACCCGAAACTTCCCGATTGCTCGGTCGGCTACGAGTATCTGGCCGGGGTGGGCGTGGCGTTCAAACTGGTGTGGGCCATCGGGCAGCGCCTCAGCGGCGGGGAGCGCGTCTCGGAGGAGTTCCGCGATCTGCTTATGGAGGCGCTGGCGTTGGTGGCCATCGGGACGGTGGCCGACGTGGTGCCTCTGCGGGATGAGAACCGGGTGCTCGTCAGTTACGGCCTGAAGACGATCGGCGCGACGGGCCGCCCGGGCCTTGACGCCCTGCTGGCGGTCTCCCGCCTGAACCCGGACTACCTGACGGCGCGGGACATTGCCTTCCGGCTGGCGCCGCTGCTGAACGCGGCCGGCCGCATGGGGCATCCGGCGGCGGCGGTCGAGCTTCTGACCACCCGGAAGGCGGACACCGCCGAAAAGCTGGCACGGGAACTGGATCAGACCAACCGCCTGCGGCGCAAGGTGCAACACGAGACGTGCACGCACGCCGAGCAGATGGCGGAGGCCGACGAGACCCTCGCCGAGCGATCCTGCATAGTGCTGAGCCACCCCGAGTGGCACCAGGGGGTGGTCGGGCTGGTGGCGTCACGTCTCGCGGAGCGCTACAACCGGCCGACTTTCGTGTTCGCCCGGGACGAGGAATACGCCCGCGGCAGCGCGCGCAGTATCCCGGGCTTCCCGCTCTACACCGCCGTGTGCGAGTGCGCCGACCTGCTGGAGGAATACGGCGGCCATCAGGGGGCCGCCGGACTGACCCTGAGAACGGATAACTTGCCGGCGTTCGTCGAACGGATCAACGGCGTGGCGGCCGAGCTGATGGCCGGCGGGGAGGCGGTCCCGGAGATGACCTTGGATGGGGAGATAGACCTCCGCCGCCTCAACCACAATCTGGTGCGCGAGATCTCCCGGCTGGAGCCTTTCGGGGAAGGCAATCCGCAGCCGGTGTTCGCCGCTTCGGGGCTGAAGGTGGTGGGTAACCCGCGGGTGGTGGGCAGCACGAGCCGGCACCTCGCCTTCATGGTCCGACAGAACGACACGACCTTACGGGCCTTCGCCATGGGCAAGGCCGACTGGGCTCGCCCGCTGCGGGAGCGTAAAGGTGAGCCGCTGTCGCTGGCCTTCGAGCCGAGCATCAACACCTACCGCGGCCGCAACAACCTCGAGCTGCGCGTGCGGGACATGCAATGGGACGCTGAACGGGTCGTTGACCGCCTGGAGGTCTGAGGACCCGCTTCAGGGCAGTTCCATGACCTGGGGCCAGATCTGCTCAAACGCGTGGGCGACGATGGGTGCCGCGTGAGAGCCCCCGTGGCCGGGCGTCCTCTCGCTGACGACGGCGAAGGCCACCCTGGGGTCGCCGTGAGGGGCGTATCCCGCAAACCAGGCGTGGTTGAGCCCGGACTCTCCGAGTTCGGCGGTTCCGGTCTTGCCCGCGGCCCGGAAGGACTCCAGCCCGGCGTTGCGCGCCGTGCCTCCGCTGCCGCTGACCACCAGCCGCATCCCCTGCCGCACCGTCTGCAGCATGCCGGGCGTGACGTTGATCTGTTGTGCGTCGGGTTTGTAACTCTCAACGGTCTCGCCGGTCTTGCTGCGGGCGTGATCGAAGAAGTGTGGCGTATAGAGACGCCCACCATTGGCCACGGCCGCCATGGCGTTGGCCACCTGGAGCGGCGTGCACAGCAGGCGCCCCTGGCCGATGGACAGGTTCAGGATTTCGAACGTGGCGTTCGCCTCGGGCACCTGGCCGGTGCGCTCGGGCAGATCCACGCCGGTCGGCATCCCCAGTCCGAAGGCGCGTCCCCAGCGCGCGAGCGCCTCGCCGCCGGCCGCCAGCCCCGTGTGGTAGAAGTAGATGTTGCACGAGTGCTCGATCGCCGGCAGAAGGGCGATCCGCTTGTGCCCCCAGCGGGCGGTGCAGTGGAAAGGGCGTCCCCGAAAGGTCTCGACGCCCTCGCACACGAACGTAGTTGCCGGAGTGATCGCTCCTTCCTCAAGTGCTGCGATGGCGGTGACGATCTTATAGACCGAACCGGTGGGCAGGGCGGCCCGCGTTGGGCGGAACAGAAGCGGGCTGCGGGGGTCGGGGTCTTCGGCCAGCTTCGCGACGGTTTCCCGGTAGGCGGAGGCGTCGTAGCCCGGGTAGGTGGCGGCGGCCAGCACCGATCCCGTGCGGACGTCAATGATGACCAGTGCACCCTGAGTGAACTCCAGCGCCTCCTGCCCGGCCGCCCACCGGAGTGCTTCGTTGGCTGCCCTCTGGAAATCCTCACGGATGGTCAGGTAAACATCGCAGCCTGGCTCCGGCGGCACCTCGACCGACTCCTCCTCCACTCTCAAGATGTGGAAGGCCAGCCGGTTGATGACGTAGCCGCGCCGACCTCTGAGCAGACCCTCAAAGGCTTTCTCGACGCCGCTCAAGCCGAAGCGGTCGTCCTTTTTGTAGCGGTCGCCTATCTCCGAGACCGGGCTGCGCATGGTCCATTCCCGGTTCTGGCCGCAGACTTCCCGCCAGTTTTCCGGTGTCATAATGCCCACCTGACCGACGATGTGAGGAGCCAGTTCGCCGTTGCTGTACTCTCGGCGGGACGTTTCCAGAACCACGATGCCGGGAAAACGGTCAGGTGCGGCGCGGACCGCCGCTGCCACGCTTGAGTCCACGTCGGAGACGACGCGGTGGGCCTGGTTCTGTTCCACCACCCGGACGTGCTCCATACCCGTGTTGCGCTGCACGGCCCGTCGGATCCGTTCGACGCGGTTAATGATCTCGTCGGCCCGCTCTTCCAACTCGTGCAGAGCGCGGCCGGTCAGCCGCGCCACGCGGAGCTTCCATTCCGGTTTTGGCAGGTCGTCGTAATAGACGCCCAGGTCGAACGAGACGATCTCCCGGACCAGCGGCGTCCCCCAGCGGGTGTAGATGCCGCCCCGCACGGTCTCGACAGTGCGATTGCCGCCGGCGCGGGTGTAGCGCTCCCGTTGGAATCGGTCGTGCCAGGCAAGCTGAACCTGCGCAAGACGCGCCAGAAGGACACCGGAAACGGCCAGGAGGGCAGCGAACAGGATGATGAGCCGACGTTTGAACAAATCCGACTCCCCGGCGCGCAGACAGGCCGGAATTCAGCTTACCTTTGTGAACGGTTCCAGCGGTGCGGTTCCTGGAAGGAGTGGAGGCTGTGAACGCCGCCCTCGATGCGGGCGGAGAGCGTGCGGCGTTCGAAGCGCAGCCTGCCATCGCGCATGGCCTCGTGCAACTCCGTAACTGAAGAGACGCCGACGTCCTGCAGGGCGTGGCGCAGCCCCTGCATCAGGTAGGGCACATAGTCAATGATCGAACCCTTGTCCACCACGGTGCCGCTGACGCCCTGTGCAACGCGGATCGCCTCCTCGCCCTCCATGTAGCGGCGCGCGCCGCGGGCTTCCATCGCCTCCTGTGAGCCCATGCCGCGGTAGCGCTTCACCCGGACGCCGCCCTCGTAGAAATACTCGCCCGGTGCCTCGTCGGTGCCGGCCAGCAGGGAGCCCAGCATTACGGTCGATGCGCCGACGCCGAGGGCCTTGCCGATGTTGCCGATGGAGGTGACGCCGCCGTCGGCGATGACGGGGACGTCGTGCTCACGTGCGCACCGCGCGCAATGGTAAACGGCGCTGCCCTGCGAGCGTCCCACGGCGACGGTTTCCTGTGTGATGCAGATGGAGCCGGAGCCCATGCCGACCCGCAGCGCGTCGGCGCCCGCATCTATCAGGCCGCGGCACTGCGCCTCGGTCACCACGTTGCCCGCGACGAACTGGACGTCGGGGAACTGCTGTCGGCCCCATTTCAGCATCTCTATCTGGTAGACCGAGTGACCCTGGGCGCTGTCCAGAACGACCACGTCCACGCCGGCGTCCACGAGGGCCTCCAGCCGCTCGCGGTCCTCGTCGTGGGTGCTGATGGCCGCGCCGCAGAGCAGTTGCTTGCCCTCGTCCTTGCTGGCCTGGGGGAAGTCCTGGTTCTTGCGCAGGTCGGTGCGGCTCATCAGGCAGACCAGGTTGTAGTCGTCGTCCACGATGGGGAGCTTGCCCTTCTTGCTCTCCTTCAGGATGCGGTTGCCTTCCTCCAGCGTGATGCCGTCGGGGGCGGTAACCAGGTCCGTGGTCATCACCTCCCGCAGGCGCTTGCTGCGATCCGGCTCGAAGTCTATGTCCCGCTGGCTGACGATGCCGACGAGCTTGCCGCCGACCTCGCCGTTCTCGGTGATGGGGATGCCGCTGAAGCCGTGCTTCTCCTTTATCTCGTCCACGTCGGAGATGCGGTCGTCGGGGGAGAGCACGACCGGGTCCATTATGAAGCCGTTCTCGAAACGCTTGGTCTTGCGGACCTCTTCGGCCTGCTCTTCGATGGTGTTGTTGCAGTGGATGATGCCGATGCCGCCGAGCAGGGCCATGTTGATGGCCATCTGGCTCTCGGTGACCGTGTCCATGGGGGAACTGACGACCGGCATTTTGATTTTTAGTTCGCGGGTGAGCTGCGTCTCGAGGGAGATTTCCTTCAGACCGCAGGTGATATAGCCGGGCAGCAGAACGTAATCGTCGTAAGTCAGGCCGATGCCTTCAAAAAGCGTTGCGGCGTCGACCCCGTTGCTTCTGTCCATGCCTCGCCTCCGCAGGTGAACTGTTCCCGCTTTGACGGAGCGGGGAATTGCAGGCAGCAAGTCAGCGGCGCCCTCGGGGGCGTCCATTGCACCTATTGTAGGGACTTGCCGACCCTGCCGCAACAGGCACACCGCCGACTCAGCGCGGATGCCCGAGCGGCATTACATAGAGGGCGTCCTGGTTCTCCGGCAGGCCGAATACGCGCCCCAGCGCATCGTCCCTGAACGCCCCGACGGCCACCGTGCCGAGTCCGAGGGCCTCCGCCTGCAGGTAGATGTTCTCGCCGATGTGACCGGCCTCCATCGCCACGTAGCGTGTGGCCCGCTGCCCGTAGCGCCCGGCGGTGCGCTGGTAGTCGGCGGCCATCAGGATGTCCACGGGAGCCTGTGCGAGGAAACTCTGTCCGAGGGCGGCCCGGGCCACCTCTCGGCGGAGATCGCCCTCCTTGTGGGGCGCCAGGCTGTGCCCGCTGGGCTCATAGCGATACACGCCCGGCTCCAACCCGCGCACGCCCTCTTCACCCACGGCGACGTAGAGGAACATGGGGTAAGTGGCCCCCGCGGAGGGCGCGGCCCGCTTGCGCCCGCCCTCGCCGGTGATGCCCTGAGCGGCCCAGAGTACCTGGCCGAGCTGTTCGAGGCTGAGCGGTTTGTCCGTGAACTCGCGCCGGCTGCGGCGCCGGCTGATCGCCTGCTCGACCGAGACTTCACCGGTCAACGACGGTTCGGGCAACGGAATGCTCTCCATCTCCTCAGCCCCTCCCTGCGTATCGCAGACACACAAAAGCAGCACCAGAGATCCCGCCAGACACAGCTTCCCCCACAGCCCCATGGTCCACCCCCTGTTCGCTCAACTGCTTGTCACGAATCCTCCCTCACCGGCTCGCACTCGACCTCCTCGGCCGGAAAGAGGGCCCTCAACTCCTCCTGCGTCTCCTCATCGAAAGGCCCCGCGACGGCCAGATTGGCGCCTTCGGCCGTGAAGACCTCCCCAATGACCTCCTGGATGTATTCCAGTTCCAGGGCCTCCTGCCGCCGGATGTAGTCCTCGGGGGTCATCACTTCGTCCAGCCCAAGGAACAACTCCTGCTTGCCGAACCAGTCGGTCAGCCGGCTGGCGTGGTCGCACAGTATTTCCATGCCGCAGCGGGCGCTCTCCTTGTAGCGCTCCAACTCATCCTCGTCGAAGCTGTCCGTCGTCACTTCGCGCACCACGCCGAGGGTGGTCTCGACGGCATCTATCAGGTTTTCCCGGTCCACTGAGAGGAAGACGTTCAGCGCCCCGACGTCGGAGAAGGGTTGCAGGTAGCTTTCTATCTCGTAGACCAGCCCGCGTTCCTCCCGCACTCGGGAGAAGAGTCGCGAAGTCAGGCCGCCCCCCAGCATCTGGGCTATGGCCCGGAGGGCGTCGAAGCGCTCGTCGCCCATGGGATAGGCGTGGTAGCAGAGCAGGGATTCGACCACGGGCAGCGCCTCGGTGGGTCGATAGAACGCCCGCGCGCGCCGGTGCTCCACCTGCGGTCCGGACAGTTCAGGGCCGTCGTCGCCCGGGCTCATGGCCCCGAAGTAGGAGTCCATCTCGCCCACGACCTCGTCGAAGTCGAAGCCCCCCGCCAGGCAGAGGACCATGTTCTGCGGCACGAAGAAGCGCCGGTAGTGCCGCCGCACCATCTGGCGGTCGAACGTCCGCATGATGTCGGGGCAACCCCGGATGCCGGACTCGTCCAGCTTCTCCCTCAGCAGGAGCCCGTAGGCCAGCTCATAGACGCTTATGTTCCGCCCGGCCGTGTCGCGATGGCGGGATATCTCCTGCGCGATGATGGACTTCTCCTGCTCGACCTCATCCGGGTCGAAGGTGGGGCGCAAGATGACGTCACTGGCGACCTCCATGACGCGCCGCCAGTGCTTGCGATGCACGCCGAAGGTCACCTTCATGTGTTCGGGATAGGTGTGGGCATTGACGACCCCGCCCATGTCCTCGACGCGGCGCATGATGTCGTTGAACGTGGGGAAGTTCTCCGAGCCCTGCATCAGCATGTGCTCGAGGAAGTGGGTGAGCCCGGTCTCCTCCGGAGATTCGAAACGGGCTCCCGCGTGCACGTAGGCCGAGCAGACGAATGAGTGCAGCGCCGGATTCTCCACACCCAGCACGCGGAGACCGTTCGGCAGAACTTCGCGACGGTATTCTTCCAGCATGGATGGGCCCCTCACAGAATGCAGTCGAGCCGCGAAGTGGCAGGTCGGTTCAGAGCGTGCGCCCCATGACGGCTGCCAGTTCGCGAACCTGCTTCATCGTTTCGGCGAACTGCTGCGGCCGGAGCTGCTGCGCGGGATCGCAGAGCGCCTGGTCCGGGTCGGGATGCACCTCCACAAGCAGGCCGTCCGCATCGACGGCCACCGCCGCCCGGCAGACCGCCGGCACCAGGCTGCGCTTGCCGCTGGCGTGGGAGGGATCGATGATGATGGGCAGGTGGGACAGCTCCCGTACCACGGGCACGATGCCGAGGTCCTGGGTGAAGCGAACGGCGGTCTCGTAGGTCCGCACGCCGCGCTCGCAGAGGATGATGTTCAGGTTGCCCACGCTGGCGACGTATTCGGCCGCCTTCAGCCATTCCTCGACGGTGGAGGAGAACCCGCGTTTGAGCACGACCGGCATTCGGGTCTGGCCCGCCTCGGTCAGCAGGTCGAAGTTTTGCATATTTCGTGCGCCCACCTGAATGGCGTCGGCGTACTCGACGACCTTCGCCACGTGGTCAGGCGAACGGGCCTCCGTCACCACGGGCAGGCCCGTCTCCTCCCGGGCGGCGGCAAGCAGTCGGAGTCCTTCCTCGCCCAGACCCTGAAAGTCGTAGGGCGATGTGCGCGGTTTGTAGGCGCCGCCCCTGAGCAACCGGGCTCCGGCGTCGCGGGCCGCGCGCGCGGCACTCAGCAGTTGCTCCTCACTCTCCACGGCGCAGGGCCCGGCGATAACGGTGAAGGTTCCCGGTCCGACGGGCACCCCGCCGACTTCCACCACGCTCGGTTCGGGCTGCGCCTCGACGCTGACCAGCTTGTACGGCTTCAGCACCGGCACCACGTGGTCGACGAACGGCATGCCGGAGAACATCTCCATCAGATGCGGGCGCATCTCCGGGCTGGTGCCGATGGCCCCGATGATGGTGCGTTCCTCGCCGCGGGAAATGTGCGCACCGAAGCCGGCATCCTCGATGGCATCGACGATGCGGTCCACCTGTTCTTCCGTGGCGCCTTTTCGAAGGATGACAATCATCTGTTGCGTGCTCCCGGCGTGATAGGACCCTCACGGGCGACATAGACCCGGCTTGATGAATGGTATAGAATGGCACCGTTCCCGTCAAGGCGCCCGCACCTCCTCCCCACGGTACGTATGAACCCCAAGACTCCACAGGCAGCGCTCCTGACGCCGCTCGGCGAGGGCGGCATCGGCATCATCGCTCTCTGTGGGGGCGGGGCTACCGATGTGCTCGACGAGGTCTTCGCGGGCACCCGCCGTTCCGTCCGGGACATCCGTATCGGCATGGTGGCCCACGGGACGGTCCGACGCGGCGGAGAGGTGCTGGACGAGGTCATCGTGGCTCGCGTGGCATCCCCGCAGGCTGGGTGCGAGAGCCCCTGCTACGAAGTCAACTGTCACGGCGGCGTGGCCGCCGTGCAGGCGGTGATGGACCGCCTCGTCGAGGCCGGCGCGCGGCGAGGGGAGTGGTCACCGGGGGGCGAGGCACCGTTGTCCCGCGAGGGCATCCGGCAGACGGCCATGGCGGCGCTGCCGCACGCGCCCACCCGATTGTCGGTGTTGATGCTCCTGCACCAGTCGCAGGGGGCGCTGGCGGACGAGATCGCGCGGCTGTCCGACCTGTTGGATGCCGGCAACGTCGAGATGGGACGCCGGTGTATCGAGCGCCTGCTGGCGACGGCCTCCCTCGGTCATGCCTTGCTGGAGCCCCCGCGGGTGGCGCTGCTCGGGCCGCCCAACGCCGGCAAGTCGACCTTGTTCAACGCGTTGTTCGAAGAGGAGCGGGTCATCGTGGACGAGGAGCCAGGCACGACGCGCGATGTCGTCGCAGAGGTGGTCTCGGTCCGGGGCGTGCCGTTCCGCATACTCGACGCGGCGGGCATCGGGGCGCCGGCCGACGAACTCGAACGGCGCGCCGTGGAGCGAGCGCGGGGCCTCGGCCGCGACTGCGACGTGGCGCTGGCGGTCTTTGATGTGCGCGATGGGGCCGACTACGCGCTTCTGCCGCCCCTGCGGTCCGGAGCGCGGCTGATTACCGTGCTGAACAAGATCGACCTGGTGCGTGAACCGGGGCTGGCAGGGGAGGCGGCCGACGGGCCGGTTGTCCGTATCTCCGCGAAGGAACACACCAACATCGACCAACTGGAAGAAGCCCTGCTTCAACCCTACAAGGGGCTCTTCCGGCGCTGCCGCGAGGGGGGCGCCGTCATCTTTGACGAGCGGCAGCGGGAGGCGCTGCGCCGTGTTGGCGAAGTGCTCGAGGCGGAGGGTGCAGAGGGGGCGGTGCGAACGCTGACCGACCTGACCGAACCGGGTCCCTCACTCTAACCCCAGCCCGGCCATGACGAAGTTGAGCGCCCCTCCTACCGAGAACGCCACCACTATCATGATGGCCGCGGACTTGAGCATGTCCCGCCAACCCAACTCCCGGAACAGCATGATGAACGTGGCGGCGCAGGGGAAGTAGGCGGCCAGCACCACGCAGGCCACGATGAGCTGGCGCAGACTCAGGCCCAGCGGCGCCAGCATGCCCACCGCCACGTCCTTGCGTAGGAAGCCCACAATGAGGGCGCCCACGGCTTCCGCCGGCAGGCCCAGCAGGTGGGTGACCAGCGGCTCGAACACGCGGCTCAGCACCGCGATGATGCCCAGCGCGTAGAGGAAGTTGACAAACACCACTCCCAGGAGCACGTAGGGAATGGCTTCCTTGATGAAGCCCCTCATTCGCATGTAGAGCTTTTTCAGCAGGCCGGGCCAGT
Source organism: Candidatus Brocadiia bacterium (assembly GCA_046483385.1). Lineage (GTDB taxonomy): Bacteria > Planctomycetota > Brocadiia > SM23-32 > SM23-32 > B1Sed10-231. Next base: position 2,132 of record JAWODG010000138.1, on the reverse strand, counting down.
AGGGCAGCCGATAGGGCGGAATGTCCACCAGTATCTCGGGCGTCGTGCCGCGGGTGAACCGCTTCATGACCATCCCGAGTACAACCCACAAAAGGAAGAGCGTACCGAAGACCGGCAGGAACCCTGCCGCGCCGTATTCGCCCAGCAGGCCGGCGATCATCGCAATCTGGGCCATGCAGGGTACGCATATCGCCAGCAGAGTTGCCCCGATGAAGCGCTCCTTCGGCGTCTCCAGCACCCGCAGTCCCAGCGCGCCGGGCACGTTGCAGCCCAACCCCAGCATCATCGGCACTATCGACAGCCCGTGCAGCCCGACCCTGTGCATGACATTGTCCACCAGCACGCCCAGCCGCGGCAGGTAGCCGCTGTCCTCCAGTATGCTCAGCACCAGGTAGAAGGAGAACACGTAGGGCAAAACAGCGGCGAGCGGAATGTAGAGACCCGTCGTGAGTACACCGAATGACTGGTCAAGGCTGATTTCGCCTTCCACCAGCGTTCCGATGAGCACCGTGTGGAGCAGCCCTCCCCCGCCCAGCAGGGCGGACAGCTGCTCCATCAAGGGCACCCAGAAGGTCCCAAACAGCGGGTCGGCCACGTACCCTATCAGTCCCTCGCCGACGAACCGGACTATCTCGAAGCTGGCGGCCAGCACGACGAGGGCGAAGATGGGCCCGATGATGGGGTGCACCGTGGCGTGGCTGAGCTCCTGCCGGAAGGTGGGGTGCCGGTCCTCGACGCGCTGGACCTTCTCGATGATCTCGCCGATGGCGCACCAGCGCTGGCCCTCCTCGTAATCGAAGTCCGAGGGGCGGGCCTCCTTCAGGTTCTCCTTTAGCTCGCGCATCCCCTCGCCGCTGATGGCGCACGTGGGAACCACCGGCACGCCGAGAATCTCCGAAAGCCTTTCCACGTCGATCTCGATGCCGTGCTCCAGCGCCTCGTCCCACATGTTGAGGGCCACAACCAGTGGAACGCGCCGTTTCAGCAACTGCACCGTAAGGTTGAGGTTGCGTTCCAGGTTGGTGGAATCCACCACGTTGACGATGACGTCGCCGTCCTGAAGCATTTTCACGGCGACCTCTTCGGCGCGGCTGTCCGGCTCCAGGGTGTAGGTCCCCGGCACGTCCACGACGCGGCAGGCCCTGCCGTCCAGTTGCAGGCGGCCTTCGGTGAACCCGACCGTCGTACCCGGGTAGTTGGAGGCGATCACATGGGCCCCGGTCAGGCGTGAAAAGACCGCGCTCTTGCCCACGTTGGGGTTGCCCATCAGCAGGACGGTGTACTCCGCGTCGGCCGGCCCTCTCTCCGTGTCGTTACGATCATGCATTTCAGGGGCCGACCTCCCTGACCTCCACCCGCCGGGCGATGCCGCGCCCCATGGCCACCTGCCGCCCGTCGACCAGGATGGTCACGGGTCCGGCCATGAACTGGGAGCTCAGCTTGCGCACCGTCTTGCCGGGGCGCACGCCCATGGCTTCCAGCTTGCGTCTCATTCCCATCCCGCCGCTCAGCGCCAGGACCTCGGCCGTCTGACCGGCGCGCAGTTCAGCCAGATTCATCGACATCTCCCTGGTTCCCCGGGTGTTCTGCTTCCCGGCACTTGCTGCAGACGCCGCGTATGCCCATGCGGTGGTCGAGGGTCTGGAAGTCGTATTCGCGGCATATTCGGCGCTGCAGGTCCTCTATCCGCTCGTCGCAAAACTCGATCACCTTACCGCACTTGACGCATATCATGTGGTCGTGGTGCGCGTGTCCGTATATGACCTCGTAGTGGGCACGGTCGCGAGACTGGAGCACCTCCTTCAGGACCCCCGCTTCCTGCAGCAGGGAAAGCGTCCTGTAGACCGTCGCAAGCGACACGTCGTGTCCGGCGGCGGCAAGCTCGCGGTGAAGTTCCTCGGCGTCGAAGTGCCCGCCTCGGCGGAGCACCTCCTCCAGGATGCAGCGGCGCTGTTGGGTGAACCTCAGCCCCTTGCGCCGCAGGTAGCTGCTGAATGTCCAGAGGGCGGACTCAACGAAGGCGGCGCCGGGGACAGGCGTGGCGTTGTTGTTATTGCGACTCATTTGCAAAGGCAAGTATAGCCTGCTCCGGGCCGGGCGTCAAGGGTCTTCGCCGTGCGGCAGGCGCTGCA
>JAWODG010000092.1:0-3996 GCA_046483385.1 Candidatus Brocadiia bacterium | reverse complement strand
TGCCCGGTCCAGACCGCATCGGAGGTGTAGCTGGCCTGGGTGAACGTGAGGACCTCCCCGCCGGGGAGCGTGAGGGTGACCGTCGGGTTCACCGATTCCCGGCCGCGTCCGCCCCCCGTCGGGTTCGGCCGCCGCGCTGACCAGTCTTATCTGGAGGCTCGTGCGATTCGGGAATCAAAACCGCCACTTCGCGCGTCGTTTCCGTCAGCTTCATTCTGGGCGGGTCCGCTGCTCGCAGTTTCCATCGCGCCCGCAGCTCCTCGCACTTCATTACGAACAGTCCCCGCCGGGGGCAGAACAATACGTATCCTCCTATCTCAGCACGCTCACCGGATTGTTCTTTGTCCTTCGGCCGCCACTTGCCCTCATAGTCAATGCGCAAATACTTCTTCCCCCTGTACGTCTCGTGGCCGGAAAGGCGGTAGGTACAAGTCCGGGTCCACTTCCGCCTTCGCCACCGCCGCGCACCTGCGACCGACGGCGGCGCTTGGGTAACGCGCTCCGTCGACCAGGTGTCCCCAATTGGGATGGCCTTCTTCGGTAAGGGGACGTTGAACAGCACCATATGCCGACGGCTGTCATCGGAGTCTGCAGGACGGTGTCGCTCGGATACAACGTAGGAGCGCACGTGCTGCTGTTCATCAAGCTTCTCTGGGCGGACATCGTGAGACACCCAGTGACAACGAAGTCGGATTGCGTCCTCGTCGTCCGTCCGCTCATTAGTTGTCCAAGTGCGGACAATGCTGCGGGAGATTACACGTGTCTGGATGCGTTGGGAGCCCAGGTCTCTCTGTGAAGAGGTGTATTGAGACAGGTAGAACCGCTCCGTCAGATAGGGTTTCAGCACCAAGTCGTAAGTCTTTGCTTCTTCGCCCGAGCAGACCGCGGCAGGCAGAAGACAGAGCACGATAGCCGGTAACCATACTCTCATTGCACATCGAGCCGTTCGCCTAGAACGCTCCATAACTGTTGCCCTCCTGCAATTTCGAAATGACGGATTCAAGAAACCTGTTCCCCTAACCGAAAACCCATAGTCGGTACATGGGTTCCTATTTGCCAGGCCCGCGCTCCGGTCCGGCATCCTGTAGTCCCTCGTGATTACGCGGCACAAGAAGCGCTATGTCCGTGCGCGTCCTGCCAGAGATTACTCGTGGACCGAGTTGAAGAGAGCCATGTGCCTTGATCACCATCTTAACGAACAGACCCTGTTTGGGGCAGAACAGGGCATGTCCCTTTGCCTCATGTCGGTTCCTGGGGCCAGCCTTCCCCAGCCTCCACTTTACAGTGAACTCAATCCGCAGTACGTCCAGGCCTTTGTACTTCTCCTTACCAGCCAGAACGTAACTCTGGGAGCAAATCTGTTTGCCCTTCCCCCCGAGCGGCGCTGGCAGGGCTGTCTCTACCTGCCATTTCGCCCCCACCTTGACTTTCTTATCAGGCAGTGCGACCTCGAATGGCGTCGGAGGCAGGCCGCCCCATCCCTTGGCAAGTCCGCGGTTCCTTTCCGTTACGGCCCAGCTTGTTGGGTCGTTTCGTGTTTTGAGATCCTGGGGATCCGGGAAGTGCCACCTGTAATAGCAACGCAATCCGGTTTTGCCTTCGGCTTCGGGGTCGGGAGTGGCCCAGTAATACAGAACATGCGTGGTCGTGTCCACATTGCCATTCCGGGCTTTCTTATCAGTGCGTTGATCCTCCGGATTGATGTCCCCGGAACCACGATGGTATTCCTCACGATATATATAGAACTTGCCGCGCAAACAAGGCTTTAGCTTCAGGTCATACGTCTGCACATCTTGCGTCTTCTCTTGGCCCAGGCAGGCAGCACCGGTGCAAACGATGAAAGCGATCAGGACCATTTCTCTCACCTGTGCAGTCCAACTAGTGTAGGCGGACATCTTCGAGCTCCGGTTTCAGGTAACGATTATGGAATGTTTTTGGGTTCGTCTGTACAATCAAATCCGAGTCTGGGCGTTCACCGGGTCCTCGCCATCGCGGTGACGGTGGGGCATTGCCAAACCCGCTGTAGAGTGGTGTGCCAGCGAGTACCCCCGAAAGTCCGTCAGTCCAAATCGGCAGCCCCGGTGGGTTACAGAACCCCCAGCGTCCCCCCCACGTGTTGATTATCCTACGATGTTCGTGCAAGGATGTTAGCTGGCTGCCGGAGATGTTGCGGGATATCGCTGTGCTAGTGACGTCCACACCCGCGACAGACGAGACTGTTAGTCGTGCTGGCAGGTACTGAACGAACTTCCCGTCTTTCTTGCCGGTTGTTCCAAAACTCATCAAAAACCGTCCTGGCCGGAAGTACACTGCATGCGCTCCCTTGGCAACATAGATTACGGGGCGATCGCCCTCGCGCTCTACGTGATCCTGGTCGCGCTCATCTGGGCCGTTGCCCTCTGAAGTCCACCGCAGAGTCTGACCGTAGTAATGCTGGGAAGCGGTGCATCCGACTGGCTTGAGCTCCGGATTGTTATGACTAAGCTTGATGGCTATCTGGAACATTTCCCAATCGCCTTCGTGCCACATTCTTCCCTTAAGCCCAATGCCAGTAACTTAAGGTGATTAAAGAAGAACCCTCCTTGAGGCCGATATGTATTGTGGAGCAACAACACCCGGCCCAAAGGAGGGTTCGACCTGTGACCCATATCGACACCGAGCTGGCAGAACTTGAACGGTCGTTGGAAGATTTTTCGGTGGAGGCGCTGGCGGCACATCTGAAGGGGGCGTGGATCAAGGAGGTTCTGGCCACCACCGGGCGGGCGTCGGTGCGGGTTCGCAAGCTGCCGGCGCGGTTCGTCGTCTGGCTGGTGATCGGGATGGCGTTGTTTCGGCGCCTGTCGATTCAAAACGTGTTGCTCCGGGTGGGGAAGCCACTGGGCGGATCGGACTTGTGGTCGAAAGAGCCGAGTTCGGCGGCGGTGACGAAGGCCCGTGATCGGCTGGGAGTCGCCCCCTTGCCGCTGCTTGCGGACCGGCTGGCGGAGTCGTTGCACGATCGGTTCGGCCGGGCGTTGTGCTGGCGGGGGATGGAGTTGGTGACCATCGACGGCTCGACGTTCAAGATGCCCGACAGCCGGGCGAACTCGGCTTACTTCGGGCGGCAGGAGGTCGCCCGCGGGCGCACGGCCTACCCGCAGATGCGGGCCGTCTTCCTCTCGTCGGCCACCCATCACTTCATCTGGGCGGCCCGGTTTGCTCCCTACCACACCGGCGAGGTCCCACTCGCCATGGAACTGATCGAGGAGGTCCGGACCGGCTCCCTGGTGCTTCTGGACCGCAATTTCCTCGCCTACAAGCTGCTGGCACGGCTGCTCGAACGCCGCTCCGACTTTATCGTCCGGATGAAGAAGAACACGAAGGCCCGCCGGATCCATCGCTTCGCCGAGGGCGACTATCTGGTTCGGGTCACCCCGCCGTGGTCGGTGCGGAAGGACCATCCGAATATTCCGGAACATCTCCTGCTGCGTGAGGTGGTGGCGGATACCGGCGGCGAGGAGCCGTTGCGGTTGCTCACCTCGCTGGTCGACGCCTCGGCCGTCTCGAAGGCCGATCTGGTTGACCTGGACCTGGACCGCTGGGAGGTCGAGACCGCCCTCGACGAAGTCAAGACCCACCAGGTCGAGGCCACCACCATCACCCGTCCGACGACCTTCCGCAGCAAGGCCCCCGACCGGGTGCTGCAGGAGGCACACGGGCTCGTAATCGCCTATAACCTGGCCCGAGCATTGATGGCCGAGGGCGCCGAACGGGCCGACCTCCCCCCGCGACGCATCAGCTTCGTCGACGCGCTGGCCCGCATCCGCGAGGCCATTCCGCGGATGGCCAGCGCCCCCGCACGTCAGTTGCCAAGACTTCATGACCAGTTGCTCGAAGAGATTCGCCTATGCGTCTTACCGCCTCGCCGGCCCCGATCGAATCCGCGGGCCGTCCGGATCAAAATGTCCAGCTATCCGGTCAAAAGACCGGAAGCCGTTCCTTAAGTTACTGGTATTG
>JAWODG010000216.1:0-2686 GCA_046483385.1 Candidatus Brocadiia bacterium | reverse complement strand
AGGTAGAGGGTGTAGCCGCCGATCTGGTAGCTCATGGGCATGTAGACGGCCACGCGGTCGCCCTCCCCGGCCAGAGCGGCCTCGGGCTGGTCCTGGGTGATCAGACCCAGCATGGCGGTGCGTCCGTCCTCGCTGTGGACCACGCAGGGCTTGCCGCGTGAGCCGGCCTCCGCGCCGCCCAGGAACTGGAGCAGGTCTTTGATGGCGGAGTAGAGGCTCTTGACGAGCGGTATGCGCTCCACAACGCTCTCGGCCAGTTTCACGGGCCAGCGCAGCAGCCAGGTGCGGGCCAGCAGGCCGACCACGTAGATGCCGCCGACGCCGATGGCCACGCCGATGCCACGCACCGGGTCCTCCCACCCGAGCGCCCGTAGCAGGTTCCGGATGTTGTTGTCCAGCCAGAGGAAGCCCTGGCAGACGATCCAGATGGTGATGATCGCGGGTGCGACCACGATGATGCCGTTCAGGAAAACTTTGCCGTGCTTCTTGAGCCGCATGGCAGTCCTCCGTTGCGTTGGTTAGCGGATGAAAGGGACCGGCCCGGGGCCGGTTCTAAACCAGCATTATAGGTGCACGGGGCATGTGAAGCGATTGCGCGGTGGGCTGGCCGTGTCGGTCCACAGCGGGTGACCGGAAGGCCGGAGCCGGGCGGAAGCTCGACCTCCGGCCCTGCCGGCTCGGCGGACCGGAGCCGGCGCAACTCCCCGCGTCGCCGTCGCTGTCGCGGACGGTGAGGTAGTGGCGAGCCGGTTTGCAGCCGGGTCATCGCCTTCGCACATCATGATCTTTTCTGGGCTGCCCCTTTGATCAGCGGTTGCCGCGGCCCCCGCCGCGGCCGCGACCACCACGACCCCGGCCGCCTCCCCGGCCGTCGCCACCATCGTCATCGTCGTCGTCATCATCGGGGGCGCCTCCACCACGTCCACGGCCCTGCTCGCGTTCATCATCCCGGTCCCGGCCGCGTCCGGCTTCCCGCTCGTCCTCTTCCTCATCATCGTCGCCGGCGGCGCGGCCGCGCCCTTCGGACCGCTCCTGCCTGCGCGTCTCGCGCTCCTCCCAGCGCTGCTGCTTGCGCATGCGAATGCGCTGGTGGACAGCGTCGGCCAGCTCCTGGCCCCTCAGGCCCTGCCGGACCCTGCTTTTGACGAACTGGCCGAGGTTCTGGAACTCGTCCGGCTGCAGGCCCTCGTCCAGCCCGGTCTTGGCCATCTGCTCGGCCTCCTCCACCGGCACACCCTCGGCCGCCGTCTGCTCCATGGCGTTGATGGCGGCGTTGAGGCGGGCCTGCTCCTGCCTGCGGACCGCCTCGCGGGCGCGCTCCATGCGGCGCGTCCAGCGCTGACGCTGCTCCTCGTTCCACCTGTCCCACGCGGCCGGGCGAGGCCTTTCCTTCTTCGCCGGCGCCTCAAGCGTCGGTCCCGTCTGTGCTTCCTCCTCCCCGGCCGTGACCGGGAGCACCGAAAGACCCAGCGCCAGAAGCGCCGCGACCACGACAGCCCACTTCATCACATCGACTCTCACGTTCTGCCCCTCCTGTCCAGGTTCCCAATCTCTACGCCGATTCTATCAGACCGCGCGCCGCGGCACCATAAGCCGTGACAACGGCGGGGCTGTGGGACGGTCCCGGAGAAGGCAGAGCGCCTGAACGGCGAGATCTTCCGCGCGCCCGGTGAGTGACATCATTAGTTTCACCGGGCTCAAGATGGACAGCCCCGCAGGGGGCGGCAGGCATTAGCCCCATGGCGTAAGCCTGGGGGAAACAGACGATACGGGCAAAAAGAGCCCGCCGCAGGGCGGGCGGCACAACCGCGGGGAGCGAAGACGACCCGAGCGACGCTCCCTCGGAGTGCGGGGCCCGGCGCGCTCGAGGAGCCCGGCGCCGCCCTCAATCCTGCCGGCTTGCCGGCAGAAATACCTTACGGCGGCGGGGCAAGCCCCGCAACAACAGAGCGGCGGCAAGCCGCCGCACTCCAGGGCCGGCCGCCTGCGCGGCCGGCTGGGGACCCGACAAGGAACCGGATTCGGTGAGAGGCTTCTGCCGACTACAGCCTGAAGCAATCTTCCCGTGCCCATTCTCCGATTGCCGGACCCGAGCAGCATGCCCTCGGCCCTGCGGATCGGGGGGAAGCCACACCCGTCGCGGAGGTCCAACGGCCGCTCTCTGGCACCCACGACCCGCATACGTCCTTATCAAGTGATGTGCTATACAGGCCACGCCTGCAGTCAGCGCCGCAACTCCAGACCCCAGAGATGTGGGTAAAGACAAGCGCTGACGCCCGGGCCTGGAACCTGCCGCCCGCGGCGCGGCGGGCTTCTCTCACTTCTGCCGCCCATGATTGTTGCCCGAAAGGCGAGATTCCCACCCAGGGGGCAGACTGCCCCCGCCCCCGAGTGACATCATTAGTTTTGTCGGGCTCAATAACTGGAGCCGCGGAACGCGCCGCCCCCCACAGGACACCCCACGAGAAGCCGTTCCGGCCGGCAGACCTGGCTCTGCCTTCAGCCGTAATCCGCGCAATCTGCGTAATCTGCGGATGACACAGGGCGGGACGTTTTTTGGGCTTGACACGGGGTCGGCGAATGAGTATTCTATCGTTACTTTCGGTAACGTTACCGCGGGGAACCGATGGATTCGCTGGATTCCCACCGCTACTATGAGTTAAAAATCCTCGAGCACGTCGAGGAG
>JAWODG010000070.1:0-3934 GCA_046483385.1 Candidatus Brocadiia bacterium | reverse complement strand
AAAGTATCTTCACAAAACCATATTCCTAACACTCCAAGTATTATCAGTGGAGTTGACCAGGGAAAAACAGGAGTTGACTATACGTTTTCAGCGGTAGCAACGGATAATGATGATGACATGCTTTGGTATCAATGGTCATGGGGTGATGGATCAACCACTGAATGGATTGGTCCGTTTCAATCTGGAGAATCTTGCGAAGCAACTCATGTATGGACAAATCCTGGAGCTGACCGTGCCAGGCAGAAGGGCACCGGCAAGTGGACCTCGCAGATCGCGTTCGACCTGGGCGTGCCGGTGCCGACCATCGCGGCGGCGCTGCAGGCGCGCATCATGAGTTCGTTCAAGACGGCGCGCGTGGCGGCGTCCGAAAAGCTCGAGGGCGCGGCGCTGAAGGAGTTCAGCGCGGACGATAAAAACCGCCTGATCGAGGCGGCGAGCGACGCGCTGTTCGGCGCGATGATTGCCGCCTACGCGCAGGGCTTCTGGCTGATGAGCGAGGCGATGGGCGCCGACCCCGGGCAGAACGGCGGGGACTACGACTTCACGCTGGAGCTGGACGAGATAGCGCGCATCTGGAAGGGCGGCTGCATCATCCGCTCGAAGCTGCTCGACCCCATCCGCGAGGCGTTCACCGCGGAGCCGGACCTGCACAACATCATGCTGGCGCCGCAGTTCAGCGAGGTGCTCAACGACGCCGACTTCCAGTTGAACTGGCGCTGGTGGGTGCGCACGATGGTGGAGAACGGCCTGCCGGCGGACGCCATCGGCGCGTCGCTGAACTACTTCGACACCTACCGGACCGAGCGGCTGCCGGCCAACATGATCCAGGCCCAGCGCGATCGCTTCGGCGAGCACGGCTTCGAGCGCGTGGACAAAGAAGGCGGCGGGTACCACCTCAACCCGGCGGACTCCGACTGAGTCCGGCGGAGTGAGGGCCGCCGCCCGCGGCGGCGTCGTGCTCGCACTCGTGCTCTTACTCTTGCTCGCCGTTTCTGGAGCCCCGGACGGTCCATGGCATGAGACAGTATTTCGACCACGAGCGATTGCGCGTCTATCAGGCGTCGGTCGAGTTCGTGGCGTGGTGCCACGGCATCGTCGAGGACCAGCGAGTGACCGGACCGTTGCGGGACCAACTCCAGCGGGCGGCAACCAGTATTCCGCTGAACATCGCCGAGGGCAACGGCAAGACCTCGCGGCGCGACCGGGCGCGCTTTCTGGAGATCGCCCGCGGCTCGTCGCTCGAGTGCGCGGCCTGCTTGGACGTGCTGGTAGCCCGGGAACTCCTTGAGGCCCGACAGGCCGAGGGCGGCAAGGAGCAGCTCAACGGCATCGTGAGCATGCTGACCGGGCTGCTGCGGAACCTCAGCGTGGAGCTTGGAGAAGAGGACGCGGGCTATGTCGCCGAACGGCTTAACGGCGAGCACGAGCACGAGAGCGAGTAAGAGCACGAGGGAGCGGGAAGGGCTCGGGCAACAGCGAAGATACTTGTGGCAACTGAGCTTTGGAGGACGCAGATGACGTTCAAAGGACCGATGACCCCCGATCAGGTCGCTAACGACCCGCGACAGCAGTTGCGCGACTGGGACCGCGAGCACGATTTCGCCGTCTGCATCGACACCGACGGCGCGGTGCTGGACAACATGTGGGCCAAGCAGCTCATCGTGTTCCACCCCCACTTCATGGACATGAACAGCCTGCGCGACATCGAGATGTTCTTCCGCATCCACGCCGAGCATCACAACCTGTGGGGCAAAACGCGCGGGTGCGACCGCTACCTGGCGGTCAAGTACGTGCTCGAGTCGCTGCAGGAGGACCCCGACGCGCAGGACGTCCTGCCGACCGAGCACGTGCAGGACCTGCTGGCCTCGATCAACGGCTACGTGGACTACATCCAGTCCGACGACGAGCTGGGGTTCGGCGTGCCGACGCTGACCGAATACCACAAGGAGCACGGGCTGGACTTCAACATCACGCGGCTGCTGGGCTGGAGTGAGGCGGTCAACCGGACGTTCGAGTTCGTGACCCTCGGCATGCCGCCGTTCGACGGCGTCGAGGAGACGCTCCAGTGGCTCAGCCGGCGGGCCGACCTGCTGGTGGTCTCCAGCACCCCCTACAGCGACCTCATAGCGTGGTGGGGCAACACCGGGCTGGACCAGTACGTGCAGTCCATCGCCGGCAAGGAGATGGGCAAGAAGAGCGAGCACATCCGCGTGCTGATGGAGTCCGGCGGTTACGAGCCGGACGAGGTGATGATGATCGGCGACGGCGGCGGCGACCTGAAGGCCGCCCACGCCAACGACGCATTGTTCTACCCCATCTGCGCCGGGCGCGAGCCGGAGGCGTGGGAGAACATGCGCGACGCGTTCGAGGAGTTCTTCGCCGGCAACTACCGCGGCGAGATGGAGGACGAGCTGGTCGAGCAGTTCCACGACGCCCTGGTGGCCGAGGGGCCGTGGGAGAAGCCCGGCTACGACGCGCGCGAGGAGTACAGGAAGCTCCAGCAGAAGCGCATCGACACCTACGAGCTGCTCCACCCGAACGGCAAGCTGTTCGTGCTGGACTGAGTACGCGTGAGTCGCGAAACTTCGCTGTAGCGCCGCCTTCCAGGCGGCCACCCGCAGGCATCTTGCCTGCGGGATGGGAGCCAGGTATTCGCATTGCGCGGGGGCAGAGATGCCCCGCGTGGCCGGTCCCGCAGGCGCGGGACCGGCGCTACAATCGGCTGTTCGTGCTGGACGAGTAACAGGGAGGTCAACCATGGCGATCAACGCAGTTGTGGCGCAGTCCGGCGGGCCGACCGCCGTCATCAACAGTTCCGTCCGCGGCGTGGTGGAGACGCTGCGCGCCTCGGGCGAGGTGGACACGGTTTACGGCGCCAAGCAGGGCATCCTGGGCGTTCTGCGCAACGAGCTTATCAACCTCACCGCGCAGGACCCCGAGCAGGTGCGCCTGCTGGGCTCGACGCCCTCGGCCGGCGCCATCGGTAGCTGCCGCTACAAGCTGGCCAGCAAGGACACCGGCGAGACCTACGAGGAGGACTACGCCCGCATCGTCGAGGTCTTCAAGGCGCACGACGTGGGCATGTTCTTCTACATCGGCGGCAACGACTCGATGGACACCGCCAACCGCGTCGCGCAGGCCGCCCGGAAGGAGGGGCTGGACCTGAAGGGCATCGGCGTGACCAAGACCGTGGACAACGACGTCGGCGGCGACCTGCAGGCGGACGGCACCTTCGGCGTCTGCGACCACAACCCCGGCTACGGCAGCGTGGCGCGCTACTGGGCGCTGAACGTGCTGGAGGCCAACGAGGAGAACAAGGCCAGCCACACCAGCGACCCGGTGCTCATCATGCAGGCCATGGGGCGCAAGATCGGCTTCATCACCGCCTCGGCCCGGCTTGCCGACCCCGAGCGGGAGATGCCGCTGCTCATCCTTATGCCGGAGGCGCTCAGCAAGGACGATCCGCAGGCCAACCTCGAGTTCATCACGGAGAACGTCAACCGCGTGCTGAAGGACGCGGGGCGCTGCATGATCGTGGTGACCGAGGGCGCCAACGTCGGGGATGTGGGCGTGCTGCGGGACGCCTTCGGCCACGCGCAGTTCAGCGCCTGCCAGACCACGGCGGCGCACCTGCTCATGAACCACCTGAACGGCGTGGACCGGACCGACGAGCAGGGCAGGGCGCACAGCCGGCTCTGCGTGCCCGGCATCGCGCGGGTGGACGTGCCCGGCACCATGCAGCGGCGCGACATCCTGCGGGCCTCGACCGTGGACATCGAGGAGGCCTACGGCGTCGGTGCGCACGCGGCGGAGATAGCGCTGGCCGGCAAGAGCGGCCTGATGTCCACCATCGTGCGCATCCCGGGCGACAGCTACAGGGTCGAGTACGGCGAGGTGCCGCTGGAGGTCGTGGCCAACGCCGAGCGCAGCTTCC
>JAWODG010000116.1:0-18172 GCA_046483385.1 Candidatus Brocadiia bacterium | reverse complement strand
TACCAGTATAGCCAGCAGTAATTTTTAAATCTTCTCTAACACCATTAATAGCTATTTGCGAGCTAAGAGCTGTCATTGGAACAAACCTTCTAATACCATTAGGTAGAGTTATTAAAACATATAGGGACAACACGGGCTTCATGGCCGGCTGCCGCTACCTGGCCGAGATGCTGGAGGTCGCCGGCCGCTCCCGGGAGGCCGAGAACTACCGGGAACTGGCCGAGACCATCAAGGGGCGACTGGACGAGGTGGCGTGGAACGGGGAATTCTACACCCACCACGTCCCGGAGGACCCGGACCTGGAGCGCGACCTCGGCGTGGACCAGTCCCGGCAGGTTTCCCTTTCCAACGCCTACGCCCTCAATCGCGGTCTCACCCACGAGCAGTGCGTGGCGGTCATCGAGACCTATCAGCAGATCAGGGAGGAGATGCCGGACAGTTCGCCCGGCGAGTTCTACCAGATATACCCGCCGTTCGGTAAGTTCCGCAGCAACGACCGCAAGTGGCACTACATGAACGGCGGCGTGACGACCATCGTGGCGGGCGAACTGGCCCACGGGGCTTTCGAACACGGTTTCGAGGACTACGCGGTGGACATTCTGGACCGCGTCCACGGCTGGGCCAAAGAGCACGGCGACTACCTGCACTGCACCTACCGCGGCAAGATGCCCGAGCCGCCGGAGCGCAGCTTCGAACCCCTGGACCTGACCGAGCAGGCCAACGTGGACCTCTGCGGCGAAGGCGCCCCCGGAGTGCCCGGCTGGACGGGGGAGGGCGACAACGACATGGCCAACATGCCCACCGGCCGGCAGGTTTTCGAGGACATCCCCTTCGATGTGATTGACCCCGAGGAGAACGGACGGCGGGCCGTCATCGGCCTGTCCGGCCGCGAGGGCTACCACGACACCTGTGCCGTGCCCGTCGGGCGGAAGGCGGACTCTATCTACTTCCTGCATACCGCCGCGGGGGACAACCCCATCGGGCTCTTCGAGGTGCACTACGCCGACGGGAGCAAGCACACGGAGTACATCCAGAAGGGGCGGCAACTGAACGGCTGGTGGCTGCCGAAGGCGCCCGGCGCCGGACGGGGCTCCGACCCGACGTGCCGCATGGCGTGGTGGGGCGCGAACGCGCGGTTCCCCAACGTCGGCACCTACGTCTGGGGGTTCGACAATCCCCATCCGGACAGGGAGATAGACCGTCTGGAGTTCCGGGCCGCGGAGAACGGCAGCTTCTGGGCCATCTTCGGGCTGACCCTCTGCGACGCGCCGGTCTTCTTCATGCCGTCCGATCTCTCCTACGGCATACCGGACAACTGGGGCGCGGCGGCGGTCGTCTACGCCCTCATCGAGGGGCTGGCGGGCATCAAGGACGAGGGCGCCGCCTACGACCGCGTCCTGCTGGCCCCCCGCTGGGCCGCGGCGGGGGTGGATGAGGTGACCGCCACGGCGAAGTACCGAGCCTCCGACGGCTACGTGCGCTACCGATACACCGCGGAGCCGAAAGCGGGCTTGCTGTCATTGCGCTTCGCGGCGGCCGCCGAACGGACGCGACTGCGGGTCCTTCTGCCGCACGGGGAACACCCGGCGGGGGTCAACCTCGACGGCCGGCCGGTCAGCCACACGGTGGAAGAAGTCGAATCTTCACGCTACCTCTGCCTGGATGTCTGGGGCCTGCGGGCGCACACGCTGGATGTTGAGTTGGGGTGAAGCGGCGTTACCGGGCTCACGACAACCCCAAACCAGAATCTCACACCGGCGTGGAACGCGGCTAACACGAGCGGTGTAGCGTACAGCATGCAGGAATCAAGGAATGCCCACCTCGGTGGGCGTGACACGGTTCTGATGCATGTGTCAGGGGACTTGCACCGATGTCTCGGGAGACTGATGAAATGGGGGCTACCGTCGAACCAACGTTGCACGAGGAGACCAGGATGTTGCGGGATGAGCCCGTCGCGGCTCTGGCCGTCGACGAGACAGCATGTGTGGTCAACATGAACGCCGAAGCCCGCGGATTGCTGAACAGGGACCTCGAGCAGATCCGGGGGATTCCTGTCCATGAGGCCATCGAAGACCCCGGCCTGCGGATGCTGGTTATATATGCCCTTCTGCATTCCCCGCCGATAGAAGGGGCCGTCTGTCTGCAGGATGGGCGGGAGATCACACTTAGCGTGTCCACCGTGCCCGTATCCGACGGGCGGGCAGCAGCGGTGGTTTTGCTGCGCGAGACCCGGCCGGAAAAGACGCGGCCCGTGGTCTGTTCGTAGTGGGCTGGTGGCGAATGGAGGCTACTCCATCCGCACGCCTTTGACCCTGAGCAGCGTGCCCTCGGCGCGCAGCAGGTTGGCCACGGCCGTGGCGTAGTCGGCTTTGGCGCGCACTTCGTCGCGCTCCGCGGCCGCCACGGCGGCTTGTGCGTCCAGCACGTCCAGGCTGTTGGAGCGGCCGAGGCTGAAGCTCTTCTCTTCGGCCTGCAGCAGTCGCTCGGCGAGCCGGCGCGCCTGCTCGGAAGTTTCGACTCGCCCGGCGGCGGCCTCCAGGTCGGTCAGCGCGTCCGCCACCTCGCGCGTAATGCGCTCCCACACGGCGTCCAACTGCAGCCGGCTGATGCGGGACTCCAGCCGCGCCACCTGGTAGTCGGAGCGCGCCACGCGGTTCGGGATGGGGAACTCGAAGCGCAGCCCCACCAGCCAGCTCCCGTAGTCGCCGTCTTCCAGCACGTCCACGCTGGAGCTGAACTCTTCGTCCAGCCCGGCCAGTTCGTACTGCCCGAACGCCTTGAGGCGGGGCAGGCGCTGGTTCTTGAAGAACCGCCGGTTCAGGTCGGCGTTCTCGATGTCCAGCTCCGCCTGCCGGTAGTCTGGTCGGTTCTCGCGGGCGGCGCTGAGGGCCTCGTCCAGCGATGGCTCGAACGGGGTTACGGGCGGCTGGTCCACCAGCTCAAGTTCCCCGGTGAACTGGCGGGGCCTCGAGACGCCCAGCAGGCGCAGCAACTGGTGGCGCAGCGCCTGCACGCGGTTGCGGGCCTGTATGATGGCCACGCGCTGGGAGGCGGCGCTCGACTCGGCCCGGGTGATGTCCAGCGGGGGCGCCGACCCGACGTCCACGTAGGCGCGGGCGCGCCTGACCAGCGCCTCGGCCCGCTCCAGTTGCTTCTCCCGCACCTGCAGGTCCATCAGTGCGAAGTAGAGGTCCCAGTAGGTCTGCTCCACCTGAAAAAGCGTGTTGATGACCCGGTCGCGCAGCTCTTTCTTCGAAATCTGCCAGTTGTTCTGCGAGACCATGATGTCGGTCCGGTTGATGCCGATGCCGAAGTCGCGCAGCAGGTCCTGTTCGACGGTCAGCCGGGCCCCCGTGTCATACTCCGGGTTCAGGATGCTGGTGTCGCTCAGTTCCCGGTCGTAGGCGGTGGTGGCGGCTATCTCAACGTCGGTTCCGGTGACGAAGCGTTTGCGCACGCCGGCGGTCGATGCCCCGACGGCGCTGTCCTCCCGGTCGAGCGGGACGCCTTCCACCGGAACGTTGGAGCGCCCGCGGGCGGTCTCGGCGAACAGGCTCACGTCGAACTCGCCCTCCGCTCCCATGATGCGGAACTGGCTCTGGTCGGCGCGCACTGAGGTGACGGCGACGTCCTTGTTGGCCTGAAGGGCCATCCGGAAGGCGCCCCGCAGGCTGAGCTGCTCGGGCACCTCGACCTCCTTGCCGGAGTAAGGCTCCTCCGGCCGGAGGGGTTCGGCCGCTTCCGTCGGGAGGGCGCGGGCGTCCGCGGTCGACGCGGGGGCTGCGACCGACGCGGGAGCTGTCGACGGCGCGCAGGCGGCGCCTCCGGTCTTGGGCGACGCGCACGCGGCGCAGAAGAGGCAGGCTGTCATGGCTGTCGTCAGGGCAAAGAAGCGCATGATTCTCACGATGCGGGCTCCTCGGGGGGACAGGGGTCTCTGCAGTTGTGGTGGCCGTCGGTTTTTCGTTTCTTACGGTTCGGTCCGGCCGGAATCCGGTATTCTGGCGGAACACCGGCGGTGCGGTCAAGGCGCAGCCGGGAAGGTGCGCCGGATGCATAGGGATACCGAGTCTTGGCCAGATTGCAAACGAAACGGGCTGACTTCACCCGTCCCGGCGCTGCAGCGCTTGACCCCGCGCTTTGCTTGACCCGTCCGAGCGTGTCTCTTACAGTAGCGTCTCCGTGCCGCCGGGGATGGGGGCTCCCCGGCGTGAACATCCAATGAAAGGGACGGATTCCCATGACCGACACAGACGGACGCGTGGCGCTGGTGACCGGTGCGGGCCGGGGCATAGGGCGAGGCATCGCCCTGCGGCTGGCCGAAGACGGTTACGCCGTCGTCATCAACGACGTGGTGGCCGACCCGCAGGACACAGAGTCCGGCGCCTACGAGGTGAAGGAAACCATCGAGGAGGCCGGCGGCAGGGCCGATGTTTTCAAGGGCGACATCTCCGTGGCCACGGACCGCGAGGCGATGCTCGACTATGTGGCCGAGGAGTTCGGCCGGCTGGACCTGCTGGTCAACAACGCCGGCGTCGCCCCGAAGGAGCGGGTCGATCTGCTGGAGGCCACCGAAGAGAGCTACGACCGGGTGATGGGCATCAACCTGAAAGGCCCTTACTTCCTCACCCAGCTCGCGGCGCGGCGGATGGTCGAGTGGCAGGAGGCGGGAGTCGTCGAGACCCCCCGCATCGTGTTCATAAGCTCTATCTCGGCCTACACGTCATCGCCCGCCCGCGGCCAGTACTGCCTCTCGAAGGCCGGGGTCAGCATGGCGGTGAAGCTCTACGCGGACCGGCTGGCCGAACACAACATCCCCGTGCTGGAAGTGCGACCGGGCATCATACTGACCCCGATGACCAGCGTGGTGAAAGAGAAATACGACAAACTCATCGCCGAAGGTCTGCTGCCCACGAAGCGGTGGGGCTACCCGGAGGATGTCGCGCGGGTGGTCTCGGCTGTCGGGCGAGGTGATCTGGATTACTCCACCGGCGAGTCCATCGAGGTGGGCGGCGGATTCGGTATCAGGAGGCTTTGACGATGTCGGAGCGGATACGACAGGAGACGCTGGAGGTGGACGGGATGACCCTCCCCGTCTACATGCTGAACACGCTGGTAGTGGGCAGTGGGGCGGCGGGGCTGAACTGCGCCGTGCGGCTGTTCCGGGAACTCGAGGAATGCGGCGTGGAGAACCTGGCCGAGCAGGTGGCGGTGCTCACCCACGGTATCGGCACCGGCACGTCGCATAACTCCGGCTCCGACAAGCAGACCTACTATAAAATGGGGCTGGACGCGGTGGAGGGAGATGCGGCCGTCGAGTTCGCGCGTACGCTGACGGCGGCCGGATGCGCCCACGGGGACCTGGCCCTCATAGAGGCGGTCAACTCGCTGCGTAGCTTCTTCCATCTGGCCGACGCCGGGGTGCCGTTCCCGCACAACGAACGCGGCGTGTTCGTGGGCTACAAGACCGACCACGACCCCAGCCAGCGGGCGACGTCCGCCGGGCCGTGGACGTCACGGTTCATGGTGCTCAAGCTGCTGGGCGAACTGAAGCGCTACGACGTGCCCATCCTGGGCGGTTACCACATGCTGGCCGTTATCACCACGGGGGAGGGTAACGACCGCCGGGCCTGCGGCGCGCTGTGCGTGGACATCGCAGCGCAGGGCGATGAGAACCACGGGCTCACGCTGTTCAACTGCCGCAACCTGGTGGTGGCAGGCGGCGGGCCGGGAGAGCTGTACGAGATATCGGTGTATCCCAAAGGCCAGATGGGTCCCTACGCGGCGCTGCTGGAGGCCGGGGCAAAGGTCCAGAACCTGACCGAACTCCAGTTCGGCCTGGCCTCGCTCCAGCCCCGCTGGAATCTGTCCGGCACCTACCAGCAGGTCATCCCGCGTTACTACAGCACCGACCCCGAGGGCGGGGACGTACAGGAGTTCCTGAACCCGTGGTTCGACTCGATGGGCGAGATGGCCACCAGCATCTTCCTGAAGGGCTACCAGTGGCCGTTCGACCCGCAGAAGCTGCCCGGTTCGTCACTCATCGACATCATAGTCCAGCAGGAGATGGTCGGCCGGGGACGCCGCGTGTTCATGGACTTCACTCGCAACCCCGTGCCCACCGGCGACATGGAGGAGTTCCGACTGGAGGACCTGGGTGAGGAGGCCCGCACTTACCTGGAGAAGTCCGGCGCCGACCAGGCGACCCCCATCGAACGGCTGGCCCACATGAACCAGCCGAGCATCGACCTGTACCACGAGATGGGTGTCAACCTGTGGCAGGAACCGCTGGAGGTCGGCGTCTGCTGCCAGCACTGCAACGGCGGATTCGCCGTGGACGTCTGGTGGGAGTCGGACGTGGACCACCTGTTCGTCATCGGCGAGCTTGCCGGAACCCACGGCGTGAAGCGTCCCGGCGGCTCCGCGCTGAACGCCGGACAGGTCGGTGGCCTGCGGGCGGCCCAGCGCATAGCCCACGTCTATTACGGCGACCCCGACCCGCCCGCGGACTTTGGGGACGTCGCGGCGCCCGTGGCCAAACGCTTCGAGCGGATCGTTGCCAACATCAAGAGGCGGCCCGCGGCTGCGCTCGACTGCGCCGAAGTGAAGCGCGACATCCAGAGCCGAATGAGCGCCCGGGCCGGGATGGTGCGTTCCGCCGAAGGCCTCCGCGAAGCCCTGCAGCAGGCTGAGGAGCAGTGGGGCCGCATCGCCGGCGAAGGGCTCGTCCAGCCCGAGGACGGTTACCTGAAGGCCGTGCAGGTGCGGGAGCTGGCGCTGGCCCAACGGGCCTTCCTCGAGGCCATGCTGGGGCTCATCGAGCGGGGCGAGGGCTCGCGCGGCTCGCACCTGGTGGCCGACCCCGACGGCGAGCTGCCGCATCCCGAACTCGGTGACGAATGGCGCTTCAAGCCGGAGAACGAGGACCTGCGGGACGAGATACTGACGTTGAGCTACGATCCGGCGGACGACGCTTTCGGCGTGGAGGTCGTGGCGCCCCGGCCCATACCGGAATCCGAATACTGGTTTGAGAACACGTGGGCCGAATTCCGCAAAGGCAGCCTGTTCCGCAGCAAAGAGAGCGACGACCCCCGTCCTTACGATACCTACAGATGATGTGACCGGCGGCAGGTGCCGTCGGCGTGGAGGAGTGCGACATGGCGCGATTCGACCGACTGACCGTTCTGAACGAGATGCTCGATTCCGGCCTCGTGCCGGTGTTCTACAACGCCGACATCGAGGTGGCCAAAAAGGTGGTTACGGCGGTCGCGGAAGGTGGCTCGCGGATAGTCGAGTTCACCAACCGCGGCGACCGGGCCTGGCAGGTCTTCAGCGAGCTGATCACCTGGGCCGATGAAGCCCACCCGGAGATGATCCTCGGCGTCGGGTCGGTGATCGACATGCCCACGGCGGCCATCTACGTCAACAGCGGCGCCAACTTCGTGGTCGGGCCGGTGCTGAACGCCGAGATAGCGCGGCTCTGCAACCGGCGTCACGTCGCATATTCCCCAGGATGCGGCAGCGCCAGCGAGATATCGGAGGCGGAGGAACTGGGCGTCGAAATAGTCAAGGTCTTCCCCGGCAACCAGATCGGCGGGCCGAAGTTCGTCAAGTCCGTTCTCGGCCCCATGCCGTGGGTCAAGATCATGCCCACGGGCGGTGTGGACTCGACGCCGGAGAGCATAAACGGTTGGATCCAGGCCGGGGCGGCCTGCCTGGGCATGGGCAGCCGGCTTATCCGCAAGGACTGGGTTGCGGCCGGCGAGTTCGGGCGCATCCGGGACAAGGTTGAGCTGGTTCTGGGCATGATCCAGGACGCCCGCGAGGCCTGACCAAAAGGCATCTACCACGAAGAACACGGAGGACACGAAGAACGGCAAGGAAGCACAGGGGGACGTCCATCCCCGAATCGTCCTCTTCCTCGCTCTCGTCCTCGACCTCGGCCGTTCTGCCGTAAGCCGACGGCCGCCGTTCAGCTCATACCTCATCACTGTGAACTCATAACTGGCCGCGCGCCCTCCCTGCACGGCTGGCTTGACCTTCAGAACAGCGCACGCTATCATTCAAGCGCGTTCTGTGCATGGCCGCGTCGGCAGCAGCGCGGCCTGTGGCAAGTTCCCCCTGGACAGGCGGGAGGTGCGGTATGAGGGGTAAGTGCTATGCAGTCCTGATGCTGGCGGTTGCGTTGTTCCTGGCATTTCCGGTGTATGCGTTCGGCCAGGCCGAGGCGGCGCAGGCCGAGCGGGAGGACCCCTGGGCCGAGGAGGTCCGCCGCGTTCTCACCACGCCCCCGGAGCGCCCGCGGCGCGTCATGCTGGTTTTCCCCCTGGTGGAGGAGGGGAGCGAGGACGGAGTCATCGGCTGGGGGCGCGGGCTGATAGCCCTGCAGGCGATGTGGCGGAGCAGCTTCGCCCCGGCCCGTCTGCTGGACACCTGGGACTTCTGGGTGCAGAAGCTCTACGTCGACCAACAGCTCCTCGGGCCCGGACGCCGCGTCACGGACATGAAGATGGAGAACCTGCGGGCCACGTTCGACTGTGAGAACTACACCACCGGCACCCTCCGCATGGGAGACGATCAGTACGAGGCCCGGCTGACCTTTCACGGGCAGAACGGGGAGCGGCGTGAAACCTACAGCGGACCGGCGGAGGAGATATACCGCCTGCCGTGCCGCATCGCCGCTGATCTGGTCGATTACATGGGAATTGACCCCACGCATGAGCAGCGTGCCGCGCTGGCCCGGCCGCCGGTCAGTTCCACGGAACTCTTTGGCGAAGCCGCCGAGCGCTACCCCATCTCATTGAACAGCTTCTTTTGGCACATGTCCGACCCGTTCTGGGAGACATTTTGCCGGCGGGAGTCCACCCAGTGGGCCATCGAGACCTATATGCAGGACGTCGCCAAGGGTGGCGCGATGTGGATCCGGCGGCACCTGGGCCGTTTGCCCAGGAGGCCGCGACCGGAGTTCGAGGAACGCATGCGTGCCCGTGCCGCACTGGAAGCTGCTGAGTGGGATGAACAGAAAAAGGACTTGTGGCAACAAGTTGCCAAGCGCTATCTGCCCATCGTCGAGCGAGACCCTTACGATCCGATGGCCCTCCGCGCTCTGGTTCGCGGGCTGGGCGGGGCCGGGCACAGGGAACTGGCGGAACTGGCGATCGATCGCTTTGACGCGATATACCCGGACAGCGTGCTGGCCCCGCTGCACCGGGGGCTGATGATGGTAGAATACGCCTGGGATGGGCGCGGCGGCGCGTGGGCGAGTGAGACCGGTCCGGAACAATGGCGGAAATTCCGAGCGCGCCTACCACGCGCCCGCACCAACCTGCAGGAGGTCGCCGAGCGGGACCCTCGTGTCTGGCCGGCGTATCACGGGCTCGTTAAGATGGCGAAGGCGTCCTCCGAAGTTGACGGGGGAGAGGCCCTGGAGCGGGCGGTGGCGGCGTGCCCCACGCTGGCGGCTGCATACAAAGCACGCATGGTGGGTCTGGAGCCGAAATGGGGAGGCTCCTGGCCGGAGGTGCTGGAGTTCGGGCGGCGCTGCGCTGAGACCGAACGCTATGAAGCCGGAATACCTCACCTGCTGGCTGAGGCGCACTGGGCCCCATTCGATTACGTGGACCATCCGAACCCCGAGCAGGTGATGCGCAACTACTTCAACCAACCGTCCGTGGCCAGCGAGTTGAAGCCGGTGCTGACGCAGCAATTCGAGCGGAATCCCCTCGACATCTCAGGGGTCTGCTATGCGACGCTTTTCGCGTACCTTCAGCAGGACCGAAGTCTCTGCCGACGTGGCATCCAAACGCTGGTATCCGGCGATGAGGACGACTGGCGGCACCACCTCCACGACCCCCTGTTCATGAGCTACGACCTGTACCGCGAGATCCGGCACTGGTTGGACAGCCGCCCCTCGCCGGTCCATGACGCCGCCCGGGCGGGATGGAACCGGGAACTGCGGGAAGCGCTGGAGGAGGGGGCCGACGTGAACGGGCGCCTGAAGGACGGCTCCACACCACTGCTGCTGGCCGCCCGTTTCGGGCATAACTCGGCTGTCAGCTTGCTGCTTGAGAGGGGCGCGGACGTCACTGCAGCGGACGATGAGGGAAAGACGGCGATTGTGTATCTGGTGGAGCACAGTGGGGACCGCGAGTTCCGGCGGTTGCACGACGAGGGAGAGGCGCCGGAGGGAGGATGGGCGTACGATAGCGTACAGCTTCTTCTGGAGAAGGGCGCCGACCCCAACCAGGCGGGCCGGGACGGGAGGACGGCCCTCTACTGGGCCGCCCGAGGTTTCGACAGGCGGATGGCCCGGCTGCTGCTTGAGCACGGCGCGCGCACCGATATCGGGGACGCCGAGACGGGACGCACCCCCCTGCACGTGGCCGCCTGGTACGGGGATGCGGACATGGCGGCGCTCCTCCTGGAGCATGGCGCGTCAACCAAAATACGCGATGGCAGTTGGACACCACTGCACTACGCCGCGGCGTACGGCGGGCCAGAGACCGTCAAAGTGCTTCTGGAGCACGGCGCGGATGTCTCCGCGGGGGATGACCGCGATCAGACCGCCCTCAACTGGGCGGCCGACAAGGGGCGTGTGGACACCATGGAAGTGCTGGTGGAGGCGGGGGCGGATGTCAATGCCGTTGGGTCTCAGGGATGGTCTGCCCTCCATCATGCCGCCTATAACGGCCACGTCCAGGCCGTGGAATGGTTGCTGGACCGTGGAGCTGATACGGAACTGGGGGTCGCAGGTGACGGTTCCACGCCGCTGGAATTAGCCATCTACAGTGGCCACGCGCGGGTCGTCGACCTCCTGCTCCGCCGGGGGGCCGACGTCAACCACGTGGACCACAACGGTGGAATCCCGTTGCACAGGGTCGGCTATCTGGGCGGTAAGGGCACCGTCAGCCCACGGCAAGTCGCTAACATCGCAAGCCTCCTGCTGGAGAACGGGTCCCGGCTGGAGGTCCACGACAAGTGGGGCAACACGCCGCTGCACGTGATGGCCCGCCATGGGGCCGTTGATGCGGCGGCCGTGCTGCTGGAACACGGGGCGGACATCCATGCCGGCGACGACCAGGACCGCTCGCCCCTGCACAAAGCCGTCCGCGGCGGCCATCCCACGATGGTGCGTTTCCTGGTGGAGCAGGGGGCCGACGTCAACCGCGGCGACAAATGGCCCCTGACGCCCCTCCACCGGGCCGCCGACCGGGGGCAGACCGATATGGTCAGGCTCCTGCTGGAACTGGGCGCCGATCCCACTATCCCCAACAACGGCAACCGGACGCCGGCCGACCTGGCCGAGAAGAAAGGCCACACCGACCTGGCGGCCCTTCTGCGCCGCGCCGAGGCGGAGGCCCGCTGAACGCGCTCCTCAGTTGATATCGGCCGCTGGAGTGACGCGAGTTGCGTGCCGCCGGCTGTGCGAGTTGCGGTCCGTGGCGGGGCTTTGGTAAAATGGGCGCGTTCCTTGATGCTTCCCGCAATCCGACCGGCCGGCGCGATGATCGCGATCATATCCGACATCCATGGGAATCTGGAAGCCCTCGAGGCGGTCCTCAGCCGCGTGGATTCGGACTATGCGGTCTACTGCGCGGGTGACGTCGTCGGATACGGACCGGACCCCAACGCGTGCTGCGACCTGCTGCGCGAGCGTGGGGTCGCCTGCGTGATGGGCAACCACGACTTCGTCTGCGCCAATCTGGACCGGATGGATTCCGGCAATGACGACTGGCCGGAGGAGCAGCGGGAACTCTGTCGCCGGATCTACAATGACAAAAACTCCGTGGCCAAGGCATCGTCGCGATGGACCAACAGCGTGCTGACGGAGGAGAACAAGAGGTTCCTCCGTGAGCTTCCGCTGAAACTGGAGGTGGAAGGGCTCACCATCGTTCATGGGCGACCCGGAAGCCCGGAACAGATGCTGAATGAATACGTGATGCCGGGGCAGGGCACGGCGGCCCTGGCGGAGCAGACGGGTGGACGTATGCTGGTGGTGGGCCACAGCCATCTGCCCATGCGGACGGCGCAGGTCATAAACCCCGGCAGCGTGGGCCAGCCCCGCGACAGGAACTGGATGGCCAGCTTCGCCACGCTGGACCCGGTGCGGTTCAAGTTCCGCTACATCCAGGACGAGGACATGAGCTTCCGGATCGTCAGCAAGGTGGTAAACATCCAGCGCGTCCCCTATGATATCGGCAAGACGATCCAGAAGATAAAGGACGAACCCGAACTGCCCGACACCCTGGGCGAGCGGTTAACAGTCGGATTGTAGCCTTTACACCTGTGGAGCCGAGCGAGCCAAAATGCCTGAAGAACAAGACGAAAGACTGAGCGACGCAACGCAGCGCGTGGAGAACGCCCTCGGGTTCATGTCCGACGCGGAGTTCCGCGAAGAGCATGAGACGCGGCAGATACGCTACCTGCAGGCTATGTCCAACACACTCGTTGCGATATACCTGCAAAACCAGGTCATGCTGGAGACGATGCAGGAGCAGCAACGCCTGGAATCGCTGTCCCGCGAGTAGCGGAGCGAATGGCGCGCGTCGCGGCCGAACCTTCCGGTTCGTCGTGCCGCTTGCGGGCGACGGCTTTTATTCTGTGTCGCAGGAGCCTATCTCCCCCCTTTTCGGCGCGTGAAGGGGCATTCTGGCGGTGTGTCGCATATTTTTCCGCCGGGCTGTATTGTCTTCCCGGCCTCGTCCGCCAGCTTTTGGGCCGGAAGCAGTCTCTCACCTATCTGATTCGCCTTTCCATCCGCTGTACAGCCTTCAGGCGGGCTCAGAAGCGCCTGAGACGCGGTTTCGTCCGTCGCCGAATCCCACCGACGCCCATCCGATGTCGCCAAACGTGACTTCGCTGGCATATTCTTTGCACAATTTGCGAACAAAGGTTGTTTTGCGCTTTGAGGGACGGTTAAACTTGCACAGCTAAAGGATAACATGCGGTTTGCCGAAACGGGGGGGACGGCATGGTTGCATGACTTCGCGACTCTGTCGGAGTGAAGGGAGTCAGACATGTCTACTTCACGTCTCAGCGCCGTCGTTCTGGCCATCGCGGCGTTCGCATGTGCTCACCTGGCCGCCGCCCAACCGGCTGACGACACCGCCACATGCAGCATTCAGGCCACCGTCGCCGACATCATGGAGTGGGACAGCAACTTCGCGGCGGTCGACCTGGGCACCATTTCCGCGCAGGCCGACGTCCTGACCGGCAGCTCCACGGTCACCCTGTTCACCAACGGGGACGTGAGCATCACCGCGGATACCTCCACCACGGCGGAACTCAGCGAACCCGGCAGCGATACGCTCTACACCGAGTATGGTCTGCAGTACGACGGCGACGGCGTGACGGCCACCGGCGGGTCCGACGTCGCCTACACGGTGTACAGCTCATTCCTCAGCGGCGGGTCGGCCGTTACCCACGTGGCGGGCGACGGCGCCGTTGACGTTACTCTTCAGGTCCGGGCGTCGAACCCGGCCGGCACGCTCGGCGACGCCGGCACCTACAGCGCCACCCAGACCCTGACCGCGAGCTGGGCCGGCACCTAAACCGCGCGCGCCGAGGGAGGGTCCGCAAACCATGCAATGGTTGTGCAAAAACATTCCGGGCCGCAGGCCTTTCCGTGGTCTGTCCGGCATGGGTGCGCTGGTGCTCGTGACGGTCCTTCTGTCCCTTGGTCTGCCGGCCGCGCCGGCCAGTGCAGGTGTTGCTGTATCGCCTCTTCAGCAGCAGGTCACGGTCCGCCCGGGACGGAGCGCTGAATTCACCCTCACACTGAATAACGTGCAGCGTGATTCGCGGACGCGGGCCGCGCGGGTGCGCGTGGCACTGACCGATTTCACCGTCTCCGCTGAAGGGGCTCTGGAGTTCGGGGATGAACTGCGCCACGAGCGTTCGGCCATCCCATGGACGGAGCTGGATGCGAGCGAGGTCCTGCTGCAACCGGGGGAGAAGCGAACGGTGCGCGGCACCATATCGGCGCCCCTGGACGCCGACGGCGACTACTGGGCGGTCGTCATGACCACCCTGGACGGTCCGCGCGATGAGAGCGGCGTGAACGTGGTGCTGCGCACGGCGTCCGCCGTCTTCGTCCGGGTGGTCCGGCGCACGCACATTGCCCGACCCGAAATCGCCTCGGTCGCCGTCGACCTGCCCACTTTCGCCGTTGAGCAGGAAGACGAGGACGGCCACGCGGGTCTGCGCGTGGTCGCGGAGGTGGCCAACGAAGGCCTGGTTGGGTTCGTCGGCGATGCCACGGCAACCCTCTATCTGGACGGTCGTCGCCAGGTGGCGCAGGTGCCTCTGCACTCGCGTCGTCGGCGCGTACTGCCGGGCGACAGGCGAATCTTCAAAGGAATCCTGGCCGAGCCCCTGGCGGCAGGAAACTACGTGGTTCGCTGTGTTCTGGCGGCGGAAGGGGAGGCGGGCCGGCGCGCTTTCGCTGAGGCGGAGTTCTCCGTCCCCGAGTCGCTGGCGGTCACGTGGAAACGAGTGGGTGCGGGGGAGGGACCCTCCGGTGCCGGAGTGCAGCGCGAACAGGTCGACTTGACGCTCAACCCCGGACGCTTCACCTCCTTCTCCGTTGATCTCAGCAACGAGTCGGGCTCGACTATGCGTGTGCGGGCCAACCTTGAGTCGGGCACTGTGCCGGAAGGTTGGGTGGCCCTGTCACCAACCAGCTTCACGCTGGCGCCGGCGATGCACCGAGCCATAGTCGGAAAGGTCAGAGTGCCGCCCGACGCCGAGCCGGGCGAATACGAAGCGGCTTTGAAGATTGAGGCCGAAGTCGGGGCGCTGACGGAGGACGCTAAACCCGAAGGCAGGACTGTAGAGGTGCTTTTGCACGTCGCGGAGTGAGCACATGAATGCGGCCATACAGCATGACGGATGCAGACGCTTGAGGCGGAACGTGATCGCCGTCGCTGCAGCTCTACTGCTTCTGTGCCCCGCGGCGCTGAAAGCCCGCGAGCAAGCGCCCGACCGGGCGGTCAGCAATGTCTGGATCGACGTGCCCTTGCGGCAAGTCGTGCGGGATATCGGCATGCAGGCGGGGGTCACCGTCTCGGTCGATCCGGCGGTCGAGGACACCCTGATATCGCTGGAGGCCGAGGATACGCCGCTGGAGGTGGCCCTCCGGAAGATAACTGCGGGGCAGGGGCTTTCCGTGCGGGAGGTGTCTGAAGACTTCTTCGTCATCGGCAGCGGCCGGCCGGACTCACCCAGTTTCCCGCGCCTCGCCCGGAGCCGGCGCGTTTACCTGAACTACATCACAGCGCAGCACCTGCAGAATTCCCTGCCCCGGGAACTCGTGCCGTACGTCAGCAGCGGGCGCCGGCCCACCGAGGTGCTCATCTATGCCCCGGAGGACCGGATCGAACAGGTAATGGAGATCGTCGGGCAACTGGACGTACCGCGCCGGCAGGTGGTGCTGGAGGCGCTGGTCGTGGAACTGGCCCGCAACGCCGGCAGCGAACTGGGCATCGACTGGACCCGCACCGGGCCGGACACGGTCTTCAGCATCGTGGAGCAGACGGAGAACTTCGTCGGCACAGCGCGTTACGCCAGCGTGGACGAGCAGGAGTTCCGCTCGCTGCTGATCACCCTGCGCATGCTGGTGGAGCGAGGGGTGGCGGGCATTCGGTCGCGGCCCCGCGTGGCCACCCTCAACGGAGAGCCGGCCGTCATCGATATATCCCGCGAGCAGTACTTCAACATACTCACGGACATCAACGGCGCGTTCCTGCGGACCGAGCTGCAGGTCGTCAGGTCCGGTGTAGTGCTTGAGATGACCCCTCATATCGGCAAGGAAGGGGACATCACAGTCAATGTCTCCACCGAGGTCAGTGACGTTGCCAGCGAGCCCAACAAGGTGACGGGTGCTGAGCGGGGCGTCAGCGCAGGCGACCTGCCCGTCATCCAGCGACGGAAGGCCCGGACGCGGGTGCGCGTCCGGGAAGGGGACGCCATTGTAATCGGCGGGCTGGTTGAGACCCAGGAGCGGGACCAGGTTCGGCGCGTGCCCGTGCTCGGCTCCATTCCGCTGCTCGGCGCGCTGTTCCGCTCGAAGAAGCGCGAGGAAGTGAAGAAGGAGATCGTCATCTTCATCACTCCCCGTCTGATGCAGGAAGGCGAGAGTCCCCTGTCCGAGCGGCACGAGATGCTGGACGTGCCCGGCGAGCTTCAGGGCATGAAGGAAGCGGACTCGCCCCCCGAGGCAACGGCCGATGCCGTTGCCGGGGCGCCCCACAATCAGCCGCCCCACTCGGCGGGGGCGGTGGAATGAGCGCGCGTTGCGCGTACGTTGAGTCCGTGCCTTGCGGCGGGGCTTATGAGTTCGGCAGACAAGGCAGGGGGGAGGCCGGATGAAGCGTCGAACCCTCGTGGTGGCGGCCGTAGCAGTCCTGGCCGTTCACGTCCCCCTTCTCGCTCAGACGATGTACTGGGACGGCAACTTCTCCTCCGTCACACTGCCGGACCTCACGAGCACGGCGGACGTGGTGACCGGCAACTCCACTCAGCGGCTGGTCCTAACAGGGGACGCCGAGCTTTCAGCGGACAATACCAGCAGCGCTCAACTCTCCGGGCCGGGGGGCGAAACACTTCTTACCGAATACCGGCTCGGCTTCGATGGGGAGGGGATCACAGCCACTGGCGCGGGAGGCACCACGTGGACAACGCACGATTCCTTCCTCGTTCCGGCGGTATCAATCACGCACGTCGCCGGTGACGACGACGTGGATGTGACCCTGCACGTGCGGGCGTCCATGCCCGGTCCGGGCGCCGCCGACGCGGGCGCTTACTCGGCCACCCAGACGTTGACCGTTAGCTGGGTTGGCCCCTGAGGCACACTCGTCTCCACTTGTCTGAACCGCTTCGCCGTGATATATTCCCGACTCTCCACGGGGCGCACGGAACTCCTCTGCGCCTTGCGCCCCGGTTTCAATGGACCGCCGGCCCGTCGGCGCGGGTCGGGACAGCACCCCAAGCTCGGAGTTCGTACTATGGCTGATTTCAACCCGTTTGCAGTAGTGCAGCAGCAGGTGGACCGCTGCGCGGACATATTGAAACTGGACCCCGGCGTGCACGCCATGCTGCGCCGGCCCATGCGTGAGATGTGGGTCAGCCTTCCCGTGCGCATGGACGACGGAACCGTGAAGGTGTTCCAGGGCTTCCGCGTGCAGTACAACGACGCGAAAGGCCCCACGAAGGGCGGGATCCGGTTCCACCCGGAGGAGACCATTGACACGGTGCGCGCGCTGGCGGCCTGGATGACGTGGAAGTGCGCCCTGATGGACGTGCCGCTCGGCGGCGGCAAGGGCGGCGTCATCTGCAATCCAAAGGAAATGTCGCAGGCCGAACTGGAGCGCGTGAGCCGCGCCTATATCCGCGCACTCGGACGCGCCATCGGCCCGGACCGCGATGTTCCGGCGCCCGACGTGTACACCAATCCGCAGATAATGGCCTGGATGATGGACGAGTATTCCAAGCTGGTGGGCCGGAACCAGTTCGGCGTCATCACCGGCAAGCCGCTGGCCGTCGGCGGCTCGGCCGGACGCGGCGATGCAACGGCCCGCGGCGGCTGGTTCGCTATCCGGGAGGCGGCCCGGGAGTGCGGTGTGGACCTGAACGGCGCCACCGTGGCCATCCAGGGCTACGGCAACGCCGGCTATTACGCCGCTTACTTTGCCGACGCGCTTTACGGCTGCAAGGTGGTGGCCGTCAGCGACAGCAAGGGCGCCATCATCGACGAGGACGGGCTCGACCCGGACGCCGTGGCCGCCCATAAGAGGGAGACGGGCTCGGTGGTGAACTTCCCCGGCTCGCAGACCATCTCGAACGGCGACCTGCTGGAGCTGGATGTCGACATCCTGATTCCGGCGGCCCTGGAGAACGTCATCACGGCCGAGAATGCCGAGAAGATACAGGCGTCCATCGTCGGCGAGCTGGCCAACGGCCCGACCACGCCGGAGGCGGACGAAGTGCTGTACGAGAACGGCGTGCACGTGCTGCCCGACTTCCTGTGCAACGCCGGCGGCGTGACCGTCTCCTACTTCGAGATGGTGGGACCGCGGGCACGGTGGCAGCCGTCCGCCCGGGAGGTCCCTGCTACGGGGTCCCCATCTGCTGCTGGTGGTGCTACTGCTGGTGCCGCTAGCTGCCTGCTCCCGAC
>JAWODG010000104.1:0-35236 GCA_046483385.1 Candidatus Brocadiia bacterium | reverse complement strand
TCCAGCGTGCCCGGCACCTGCACCCAGCCGGTGCCGCGGGGGTGGTCGGTGTCGATGCCGGTGCGGCAGAAGACCCCGCCGCTGAGGTTCACGCCCCAGACGCTCTGCACGCCGGCCGAGACCTGGGCCAGCTTGCCGGGCACCCGTATCCACCCGTCGCCCCGGGGGTTGGCGTCGGTCACGTTTGTGCGCACGAAGATGCCGTTGGCGTTATTCAGGCCCCACAACAGGTGGTCGGTAGTGTACTCGGGCGCCTTCTCGTAGGCGCCGATGTCCCAGGCCGAACCCTTGGGCCGCTCTACCTCATCCATGTCCTGCCACACCAGCGGCAGGTCCGTGCCGGCGTCGAGGCAGGGTGAGCCAGCTTCCAGATGGAAGTCCAGATTCGCGGCGTCCACGAAGACCGGATCGTCCCACGTGCTGTTGGCGTCCTGGCCGTAGCTGCCGCGCCACTCGTCCCAGGAGATGTTCAGGTAGCTCCCGTTGTCGATGGCGAACGTGTCGTCCGATGTTGACTTGCCGAGCCAGTAGAAGCAGTTGTAGTCGCTGTCCACCGTGCAGACGCTGGTATCGGGAATGGTGTAGAAACCGTAGCGGCCGGGCTTCTCGTCAACGTCCTTGAAGAATATGTTGTTCTTGATCTCCACCGCGTGGTCGTCCGTGATCTTCAGATTGGGCACGCCGACGCTGTAGAAGGTGTTGTTGTAGATGCGGATGTCGGTGGTCGGCGCGCCGTCGGTGCCCACCATGGAGACCCCCGCGATCCCGTAGTCCGGCGCCGGGTCGACCTGATACACCAGACAGTTCTGAATCGTGACCCTGGCCACCGGACCGAGGTAGAACCCGGAGGCCTGCCCCGACGTACCGTTGTGGTGGGAGATGCACCGGTCGAAGATGAGGTTATCGGTCTCCTCCCCCATCGCGTCCGGGGCGTTACGGCCCGCTGCGAAGCCGTTGCGCGTGCCCGTGGCCACCGTGTTGCGCACCAGTATGTCCTTGCCAGCGCGCAGCTTCGTGGCAAAGTTGCACTGGTCACGGTTCTGCCCGTCCAGCACGCAGTCGTCGATCAGCCAACGGTGGCCGTGGGACCAGTAGATGGGATGGTCCAGGATGTTGTCCGTGCCGTTGCCGGCGATGGTCGTGCGCCGGCAGATCACGTCGTCTCCGCTGGTGAAGATGCCCTGATGCTTGCAGTCGGTGATCTGGCAATCCTCCACCGTCAGGCCCACCTCCTGGGCGGTGCCGCTGATGCCGCCGTTCTCCAGGATGCAGTTGCGCACGACGCAGCCCCGCGAGTAGGCGGTCACCAGGGCGCTGCAGTAGTGCTCCTGGGCGTGGTAGAGGTGCAGGTTGTTCAGGATGACCCCGTAGCCAAACTCCCCCGAGTTGTTGTAGATGTACATGCACGGGGCGGCGTCGTCGCCGGGGTTGGTGAACTCGATCATCGGCCGATCACCCGTCCCGTAGGCGTCCAGTATGGAGGGTTCAAACATGTGGAGGTTGCCGTAGCCGCCGCCGTCGCAGAGCCAGTAGTCGCCCCGCTTCAGCAGCAGGCGGTTGGGGTTGTTCTGGCTGCCGCCCATGTTGGCCACGGCGTACTCCAGCGTCCGCCACGGGGTGCTCGGGCTCAGCCCGTCGTAGCCGTCGTTCCCGTCGGAGGAGGAGACGTAGTAGGTGGTGCCCCCGAACGGCTCGACGGTTATCTGGGTGGAGGTGCTGTCGGTCAGCCCGTTGGCGTCGGTCACGGTGAGGCTGACGGTGTAGGTGTCGGCGCTGTCGAACCGGTGGGCGGCCAGCATGCCTTCGTCTGTGACGGGGTCGGCCGAGCCGGTGTCGCCGAAGTCCCACTCCCAGCGGACGATATCCACGTCGCTGGTGGAGCCGACGCCGCTGAAGAGCGCCGTGTAGGGGGCGATCTTCATCGTGTTGGGGGCCACGTAGATATCGGCCGTCGGGGCGGCCTGCGCTCTGCCTCCGCCGAAGATCAAGCCGAGACCGAAGCCAAGAACCAACGATAACCTGATGATACCTGAACTGCTTCCGGCTCGACGGCATGCCATGGGCGTCCCTCGTCATAAAGTCCGACCGATGGTAGAACCTTAGCGAACGCCCCCGGTTGCGTCAACAACCGCGGCTCTCCACGCGGGAGCGTTTCGGATCAAAGCGGCCCGCGCCTATTGACATCAGTCCCGTCGGCGCGAACACTGTCCAGAGAGGGTTCGGGCAATGCCGGGTTGCCCCGTCACGAAAACCGAGGACAAGGGAGGCACACGATGGAGTTCAGGAAAGTCATCGAGACGCGTCGGTCAATAAGGAAGTACAGGCCGGACCCCGTTCCGGAGGAGAAGCTGCAGCGGCTCTACGATGCGCTTCAGATGGCCCCTTCCGGCGCCAACAAGCAGCAGTACGCGTTCATCTTCGTGAAGGACCCGGAGAAGCGTCAACGCATTGCCGAGGAGGCCGGCCATCAGGATTTCCTGACGGAAGCGTCCGTGCTGATGCTGGGGGTCTGCGAGCCGGGACGGGAGTTCAACGTCGCCATTGCCGTTGACCACATGGTGCTGGCCGCCACGGACGAGGGGTTGGGCACCTGCTGGGTCGGCTGGTTCGACCGGGAGCCCGTCAAAGAGATACTCGGCATCCCGGAGGATAAGGCGGTGGCCATCATGATCACCATCGGCTACGCGGACGAAGAACCGGAGCCCCGTTCGCGGAAGCCCCTCGACGAACTCATCATGATTGACAAATACCGGGAAGTCGAATCCTGAGCATCAGGGATTTGACAGAACGGGTGGCAAAAGGTATCAACTACGCTTCCCCCGTTGGCTCCCTCCCGAGGTCCCACATGCGTACCACGCTCTTCGACAATCATGTGAAGCTGGGGGCCCGAATGGTGGATTTCGCGGGGTGGGAGATGCCGGTTCAGTACACCGGAATTCTCCGAGAGCATCGGCACACGCGGTCGCGGGTCTCGCTGTTCGACACGTGCCACATGAGCGAGTTCATCGTCCGGGGACCGGGCGCCGTCTCCGCCTTGCAGCGGGCGCTGGCCTGCCGCGTGGACGATCTGCGGGTCGGACGATGCCGCTACGGCTTCCTGCTGAACCGGGACGGCGGGGTCATCGACGACCTGATCTGTTACCGGCTCCAGCCGGCAGAATACATGATCGTGGCCAACGCGGGACGCCGGGAGGCCGACGCTGCGGCCTTGCGGGAACGGATCGGCACGAAAGCAGACTTCGCCGATGCATCCGATGAGACCGCAAAGATCGACCTGCAGGGGCCGGCGGCCCTCGATGCCCTGCTGGAGGTTGCTGATGCGGCCGCCCGGGAACTGCCCTACTACGGCTTTGCCCGCATGGAGGTGGGAGGCGCGGACGCGCTGGTGAGCCGCACCGGCTACACGGGAGAGCTGGGCTATGAGCTTTACGTGGCTCCCGACGAAGTCGCCGGCTTGTGGGAGGACCTGCTGGAACTGCCGGACGTGCAGCCGGCGGGGCTGGGGGCGCGAGATACGCTCCGGCTGGAGATGGGCTATCCGCTTTACGGCCACGAGCTGGATGAGCGCACGACGCCCGTGGAGGCCGGACTGGATTGGGCCCTCCCGGCCGACAATGAATACTTCGGCGCCGAGGCGCTGGCCCGACGGCACGAAAAGGGAATTGAGAGGCGTCTGGTCGGCGTGCGGTTCGAGGGTCGGCGCGCGGCGCGCGAGGGCGCCGTCCTGTTGGCCGAGGACGAGGAAGTGGGCAGAGTTACGAGCGGCTGCTTCGCCCCGTCGGTCGGCGCGGCCGTGGCGCTCGGTTACGTGGCGCCCGGTGTCGCCGAGCCGGGCCGGACGCTGGCCGCCGAGGTCCGCGGCAGCCGCCTGCCAGGCACGGTCGTTGAACTGCCCTTCTACAGGCAAGGCACCGCACGCAAGAAAGTGAAGAGCCAGGAGGGAAAATGAGCAAAATACCGGACGATTGCCTTTACACCGAACAGCACGAGTGGATTCGCGTTGAGGGTGAGGCCGGCGTCATCGGCATCACGGACTACGCGGCCGAGCAACTGGGGGACGTCACCTTCGTCGAGCTGCCCGCCGAGGGGGATGAATTGACCGCGGGGAAAGCCTTCGGTGAGGTCGAGTCGGTCAAGGCCGTCAGCGACATCTACGCCCCCGCCGGCGGCACCGTGACGGAGGCGAACGAGCGTCTGGGCGAAGAGCCCGGCCTCATCAACGAGAGCCCCTACGGCGACGGCTGGATATGCAAGGTCTCCCTTGCCGATACCTCGGAGCTGGATGACCTGCTCTCGCCGGATCAATACGCGAAACTGCTGGAAGAGGCCGGGGACTGAGCGAAACCATATCGAGGGGCGGGACGATGTCTTACGTGAGCAACACCGACGAGGAACGTCGGGAGATGTTGGATGCGCTCGGTCTTGAGAGCGTGGACGACCTGTTCGAGGACATCCCGGAGGACCTGCGGTGCGGCCCGCTGGACGTTCCCGAGGGGCGCTCGGAGGCGGCCGTCCACCGACACCTGCACCGGCTGAGCGAGAAGAACGCCGCACATCTGACGCTCTTCCTCGGGGGAGGCTTCTACGACCATTACACGCCCGCCGCTGTCGATGCCCTGCTGCGGCGCGGGGAGTTCTGCACCCCATACACGCCGTATCAGGCGGAGGTCAGCCAGGGCACGCTGCAAGCCATCTACGAGTATCAGACCGCCATCTGCCGGTTGACAGGTATGGAAGTCTCCAACGCCAGCCTCTACGACGGCGGCACGGCGCTGTATGAAGCCATGATGATGGCCCTGCGCATCACCGGCCGCAACAAGATCATCATGGACAGCGGCGTCAGCCCCATCTACCGCAACATGCTCCATTGCTACACCAGCAACCTGAAGGTGGACTTCGTGGAGGTGCCCGTGCGGCACGGGCAGACACGCCGCGACCTCGTGAGGGAGTATCTGGACGACGAGACGGCGGCCATCATCCTGCAGAACCCCAACTTCTTCGGCGCGATCGACGACCACAGCGACGTGGCGCAGATGGCGCACGAGGTGGGGGCGCTGGCTGTCATGTCCTGCTATCCCGTCTCGCTGGGGCTCCTGAAGACGCCGGGGGAGATGGACATGGACATCGCGACCGGCGAGGGCCAGAGCCTCGGGCTGCCGCTGTCCTTCGGCGGGCCGTATCTGGGCTTCATGGCCACCCGGCGCAAGTTCATCCGCAAGATGCCCGGTCGGATTGCCGGCGCCACGGTGGATCGGGAGGGCAACCGGCGATACGTGCTGACGCTGCAGACCCGCGAGCAGCACATCCGGCGGGAATCGGCCACCAGCAACATCTGCACGAACGAGGCGCTCTGCGCCCTCGGCGCCCTCATCTACCTGTCGCTGCTGGGCAAGGCGGGCCTCAAGCAGGTGGCCGGCCTGTGTGCCGATAAGACGGAGTACGCCCGACAGCGCCTGGAAGTAATACCCGGGGTGGATGTCATGCGCGGCGCGCCCACCTTCAACGAGTTCTGCGTCGAGCTGCCGGTCGACGCCGGGGAGGTCGTGGGGCGGATGATCGAACAGGGCTTCGCGGCGGGCTTCCCGCTGGGCCGCTACTACCCGGAGATGTCCCACTACCTGCTGGTAGCCGTCACGGAGAAGAGAACGAAGGCGGAGATCGGGCGCTTCGCGGACGCGCTGGAGGGGGTGCTATGAAACTGATATACGAGAAAAGCCGGCCGGGGCGCCGCGGTTTCGTGTTCGACCCGTCGGACGTGCCGGCGGAGGCGGAACTGCCGCAGGAGTACCTGCGCGAGGAGGATGCGGAACTGCCGGAGGTCTCCGAGCTGGACGTGGTGCGCCACTTCACGCGGCTGTCTCAGCGTAACTTCAGCGTGGACAACAACTTCTATCCGCTGGGCTCGTGCACGATGAAGTACAATCCCAAGTTCCTCGAGGACGTTGCGCGGCTGGAGGGATTCGCGAGCCTCCACCCCCTGCTGCCCCAGCTTCGACTGGGCGGCATGCTGACGCAGGGCGCGCTCGAGGTGCTGCACGAGATGGGCCGGCTGCTGTGCGAGATCACGGGCATGGCGGAATTCACCATGCAGCCGCTGGCGGGAGCGCACGGGGAGCTGACCGGCACGATGCTGATCGCCGCCTACCACCGCCATCGAGGCAACCGCAAGACTAAGCTCATCATTCCCGACAGCGGACACGGCACCAACCCGGCCAGCGCGGCCATCGCCGGCTACGACGTGGTAGTCGCCCCCTCCAACGAGCGCGGCGTCGTGGGCGTGGATACCGTGCGCGACCTGCTGGACGACGATGTCGCGGGCATGATGCTGACCTGCCCCAACACGCTGGGGCTGTTCAACACCCACATCAAGGAAATCGCCGACCTCGTCCACGGCGTGGACGGGCTGATGTACTACGACGGGGCCAACCTGAATGCCATCCTGGGACGCGCCCGGCCGGGGGACCTCGGCTTCGACCTGGTCCACCTCAACCTGCACAAAACCTTCGGCACCCCGCACGGCGGAGGCGGGCCCGGCGCCGGGCCGGTCGGCGTGGTGGAGCGGCTGGTCCCCTTCCTGCCCAGCTCCATCGTGACCAAGCGGAGCGACGGCACGTTCGCCCTGAACTACGACATCCCGGAGACCATCGGCTACGTGGCGCCGTTCTACGGCAACTTCGCCGTCATCCTGCGCGCTTACGCCTACGTCCTGCGTCTCGGACGGGAAGGGCTCCGGGAGGTCGCCGACAACGCCGTGCTCAACGCCAACTACCTGCTCCGGCGGCTCGCCGAGCACTACCGTGTGCCCTACGACCGGACGTGCATGCACGAGTTCGTCATTTCCGCTTCGCGCCAGAAGGAGAGCGGCGTCAGCGCGCTGGACGTCGCCAAGGGGCTCATCGACAGGGGCTTCCATCCGCCCACGGTCTACTTCCCGCTGATAGTGGACGAATCGCTGATGGTCGAACCGACCGAGTGCGAGAGCAAGGAGACGCTGAACGCGTTCGCCGACGCCATGATCGAGATAGCTCGCCTGGCCGAAGAGAATCCGGAGTCGCTGCAGGAGGCCCCGCACGGCCCGGTCACGCGGCTGGACGAGGTGGCCGCCGCACGGAACCTCGACGTCTGCTACCAGCCCGACGTGGAGTGATCGGGGCCCGTCCTGAGTCCGCGCGTGCACCATCATGGAACTCGTGAACTTCAGCAGTCCCGACCCGGGCGCCTACCTGGCCTGCGATGAGGTGCTCCTGCTGCAGGCAGAAGCCGGGCGTCGCGGCGAGACGCTGCGCTTTGCCGAGATAGCAAGCCCGGCTGTGGTGATGGGCGTGGGCGCGGTCTGGCGCGAGGAGGTGCGAGGCGACGCCTGCCGGGCGGATGGCGTTCCGCTGCTCAG
Organism: Candidatus Brocadiia bacterium; assembly: GCA_046483385.1. Lineage (GTDB taxonomy): Bacteria > Planctomycetota > Brocadiia > SM23-32 > SM23-32 > B1Sed10-231. The sequence continues at coordinate 27,846 of JAWODG010000104.1, read as the reverse complement.
ACGCTGCTCCGGCGGCGGCACTGTGCTCGTCGCTCGCGGCTGTCTCAACTACAGTGCCGTTCTGGACATGGAGCAAAGACCCGAACTGCGCTCGGTGCGCGCCTCCTACCGCCAGATTGTCCCCCGGCTGGCGGCCGCCCTTTCCCGCGACGGTATGGCGGTGCGTCACGCCGGCCTCTGCGACCTCGCCTGGGAGAATCGCAAAGTGGGCGGCTGCGCGCAAAAGCGCAAGCGCCGCTGGCTCCTCCACCACGGCACGCTCCTCTACGACATGGAGCTGGCTGCGTTGGACCGCTACCTGGGCCGTCCGCCCCGACCGCCCGACTACCGACGAAACCGCCCGCACAGCACCTTCGCGTCGAACCTGCCCCACAGGCGGGCAGAGCTGATGCGAGCCGTCCGGGCTACCTTCGGCGTCGACGAACACGACTGCCCCACCGACCTTACAGAGGAACTCTCGGAGCAAGTGTCCAGGCTGGCAGGGCACAAGTACCGGTCCGATGAGTGGGCCTACAGGAGATAAGGCCGGGCAGAAACGGCCGCCTTAGCGGCCGTCCACAGCCGAGGGCGGCTGTGCCACATCGCGGTCCTCGTGGTTTGGCTGCCGCCTCATCCGTTCGCCAGCCAGCGGACCTGCTCGGGCGTCAGGTCGATGTCGGCCGCAGCCATGTTCTCCCGCAGGTGCTGGGCGTTGTGGGTCCCCGTGATGGGGATTGCGGGAAAGCTCTGGTTCATAAGCCACGCCAGGGCCACCTGGTTGGCGGTGACGCCCAGTTTTTCGGCCAGTTGTTCGGCGCGCTCGAGCCGCCCCCGGCTGACCGGGTTGTCGAAGTCGGCGCGCTTCTCCGTGTCTGGCGCGAAGTAGCCGCGCGCCGTCGCCGTGTAGGCCACCAGTGGCAACCCCGTGTGCTCATGGAAAGCCACTTCTCCCTCGCGCGCATAGATCGTGTAGTCGCCGTGTTCGCCTGTCCGGTCTGCGGGTTCCTTGCCCGCAAGGCTCCATTCGACCTGGCTGGCGACGAACCCGTGCAGCCCTTTCTCCTCGGCATAGGTGTTGGCCGCTTCGATTCGCTCGACCGTCCAGTTGCTGGCGCCCAGGTAGCGGATGCGGCCGCGGCGGATCTCTTCGTTCAGGGTCTCGATGACCTCGCCGACGTCCATCCTCGTGTCGTCGCGGTGGAGCCAGAACAGGTCAATCGTGTCCAATTCCAGGCGCCCCAGGCTGTCGTCGATATCGCACTGAACGCGGCAGCGTGAGAGCCAGCGGTCGGTCTTCCGGTAGCCTGGCCGCCCCGGGTGGCCGCCCTTGGTCGCCACGATCAGATCGTCCTTGGGATGGCGCTTCAGGTATTCGCCGATGGCCCGCTCGCTCGCCCCGTTGCCCCCCGGCGCCCAGAAGCCGTAGCAATGCGCGGTGTCCAGAAAGTTCCCGCCATGGTGGCGGTAGGTGTTGAGCAGTTCATCCACCGCAGAGCCCGTGACGGCCGTCCCCAGCCCGGCCGTGCCATAGCAGACCTGCGAGACTTCAAGATCGGTTCCGGGTATCGTCAGTCGTTCCAAACTCGCACCTCCGCCCCGCGCGCGAAAGAAGACCCAACCCCCTCTGCTACCAGCATACCACGCGGCGGAGGAGCATCAAGCCCTCGGCGCTCGGCCGGTGAAGGTCATCTCCCGGACTGTCGCCGTCATGGGGTCGCGGATGTCCTGCGAGAGGCCGACCTCATCGGCGACGCCCTGCCACAGCCAGTCCCAGTGGCCGCCCCGGTAGTCGATCTCACCGCCTTTGTAGAGCAGCACGTCCAGGTTCCAGGTGAACACATACACGGTGCCCTGCCCTGTCCGGTGACGGTACAGGAGCGGAACGTCGCCGGCCGCCACGAGGATCTCAGCGTCCTGGCCGGGCACGACCCGCGTCAGGGACGCCTCTTCGTCCATCTCGAGCTCCCAGGACGGTGTCGTCTGCGCCGGGAAGCTGACGTGCTCGGAGCGAATGTCGTCAAGCTTCGCGCACGTCTTGCGGCCCGTAACTTCCGCACAACCCGCCAGTTCGCGCAGTTCAGACAGCTGGCGCGTTTTCAGGTACGGGTCCACCAGCACCTCGGGCTCTCCCACCGCAAACAGCATCGTGCCGCCCCGCCGCACGTATTCAAGCAGCACGCCCGGCACCTCTGGATGGTCCCGCGTGTACTCCGGAGCGCCGACGATGACGAACTCGTAAGGCTTCAACTGCTCGACGGCGACAGTTTCTTCACCGTCGGAGGTGAACGCCACGTCCGCGAAGATGCCGATGCGGGCCAGCGAAGTCAGAATGGCAAAACCGGTCAGGTTGGAGCGGTATCGGTGCAGGCTCTGGAACATGGGACTCGGGAACAGGACCAGCGCTTCGTCCGGCCGCTCGATACGGGGCTTGCCGCGACTGCTCCGGGAACGGGCACGAATGCGGGCCGCCGCCGGTCGCTCCGAGCCGTCGTAGCGCACCACACCCATCGTCTCCCCCGCCTGCGGGTAGGGTTTCTGGTCCTCGGGGCTGTCGGAACCATACTCGATGCCGGATAAGCGCGTGAAGGTCTTCGACAGTTCGTCATCGGACCAGCACCAGTAGTTTATGGCGTGGCCGCCGGACGACTGGAAGAACGTGTTGTAGCGGTCGAGCATCAGGAGCTGGTCCTCCTCGGACCGCACGCCGCGCTGCTCATCGCCGATGTCAACCCCGTGGCAGATGATCATCGGCTTGCCGGAACGCTCCATCCAGCGGGTGAGCATCTGGACGTAGCCGGCGGCGTTGATGATGTCCACCGACGGTTTACCGGCCACCGGCTCCCGCATCCAGCGCAGTTCTTCCTCATCCAGCAGGTGGTAGCTGCGCAGCCCTTCCCAGTGGTAGCACTCGATCCAGAGGGCGTCGCCCGTCACCATCTCGGGCACCATGGTGGTCAGGTGCCCGGTAGAGAAGCAGCATCCCTCCATCGCCTCCATGAGCAATTGGTTGGGCGCGACCTCGCGCAGGCGGTCGATGAGCTGCGCCGTGGCCCGCCGGCAGAGGACCTGCTGCATGAGCGCGAACTCGAACGAACGGGGATTGTCCTCGTTGAAGTAGGGCTCCATCTCAACCGGCATGCGGACCCCACGCCAGTCCTTCTCGTCCGCCTCCAGCTCGAGCAACTCCGCTGCCCGGTCGAAGTCGCCGTCGAATCGCTCCTCCAGCCACTCGGCCCACGCGCCGCGCACCGGCGGAACGGTGAACTTGTAGCGGAACAGCCGCCCCACCCCGACCAGGTAGCCGATGACCCCCGGGCGATCAGCGAAGTGAGAGATGAACCGGGAGGCGGCGTCCACGGTGTAGTCCAGGCCGTCCGGGTTGACCGCCGGATGCCACGACTCGGCCTCCGGGTCCACGCCATGAGCCTCGCACCACGCCTCGCGTGGCATGCCCCGCGCGCCGAAAAGGGCCGTGCGGATGCCGGCCTCCCCGGCCCTGTCGAGCACGGTATGCAGGCGGTCGAACATCTCCTGCTTCGGCTCGAGTCCGTCCCAGAAGCTGCGACCCGGGACGAAAAGGCCCATGGCCGTGAGGCCGAGTTCGCGCATCTTGGCGAAGTCACGGTCCATGAACTGCAGGTTGTGCTCAAAGTGTTCGGTCATCCAGTCGGCGCCGCAGGTCCCGGGCCGCCGGCCGAAGTAGGTGGCACCGTGGAAAAACCACGGCTCGCCATCGAGTGTGAAGTTGCCTCGGCCGTCGGTCTCTACAAACGAATCCATCACTGTCTCCTACCCATGTGGTCCTCTCGCGGCAGTCAGTGCTCACAAAGAACGCGGATGATAGGTGCACCCCGGCGGATACACAAGGTAAAGCACCTGCCCCGTCCCCGATCTCGACCTCAAGTGCCCCGCCCGGAGACGGCTGTCAGCTTTCTCGGATACCGGGAGGCCTGTATACTGGACACGTGACAGCTCAGCGACCGGAGGCACGCAAGATGGACGAACTTATCCTGGTGGTGGACGACGACGTGGCGCTGGTGGAAGCCATGACGGCCACGCTGGAGTCGGTCGGCTACCGGGTCGCCACGGCCACCAACGTCGAGGACGCCGTCGAAGCCGCGCGCCGGGAACCGCCGGACCTGGCCATACTGGACGTCATGCTGGCCACCGGTGGCGAAGGGTTCCATCTGGCCTACGACATGCGCCGCGACAACCGGCTGGCGCACATCCCCATCATAATGCTGTCGGGAATCCACCGGCGCACGCACTTCCGGTTCTCTCCGGACTCCGACGGAGAGTTCCTGCCCGTCGAACGCTTCCTTGAGAAGCCCGTGGACCCCGCCGTGCTGCTGGACGAAGTCGCCGCCGTCCTGGCCGAACACCGCGACGGAGGCGCCGATGGCTGAGGAAGAGCGCCAGGAACTGGAGCAGGCCGCCGTCGCGGCGCATCAGATAAAGTCGCCGCTGGGCACGGTCCAGACCATCATCCGGACCCTTCTGGGGGGCTACGCGGGCGACCTGAGCGACAAGCAGAAGAAATTCCTGCAGTCGGCCGACGGCAAGTGTTCGGAAGCGCTGGACACCGTGCGCGATCTGCTGGCGCTGGCGGAGCTGACCGGCAGCGGCGCCTCCGATGTCGTCGCCGACCTGGCCGCCGCGCTACGCGAAGCCCACGACCGCTTCCGGGAACCGGCCGCCGAGAAGGACATCGAGCTGACGGTCAGTCTGGAGCTTGAGGAGGCCTGCGTCAACGCCGAACCCGCCGTGCTGCTGCAGGCGGTCGGCGCGCTGCTGGACAATGCGGTAAAGTACACGCCGGAAGGCGGCCGCGTGCGCGTCGAACTGGGGACGACGGACGAGGGTAACGTGCGCCTGCGCGTGGCGGATTCCGGCATCGGCCTGCCGGGGGAGGACGTCGAGCAGCTTTTCCAGCCCTTCTATCGGGCCGACAATGCCCGCAAGATATTGACGAGCGGGACGGGACTGGGCCTTTCGTTCGTTCGGGCGGTCGCAAGGGCCGCCGGCGGGGGTGTCAGCGCCGGGAAGTCGGAGATGGGCGGGGCCGAGTTCCGCATGTCGCTGCCACTCGTGCCATGTCCGGTCGACTTGCGCGCGGGCGAAGAGAACGAGCCCGAGCCCAGCATGCGCGTTGTGGTCATCGGAGGCGTCGCGGCGGGACCGAAGGTTGCCGCCAAGGTGATGCGCCTCGAGCCCCACGCCCACGTCACTATCGTGGAGAAGGGGCGCGTGCTGTCCTATGCCGGCTGCGGGCTGCCCTACTACATCTCCGGGATGGTGGAAGACCAGCGGGAACTGATATCCACTCCGGAGGGACTGGTGCGGGGGCCGGAGTACTTCGAGAAGATCAAGCGCGTGCACGTGATGAACCGCACGGAGGCGGTCCGCATAGACCCCGAGCGCCACGCCGTTCTGATCAAGGACCTGCTCAGCGGGGAGCAGGAATGGCTGCCCTACGACAAACTGGCGCTGGCTGTCGGGGCCCTGCCCATAGTGCCGGACATCCCGGGCGTTCATCTGGACAAGGTCTTTGCGTTGCACGGCTTGCAGCACGCCGAAGGCATCAAGGCCGAACTGGCTGAGGGCGGCGCCAAGGACATAACCATCGTGGGAGGCGGGCTGATAGGCGTGGAGATGACCGAATCCCTTGTGGCCGCCGGCTGCCGCGTCACGCTGGTCGAGATGCGTTCGCAGCTTCTGCCCAACATACTCGACTGGGAGATGGCGGACCTGCTCCGGCGACACTTTGAGAGCAAGGGCGTGCGCGTTCTGCTCAACACGAAGGTCACCGGCTTCGAGGGCGACGGCCGGGTCCAGCGGGTGGTGACCGAGGAGTCCGTCTTTCCCGCCGACATGGTGATCATGGGCGTCGGCGTGCGGCCCAACGTGGAGCTGGCCGAAGACGCCGGGATAGAACTGGGGCCCACCGGGGCGATCAAAGTTGACGAGCACATGCGCACATCCGACGCGGATATCTTCGCCGTGGGCGACTGCGCCGAGAATACCGATATGGTCACCGGCGAGGCCTGCTATGTGCCCCTCGGCTCCACCGCCGCCAAGCAGGGCCGTGTGGCCGCCGTCAACATATGCGGGGGCGACGACACCTTCGGCGGAGTCATGCGCACCACCGTCTGCAAGGTGTTCGACTACACCGTCGCCCGGACGGGCCTGACCGAGTCACAAGCCGCCGAGCGAGGGTACGAGGCGGTGACGACACTGACACCGGGCTACGACAGGGCCCACTTCATGCCGGACGCGGCCATGATTATCGTCAAACTCGTGGCCGACCCGGACACCCGCAGACTGCTGGGCATGCAGGTGGTCGGCCCGGGCGAGGCCGCCAAGCGGGTGGACGTGGCCGTTGCGTCCATGGCGGCCGGACTGCCCGTGGACGAGATCGCTAATCTGGACCTCTGCTATGCCCCGTCCTATTCGGACGCGCTGGACAATCTGCACGTGGCCTGCAACGTGATGCGCAACAAGCTGGACGGCCACATGCGGGGCATCTCGCCGATGAGGGTGCGCCGGATGCGCGACGAGGGCGAGGACTTCGTCTTGCTTGACGTGCGGACGCACGAGGAATTCGAACAGGCGCGGCTTGAGGACGCCGTTCACATACCACTCAGCGTCCTGCGGTCCCGCCTGGGCGAGCTGCCGCGAGATAAACCGATCATCGCGTTCTCGCGAGTCTCACTCAGCGCCTACGAAGCGTCCATCATCCTGCAATCGCGCGGCTTCGACGACGTTCGCGTCATGGATGGGGGCATCCTGATGTGGCCCTATTCCAAACTGGGCGAACAGCAGCAGACGTAATCCCGAGGGGGTAGAACCATGACAGAAGTGAACCGACAGATCCGGCTGGCTTCCCGGCCGGTGGGCGCGCCGGAGGAATCGAACTTCGAGCTGGTCGAGGGGGAGATGCCCGAACCGGAGACCGGGCAGGTTCTTGTGAAGACTCGCTTCCTCAGCGTGGACCCCTACATGCGGGGGCGTATCGGCCGGGGCTCGTCCTACGCCGAGTCGGTTCCCGTAGGAGACGTCATGATAGGAGGCGCGGTGGGCACGGTGACAGAATCGCGCTGCGAGGAGTTCGAAACGGGCGACGTAGTGCTGGGACACTGGGGATGGCAGGAGTACGCCGCGTGCGACTGCGGAGACCTGCGGGAGGTAGACCCTTCCCTCGCTCCCATCTCCACGGCGCTGGGCGTGCTCGGCATGCCGGGGATGACGGCGTATTTCGGGCTGCTGGAGATCGGACAGCCCCGGGAGGGGGAGACCGTCTTCGTCTCGGGCGCCGCGGGCGCCGTCGGGTCCACTGTCGGCCAGATCGCGAAGATACAGGGCTGCCGGGTCGCGGGTTCGGCGGGCTCGCCGGAGAAGATCGAGTGGTTGGTGGAGGAGCTGGGCTACGATGACGCCTTCAACTACAAGGAATCCACCAACCTCCGCCGCGCCGTGCGCCGGGTCTGCCCCGACGGAGTGGACGTGTACTTCGACAACGTCGGCGGGCCGCTGACCGATGCCGTGTTCCGCTGCCTCAACACCAACGCACGGATCGCGGTCTGCGGACAGATCTCCCAGTACAACGCCACCGAACAGCCGACCGGGCCGCGCAAGCTCTGGCAACTCATCGTCAACCAGGCCCGCGCCGAGGGCTTTCTGGTATATCAGTTCGAGGACCGCTTCCCTGAGGCGCTGCGGCAGATGGCCGAGTGGATTCAGGAGGACAAACTGGCCTATCGCGAGACGATAACTGACGGGATTGAGAACGCCCCCGCCGCGTTCATCGGGCTTTTCCAGGGGGAGAACATAGGGAAGCAACTCGTACGTGTTGTCGAGGAGTGAGCGCGCGGCGCGCACGAAACGCCCGTGTGCTATGCTTCAGATAGAGAGGTGACTGAGACGCGCCGCACAAGGGGACCCAGGATGATCACTCTTTACAGAACTCCCGGCTGCCCGCGATGTTCGGACATCCAATCCGCGCTGGCGGAGCTGGCCATCGCCCACGAAGTCGTGGAACTTGATTCCGCCGACGACCTGCCGGCCGGGGTGGAAGCCGACGCTCTGCCCGTCCTGGTGGATGATGGCACGACGGTGCAGGGACCAACGGCTATAATGGAACGGCTCGGAGAGCTGGAAGGGTTCCGCGACGAGTGGTACAGGTTCCAGAGCGACGCCTGCTACTGCGACGAGGAGGGCAACGTCGAATAGTGCCGGTCCCGTCAGTAAGCGTAAAGGGTGCCGTACGGGCGGGCGGTCTGAGGATACACCTTGTGGAACTCCTTCCGCGCGTAACCGGGGTTTTCGATTCGTAGCGCCGTGCAATAGTCGGTCAGGATATCGCTCAGTTGCCTCCAGTCCGCGTCGTCCAGTTCCGCGATGCCGACCTCCGCCCCGGTGCGCCATTCCTCGATCTGTCCACGCAGGTACATGACCCCGCCGTGCATGCCCGTCCCCACCCACTCGCCGACGTAGGAATCCCCTTCGCGTTCCATGCCGAGCACGACAAGAACGCCCCCGGCCATGTACTCGCCCAGGTAGTCGCCTGCTCGTCCGCCGACAACAAGGATGGGGAACCGGTCTTCGTAGGCCTTCATGTGGATGCCGGCGCGGTAGCCCACGTCCCCCCGGACGAACACCTGGCCACCACGCATGGAGTAGCCCAGGATGTCACCGGCGCCCCCGTGGATGACGATGCGGCCCGCGTTCATGGTGTTGGCGACACCGTCCTGCCCGTTGCCGTTCACGCTGATTTCCGCCCCGTCCATAAACGCGCCCAGGTCATTGCCCGGGACGCCGTTGACGGTGATGTGCACGCCGTTGCCGAGTCCGGCACCTATGTAACGCTGCCCACGCACCTTGTCGAGCACGATCTCGGTTGCCCCGTCCTGCACGGCGGCCCGGATCTGCTCGTTTAGCTCGCGATAGTGCGTGTTCTCCGCGTCAATCCTCATATCGAGCCCCCATAGTCAACTGCGGACTTGAACCGTTGCGAAGCAATGCGCAGGCTACGGGGCAAGTCAGGTATGGGTTGCTCAGGTGCGCTGTCACCACACCCGTTTGCGGAACGGTGTGTCTCGTGCGACACGCCGCGGAGCGGCGACGTGATGCAGGCCGGGGCTTTCAGCCCCGGTGACAAATGCCCATGTATACTTTGCGCCCCGGAGGGGCGCTGTAAGCCGTGAACGTGGGTGGCAGCGCACAACAACCGCGCCCCTCCGGGGCGCCGTGCGGCGCGGCCCGCCGACAACCGGGGCTGAAAGCCCCGGCCTTCATGACACGGCCCCTCCGGGGCCCGTCCGTTCCACAGATCCTCGCCTTCCAACCGCCAAGCACCATCCGGACCAGCTAGCATCTTCTCGCGCGCTCCGGGTCGCCCGAGGTAGAGATATGCTCGGAAACCGTTATCGGTCCCCATCATGCGAAGAATGCAGATCATACCACTATGCCCATCCCCGAGACGACGTGTTTCCTGTACTCCCGCGGCAGCGATATCAGGCCGAACTCTTCCGTCAGCAGCAGGTCCTTGAAGCCGGAAACGTCTATTTGCTCGCGGATCAGGCCGGTCATTATTCCCGCCCGGCCGATGTCACCGATGAAGATCGCGCCCACGACTCGATCATCTTTGAGCACGACCTTCCGGTAGCGCATTGCGTCCTCGTCCAACTCACTCAGGATATCGTACCCCTCACCCTCCGGCGAGGTGATGCCCACGGAGATGGTCGGCAGGCCGAGCACCTCGACCGAGTTCATCGCCACCCCGCCTTTCCACGTGGCATCCCCGCCCGCCATGTTGGCTCCGGCGATGAGGCCCTGGCGGTAGGCGTTGGGGAAGATGGGAATGGGACGCTTGCCTTCCCGCAGCAGCAGACGGGCCTGGGCGACATCCCCGGCAGCGTAGACGTCGTCTGCGGACGTCCGCATGCCGTCATCCACGACAACGCCCCGATCCACCTCAACGGACGTTCCCCTCACGATAGCGACATTGGGCCGCACGCCGATGGCGAAGATGAGGAGACCGCACGGCAGCCGGGTGCCGTCCCGAAGGACGGCCCCCGACGCTTCCCCCTCCGCCGCCTCGATGCAAGAGACGGTGGTCTCGCACAGCACGGTCACACCGGCTCGCTCCAACTGCCGGCGGGCGAGTTCCGACGCCGTCCTGTCGAAAGTCGCGCCCAGTATCCGGTCGGCCAGTTCGACGACCGTCGTTTCAATGCCCCGCTCGACCAGCGCTTCCATCGACTTCAGGCCGATCAGACCGCCGCCGACGATGACGGCCTTCTCCACGCCATGTCCTTCGATGTAAGCTTCTATCTCGCGGGCATCGTCCCAGGTGGTGAACGTGAAGACGCCGTCGGCCTCGGTCCCCTCGACGTCAGGCGGCACGATGGGGTCGCCGCCGGTGGCAATCAGTAATTTCTCATAGGCCACCGTGCGGGCGTCGTCCATCTCAACTGTCCCCGCCTCAACGTCCACTCCCGTGACCTCCACGCCCAGCATGGGCCGGACGTTGTTCTTGTCGTAGAAGTCGGCCCCACGGTAGAGCATCCCCTTTTCATCCACCTTCCCGCCCAGCAGGTAAGATATCAGCGGGCGGGAGTAGGTGTGGTGAGGTTCGCGCGAGATGACGGTGATCGGTCGCTCCGGGTCGACTGACCGGATGCCCGCCACGGCGCCCATGGCCGCCACGCTGTTGCCGATGATGACGTAAGGTTCCCTATTCATCGTCGTCCTCCCGCAGGACGATGGCTTCGTTCGGACAGTTCGCGACGCACGCCGGGTATTCCTCGCCGATGCACAGGTCGCACTTGGAGGCGACGTGTTCGTCCGCTCCGCGATGGATCGCCCCAACGGGGCAGACCATGATGCACATCCAGCACCCGACGCACTTCTCCTGGTCGCACAGCACGGCGCCGGTCTCCGGATCGCGGTGCATGGCACCCGTCATGCAGGCCTCGATGCACGGTGCCTGCTCGCAGTGCCGGCACTGCAGGGCGAAGGAGACGTAACCCGACTCCTCGACATGCACGCCGGGCACGATGCTGTCCCGTTCGTCGCGAAAGGCCTTGATAATCTGCTTCGAATTCGAGTGTTGCACCAGGCAGTGGATCTCGCAGAGCCGACAGCCGATGCAATACTCTTCTCGGGCCACGATACGTTTCATGGTTCCTCACTCCCCCGCGGCTTTCACGTCCAGTATGCGCAGTTCCCGGTCCGTCAGACCGACCCCGCGCAAGTGCTCCCTATTGCCCCGCAGGCTCTCGATGGCGTTGATGCCCATGCCGCCCATCATCTCCTTGATCTCCAGGCCCCAGGCCCGCAGCAGGTTGACCAGCCGCCGGGTGGCGATGTCGGGATTCAGCCGCCTGGTCAGGTAGGGGTCCTGCGTGGCGATGCCCCAGTTACACTTGCCCGTGTAGCACTTCTGGCAGAGGTGACAGCCCATGGCCACCAGCGCGGCGGTGCCGATATAGACCGCGTCCGCGCCGAGAGCTATGGCCTTGACCACGTCGGCGCTACAGCGGAACCCGCCGGCCGCCACCACCGAGGCCTGGTTGCGGATGCCCTCCTCTCGCAGGCGGGAATCGACCGCCGCGAGCGCGAACTCGATGGGTATCCCCACGTTATTCCGGATCATGGTGGGCGCGGCGCCGGTGCCCCCCCGGAAACCGTCTATCGCGACGATGTCCGCACCGGCGCGCACACACCCGCTCGCAATGGCCGCCACGTTGTGCACGGCCGCTATCTTGACCGACACCGGTTTCTCGTAACGGGTCGCCTCCTTGATCGAATAGATCAGCTGGCGCAGGTCCTCGATCGAGTAGATGTCGTGGTGCGGCGCCGGCGACAGCGCATCCGTTCCCTCCGGTATCATCCGCGTGGCCGAGACGGCCGAGTCCACCTTCTCGCCCGGCAGGTGTCCGCCGATGCCCGGCTTGGCGCCCTGGCCAATCTTTATCTCGACGGCCGCCGCGCAGTTCAGGTACTCGTTGTCCACGCCGAACCGCCCCGAGGCAACCTGCACGATCATGTTGTCGCCGAACGGGCGGACGTCCCTGTGCAGCCCCCCCTCGCCGCTGTTGGCGTAGGTGCCGGCCTCCTTCGCCGCTCGGGCCAGTGCCATGGAGGCGTTGTAGCTGATGGACCCGTAGGACATGGCCGAGAACATGATGGGCACTCCGAGCTCGAGCTGGGGCTCGATGCGGGTTGCCACCGCCACGCCGCCCTCCTGCTCGATGACCCGCACTCTGTCCGGCTTGCGGCCCAGGTACGTCACCATTTCCATCGGCTCCCGCAGCGGGTCAATGGAAGGGTTGGTGACCTGGCTGGCGTTCAGCAGCAGGCGGTCCCAGTAGACGGGCAGCGTCTGGTCGTTGCCCATACCCGCCAGCAGCACGCCGCCGGTCTCCGCCTGCTTGTAAACGTTGCGCAGAGCCGCGGCGGACCAGTTGCCGTGCGGCCGGAAGTCCAGTTGGGATCGCTTTATCGAGATGGCGCCCGTCGGACAGAGGGTGGCGCAGCGGTGGCAGCCCACGCACGGCGAGCTGTCGCTGCTTACCGTTCCCTCGTCCTCGTCGTACTCGTGCACGTCGTTGGCGCACTGTCGAACGCAGACCTGGCACTGTATGCATTTCTCCGGGTCGCGTTCGACGACGAAATCGGGCTCGACGAGCCACTTCTTGGGCTGGAAACTGCTTCGCTGGTCGTCTTCGCTCATGGTTAAGTTCCCCCTTATACGGCCGAGGCCACGGGGGCGCCCGAGGGCGCCGGTTCGGTGCCTGTCCCCTTCCTCAACTCGCCTATTATGGGCACACCGCCGCGGGCGTGCCACAGCGTCTCCGGGTCGCGGCACACTTCCCGTATGGCCGCTTCCTCGCTGGCCACATAGAGCATATCGCCCTTCCGGGCGGCCGCCATGGGACGCAACTTGATGCGGTCGTTCAGCGCGACCATGCCTCCGCTGTGCCCCACCAGCACAGAGAACGGCCCGTTCAGCAGCGCGCCGCCGTAGACGATGCGGATGGCCCGGACCAGTTCCCGTTCCTCGTCCGGCATCCGGTTTATCTGTGACCAGAACGGGGGCGCCATCGCGGTGCAGGCCGCCTCCATCGGCAGGCCGTGCGCGCGGACCAGGAGGTCGAACATGTAGGCAATCACCTCCGTGTCCGTCCGCAGGGTGCAGTGGTAGCCGAAGTTGGCCAGGTAACGCCGGTTTATCCCGTAGGAGGAGATCTCGCCGTTGTGCACTACGGCCCAGTCCAGCAGGCCGAACGGGTGCGCGCCGCCCCACCAGCCGGTGGTGTTGGTCGGAAAGCGCCCGTGCGCCGTCCAGATGTAGCCGTCGTATTCCTCCAGGCGGAAAAACCGCCCGATGTCCTCCGGGTAGCCAACGCCCTTGAAGACGCCCATGTTCTTGCCGCTGGAGAAGACGAAGGCCCCCTCCACGTGCGTGTTTATGTCCATAACCAGCGAGACGACCAGGTCGTCCTCGGTCCGGTCGTAGTTGCGCTCCAGTTCGCTCTCGCGAATCCGGACGAAATACCTGTGCAGCAGCGGACGCTGCCGGATGACCTCCATGGCGCGCGTCGGAATGGGCTCCTCGTGATGGATCACGCAACGGCCGGCAATGAGATTCTCGGCGGCTTCCAGGCCCTGCTCGTGGTCGCACATCACGTGCAGGGCGTAGTGCTCGGCGCGGTCGGGGTAGATCCCGTAGGCCGCAAAGCCGCCGCCCAGGCCGTTGGAGCGCTCGTGCATGTTGGCGATCGACCGGATGATGGCCTCGCCGCTGAAGGGCCGCCCCTCCTCCGACATGATGCCGGAGATGGCGCAGCCGCTCATCTCTTTGTCGTCCGTCATTCTGCTCAACATTTTCCTTCCCCCTGCTGAGGCCGGCGGAGGCGGGTCGCCCCGCCCCCACCGGGTCCCAATGCCGGACCCTGACCAGGAGTCCGGTGTCACAGAACTGGCAGATACCTGTCCAGTTCGTACTGGCTCACGTGCGTCCGGTAGGCGTCCCATTCTATCTTCTTGTTGGCGATGAACTTGCCGAAGATATGGTCTCCGAGCGCCTCCCGGACCAGCTCGCTCTGCTCGGTCTCGGCAATGGCCTCGGCCAGGCTGCCCGGCAGCGACTCGATGCCCTTCTGCGCGCGCTGCTCGGCCGTCATCTCGAAGATGTCCTCCTCGACCGGATCGGGCAGCTCGTAGCCCTCTTTGATGCCTCTCAGGCCGGCCGCCAGCATCACGGAGAACGCCAGGTAGGGGTTGCACGCCGGGTCGGGACAGCGGAACTCGGCCCGCGTCGCCTTCTCGTTGCCGGGTTTATACATCGGCACGCGCACCAGCGCCGACCGGTTGCGCCGCGCCCATGAGACGTAGACCGGCGCCTCGTAGCCGGGCACCAGCCGCTTGTAGGAGTTCACCCACTGTGCAACAACTGAACAGATCTCACGGGCGTGGGTCAGCAGGCCGGCGATGTAGGCCTTACCGTCTCGCGAGAGGCTATACTCCTCGTTCGGGTCGAAGAACGCGTTCTTGTCGCCTTTGAACAGCGACTGATGCGTGTGCATTCCGCTGCCGTTCTCGCCGAACAACGGCTTGGGCATGAACGTGGCATACACGCCGTGCAGGAGGGCAATCTCCTTGACCGTCAGGCGGTAAGTCATGGCGGCGTCGGCCATCCGCAGCGCGTCGGTGTAGCGCAGATCGATCTCGTGCTGACTGGGCGCGACCTCGTGGTGGCTGTACTCGACCGGGATGTCCATCTTGTTGAGGGCCAGGATGGTATCCCGGCGCAGGTCGCTGGCCACGTCGAGCGGGGTGAGGTCGAAGTAGCCGCCCGCGTCGAGTTGCTCGGTACCCTCGCTGTCCCGGAAGTAGAAGAACTCCAGCTCCGGGCCGACGTAGAACGAATAGCCCATGTCCTCGGCCTTCTGCAGGTTGCGCTTCAGGGCCCACCGGGGGTCGCCCGCGTAGGGCGAACCGTCGGGCTCCAGCACATCGCAGAACATCCGCGCAACGGCCGCCTCCTCAGTGGGCCGCCACGGCAATATCTGGAACGTGCTCGGGTCGGGCATGGCGACCATGTCGCTCTCTTCGATGCGGGCATACCCCTCGATGGACGAACCATCGAAACCCATCCCGTCCTCCAGGGCCGCCTCCAGTTCCTCGGCCGTGATGGCGAAGCTCTTCAGGTAGCCCAGCACGTCCGTGAACCATAACCGGATGAACTTGACGTTCTTGTCCTCGACGGCCTGCAGCACCGACTCTTTGTCCCACTTAGCCATTGCTTCTCTCCCTTCAGGGTTCGCGTTATCCTGATCTAAGAGCAATCCCGATGCCAAACCTGGCCTATTGTGCCGCAACTGCTTATTCAAGAATCAGTTACACGATCCATGCCAACTCACGCGCCGAAGATATCCTACATTACCGTAGGATGCCGAGGCCCCAGACCACCGTTTGGTTATTCTCTGAACATCGTGTTCAGCCTATGGCCACGTTGCCGGTCTCGCCCGTGCGGATGCGCACGCACTCGGCCAGATCCAGGATGAAGATCTTGCCGTCTCCGATCTCGCCCGTCCGCGCCCCCTCGATGATCGCCTCAACCGTCGCCTCCACGAAGTCCTCGTTGACCGCGATCTCAAGGCGCACCTTCTTCAGAAGGTTCACCTCCGTGACCACGCCCCGGTAGGACTCGGTATAGCCCTTCTGCTGGCCGCAGCCCAGGGCGTTGGTGACCGACATCTTGAAGACCTCGGCCTCGTAGAGGGACTGCTTGACGTCGTTGAGCTTCTCCGGCTGTATGTAAGCGATGATCAGTTTCATTCTTGCTCCTCCAAAGACGATGGACCACGGCGAACACGACGGACACTACGAACGGCACAATCGGATGATGTGAGAGTCATCGCGGCGCCTCCGCGTCTTCCCACCTGTGGTCGTTGCTTCTGCATCCTCATTCCTTCTGCCGTTGCCTTCCGTCGTGGTCGTGGTGGTCATCGTGGTTAGATTTGTCCTGTTGTCACTGGGTGGTAAAGATCTGAAACCCTGCGTAGGCCTCCATGCCATGCTCGCCGATGTCCAGACCGCGGACCTCTTCCTCGGCGGTCACGCGCAGGCCGACGGTGTGCTTGATGAGCGTGAACAGCACCAGGCCGGTGCCGAACGCCCAGGCGAACACGGCACCGACGCCGATGAGCTGGGTCAGGAAGCTGCCACCGTCCACGTAGCCCGGTGTGCCCGGTGTGTTGAACAGACCGGCCATCAGCGTCCCGAACGCGCCGCAGACGGCGTGTACGCTGACCGCACCGACGGGGTCGTCCACCTTCAGCACCTTGTCGATGAACTCGACCGAAAGCACGACCAGTCCCCCGGCCACGAAGCCGGTCATGATGGCCGCCGTCTCGGAGAGATTCGCACATCCGGCGGTGATGGCCACCAGGCCCGCCAGAACGCCGTTCAGTGCCATGGACACGTCCGGCTTTTTGAACCGCAGCCAGGCCATGATCATGGCGCCGACGGCCCCGGCCGCCGCGGCCAGGTTCGTGGTCATGGCCACGTAGCCTATGGAGACGTCCCCGGTGGTGGTGCTGCCGGCGTTGAATCCGAACCAGCCGAACCACAACACGAAAACCCCCAGCGACGCCAGCGGGATGTTGTGGCCCGGTATGGCGCGCGAACGGCCGTCCGGCCCGTACTTGTCCGTGCGGGGTCCCAGCACGATGGCCCCCGCCAGGGCCAGCCAGCCACCCACGCTGTGCACCACGGTGGAACCCGCGAAGTCGATGAACCCGAGTCCTTCGAGCCATCCCTCGGACAGGCCGAACAGGCTCCCCCAGGCCCAGTGTCCGCTGATCGGATATATGAGCGCGCAGATGACCGCGCTGTAGGCCAGGTAGCCCCGGAACTTCGTCCGCCCGGCCATCGCGCCCGACACGATCGTCGCGGCGGTGCCGGCAAAGACGCACTGGAAAAGCCAGAACGTCCAGTTCAGTTCGTGCTCGGAGAACTCCCCCGCCGCGAAGTGGCTGCCACCGAACAACGCACCCCCGGCCCCGAACATCAGGCCGAAGCCGACCAGGTACCACATGAGCGTCCCGATGGAGAAGTCCATCAGGTTCTTCATCACGATGTTGCACGCGTTCTTGGCCCGCGTGAATCCGGCCTCGACCATGGCGAAGCCGGCCTGCATGAAGAAGACCAGGAACGCCGCGATGGCCGTCCAGAGGATGTTCAGGTTCGTCTGCAGTTCGTCGCGCATGCCTTCGACGGCCTGGCCGATGGCCATGGCCTGCCCACGCGTAAACTGCTGGGCAGCGGCCGTCCCGCCGAACACGCAGAGCACAAGTCCTGCAATCAACACCTTACGCAGCAGTCGGTTCTTCACGGCTGCACCTCCTTGCAGGGGCATGGAAAGTTAGAAGGAGTAGGCAAGCGACACGCCGCCCCAGACGTTCGTGTCGTCGCTCATGTTGTCCCGGATGTCATCGTCCAGAAGCTGTGAGAAGTTGACCGTCGGCGTGATAGTCCAACGGTCGCCGATGGCGAACGGCGCCCCGAGAGAGAGCAACAAGTCGGTGAACGCCGATTTGTCCTCGCCGAAGTAGAATCGGTTGTAGTTGCTGCTCGCAAACCCCACTGACGCGCCGAGGTTTACGGACATGGCGACGTCCTGCGAGGGCGTCCAGACGTCCGCGAAGTTGTGTCCCACGCCCAGGTTGAGGTAGGCACCGTCTGCTTCGTCAACGTCGTAGTAGACGATCAGCGTGGGGGCCAGCGGCCAGTCCATCCCGACCGACCCGTAGACTTCCGTGGTCGAAGGACCGCCCGAGTGAGGAAAGTCGTAGTAGATGGCGCCGACGGAGAAGCCGGCGTCGCCACAGGACCAGGAGTAGTCCAACGTGTAGTCGATCTCGGTAAAGTTTCCCGCGTTGCCGTTGATCGACGTCAAATCGCGATTGCCCCAGACGTTGGCCGACAAACCCTTGTAGCCGAGAGTGACCGATGGCTGGAAGACGTGGTCGTCCACAACGTTTATGCCGCGCCATATGTACTTGCTGTTGTAGGTGGCATCAAGGGTGAGCGACCAGTCGGACTGCTGCGCTGCGCTCGCAGGTGGGGCCAGCACAGCGAAGACCAGCGCGCTCAACGTCCAGAACGTCACACTCGGCAAAGGCCTCATCGTCCTTCCTCCCTTCCTGGGTGGGGGGATTCACGCCGACGACGTTCTACCGACGCCCACTCCGTTGCGTGGACCGTCGGGCCGTCGGCGTTCTCCATCCAGAAAGCGAGCCGCGTGCCAGAAAGGGAGGCCGGATGTGAGCTATCCCCTTATGTTCCTTTCAGGAAAGGGCTTACGCGAAATGCGGCCCCCGGTGGCCATTCGGAGCAAACACCAGACTCCCACATTTACGTAGGTTCTCGCCCGGTCTCTTACGAAGATGTACGATACTTGCCCGGCTCAAGATCGTACTTCTCCACGCGCAGCCCCATCACCCTTTCGGTAATGCCCAGGTCGCGCGCGGCCTGGGCCATGTTGCCGTTGGAGGCCTTCAGGGCCTCCAGGATGAGCCTTCGCTCCAGCCTGTCCAGCATGGCGGGCAGCGTCTCGGGCGGGCCTTCCACACCCGCCTCATCGGCCTGCACGGTGGGGGGCAGGTGGGAGACACGGATGGTGTCGTCCGGCGTCATGAGGACCGCCCGTTCGATGCAGTTTTCCAGTTCCCGGACGTTCCCCGGCCAGTCGTAGCTCATCAGCATGTCCAGGGCCGGGCCGCTGACGCGATGCACGGTTTTGCCCGCGCGGTCCCCGTACTTTTCGACAAAGTGGTCCACCAACAAAGGGATGTCGGTGCGCCGCTCGCGGAGCGGCGGCACATGGATGGGGAAGACGTTGAGGCGATAGTAGAGGTCTCGACGGAACTCGCCCTCCTCGATGAGTTCCTCCAGATCGCGGTTGGTCGCGGCTATGACGCGGACGTCCACCCGGACGGTCTTCGTGCCGCCCACCCGCTCAAACTCGCGCTCCTGCAGCACTCGCAGGAGTTTGATCTGGGTGGAGGCGGACAGGTCCCCGACTTCGTCCAGGAAGATCGTCCCCCCGTCGGCCAGCTCGAACCGCCCTTTCCGCTGCTGCACTGCCCCGGTGAAAGCGCCCTTCTCGTGCCCGAACAGCTCGCTCTCGATGATCGTCTCCGGCAGGGCGGCGCAGTGTACGCGCACGAAGGGCCTGGAAGCGCGCGGGCTGTTGTAGTGGATGGCGTGCGCCACCAGTTCCTTGCCCGTGCCGCTCTCGCCCCGGATCAGCACGGTCGTCTCCGTCTGGGTGACCTTGCTGATCAGGTCATAGACCGCCTGCATCTCCCTGGAGGTGCCGATGATATTAGAGGGCTGGAAGCGGTCCTCCAGCTCCTGCTGCAGCCGGACGTTCTCCTCAAGCAGTCGCTGGCGCTCCTCCTCCACCGACTGGCGCAGCCGCACGGCCTGGGCGATCATAGAGGCGATGATTGAGAGCAGTCGCACGTCCTCGTCAAAAGGGTGCCCTTCCTCATGAAGGCGGTCCGCGCTGAGTGCCCCGATGACCTCGTTGCCCAGCTTGATCGGGACGCAAATGAAGGAGACATCCTGCTCCTCCAGGCGGCTGCGAGCGCCGGTCCGGTCGAGAAAACCGGGCTCTTCGGAGATGCGTGGGATGACGGCCGGTTCGCCGCTCGCAACAACCCGCCCCGTGATGCCTTCCCCCAGGCGGTAGCGCCCGCGCTCCATCTCGCTCTCGGAAAGCCCGTGGGCCTCCTGGATGAATATCTCGCCGGTCTCACGGTTCAGCAGCGTGAGGGTGGCACGCTCCATCCCCATGTGCTCGGCCAGCGTTCGCAGGAAAGGTTTGACCACCTCCCGCAGGTCCATGCTGAAGGCGAGCCGCTGGCTCAACTCGAAGAGCAGCGACAGTTCCTGCACTTCCCTCTCGGCTCCCGGCCGGTCGGCCTGGTGGGACATCTCCGACACCCCCTCATCCTACGGCAATGTAGCTCTACAGGTCTGAACCCACGGAATTGTACTTCGGGCGCGCCGCACCGTCAAAGGACGGCCCGCGGGCGACACCCGGACTTGCAAGCCCGGGGCATAACCTCCAGAATCTGGAACGCGATACTCAAGTAAGGCACAGGGCATGGAACACAAGACGCTGGACTTAGCGGTCGAGCCGATGACCCGCGGGCCGAAGCACCACTTCTTCGGCTATTACGATAAGACGCCGTGGGACGCCACCGGCCGCTACCTGCTCGGGCTGGAGGTGGATTTCATGGACCGGCCGCCCGGCCCCGACGACGAGGCGGTGGTCGGCCTGATAGACACCGAAGACGGCTGCTCCTGGCAGGCCCTGTACAGCACCCGGGCCTGGCACTGGCAGCTCGGCGCCATGCTGCAATGGACTCGCCATGACCCGGAAAGGTCCATAGTGTACAACGCCCGCCGCGACGGCCGCTTCGTAGCCGTCATCCGGGATGTCCACAGCGGACGGGAGCGTCGGTTGCCCCGGCCGGTCTATCCCCTGAGCCCCGACGGCCGCACGGCGCTGTCGCTGAACTTCGCCCGGCTGGCCGACACGCGACCCGGCTACGGCTACGAGGGACTGGGGGATCCGTGGCAGGACGATCCCCACCCGGCCGAGGACGGCGTATACCGTGTGGACCTGAGCACCGGTGAAAGCGAACTCATCATCAGTCTGGCGCAGATGGCCGACTTCCACCCTCGGCCGGACATGGACGGGGCCAAACACTGGTTCAACCACGTGCAGATCAACACGGACGGCTCCCGCTTCGCGTTCCTGCACCGCTGGCATGCGCCCGAAGGGCCAAAGTGGCTCACGCGGCTGATTACCGCCGCCCCGGACGGGGCGGACGTGCGGCTGGTCGCCGACGGCGACATGGTGTCCCATTATGACTGGCGCGACACAGAGACCATACTGGCGTGGGCCCGGCAGCACGAAACGGGCGACCATTACTATCTGTTCAATGAACGCACCGGCAATGCCCAACCGTTCGCGCCCGACCTTCTGGCCTGCGACGGCCACTGCTCCTGGTCACCCGACCGGCGCTGGCTGTTGACCGACACCTACCCGGACGAGGAGCGCATGCGGACGCTCATCCTGTACTGCCCCGACCAGAACCGGCGGGTTGACATCGGCCGCTTCCACGCCCCGCCGGGACTCGACGGACCCATCCGCTGTGACCTTCATCCCCGCTGGAACCGCGACGGCACAAAGGTCTGCATCGACTCGGCCCACGAAGGCTCGCGCCAGATCTACGTGCTGGACGTCTCGGACATAATCGAGGAGAGCTGACCGATGGACAGACCCAACGTGCTGCTGCTTATGGGCGACGAGCACCCGGTGTTCATGACCGGCTGCTACGGCCACCCGGCCGCGAGGACGCCGACGATGGACCGGCTGGCGGCCGAGGGAACGGTGTTCGACGCCGCCTACTGCCCGAGCCCCATCTGCGCGCCGTCCCGCGCGGCCATGGTCACAGGGCGCCACGTTCACACCATCGAGGTGTGGGACAACGCCGCCCCCCTACGCAGCGACTGGCCGACCTTCGCCCACAGCTTCCGCGCCGCCGGCTACCGGACCATCCTCTGCGGCAAGATGCACTTCGTCGGGCCCGACCAGTTGCACGGTTTCGAGGAACGATGGACGCAGGACATCTACCCGGCGACCTTCGACTGGACGCGTCCCCACCGCGAGCGGCCGCCGGTCAACCCCGGGCAGAACATCGACCGCGTCTTCGAGACCGGCCCCGGCTGGACGGCCGACATGGACTACGATGAAGAGGTGATGTTCCGGGCCGAGTACGGCCTGCGCCGGATGATCCGCGGCGGCGTGGACCGGCCGTTCATGATGTGCGTCTCGTTCACCGGACCGCACTATCCGTACAAGGCGCCCCAGCAGTACTGGGACCTCTACAGCAACGACGACGTGCGGCTGCCGCGCGTTCCCGAGGACTACAAAGAGCGAGAGCACGCCTACGTCAAGTGGCTGCGTCGCCACGGGAAATTCCACGACCTCGTGCCGGACGATGTCGGCCGCTCGGCACGGCGGGCCATATTGGGCCGCATCAGCATGATCGATGACTACCTGGCCCGCATACTGGCGCTGGTCGAGGAAGGAGGTCTCGCGGAGGACACGATCGTCATCTACACCAGCGACCACGGCGACATGATGGGCGAGCACGGGCTGTGGTTCAAAAACGCCGCCTACGAGTGGTCCAGTCGGGTCCCGTGGATCGTGCGCGGCCCGGACATCGCCACGCGGCGCATCGATGAGGCGGTCAGCCTCCTGGACATCGGCCCCACGCTGTGCGGGCTGGTCGACATCGAGCCCGTGCACGAGCGCACCGACGGACGGGACCTGTCCGACCTGTTGACCGGGGAACGAGAACCCGCTCCCGGGTTGGCCATCATGGAGAACTACGGCGAGGGCATGCACAGGGGCTCTCGTACGGTCCGCAAAGGGCGGCACAAACTGACTTACGTGCCGGGCCACGAACCGGAGCTGTTCGACCTGGCCGAGGACCCGGACGAGTGGCACGACCTCGCAGCCGACCCGGAGTACAGCGACTTGAGGAAGGAACTGGAGGACATCGCGCTGGAAGGCTGGGATCCCGACGAATGCGACGAGCGCTGCTGGCGCAGCGAGGAGCGACGGCTTGCCGTCCTGAAAGCCTGCGGCTCCGGCCGGCCGACCCACTGGCAGACACCCTCCCCGCCGGTCCCCCACCCTCTGCGCTCGGAATTCGGCTCCATCGATAACGTTGATGTGGACTGATGGGCGCGTTTCACGAGCAATGCCTGTGGTATCATAGCGCTGATCTCGCGAGTCCAGACAGACTGACAGGCCGAAAGGAATACAGACGCGATGGCGAAGGAACGGGACAAACAGAAGCTGGCCCTTCAGGGGGGCCTGAAGGCTGTGTCAAGCATCGAGGGGAAGGGCGAGCCGAAAATCGGCGTCGAGGAGTTCATGGCCGTGGCCCGGCGGTTCGGGCTCTCGGACGAGGCCCTTCGTGGAATCCGGGAGGTCGTCGAAAGTGAGGACATGGACGAAGGCCCGTTTCTCGCGAACTATTACTCCGACCTGGATGAGACCTGCGTGCAGACCTTCGAGCGGACCGCGCGCGAGATGTTCGGCGCGAAGTACGCCATAGGCGTGAGTTCCGGGACCGGCGCGCTGCACGCGGCGTTCGTGGCGGCCGGCGTCGGGCCGGGCACCGAGGTCATCTGCCCCGCCATCGGCTTCTTCGCCACGGCCGACGCCGTAGTGATGGCAAAGGGCGTTCCCGTCTTCTGCGACGTGGACGAATCCCTTCACATGGACCCCCGCAAGATCGAGGACCTGATCACACCGCGCACCGTCGCCATCTCCCCCACCCACGTCATGGGGGGTGTCTGCCGGATGGACGCCGTCATGGAAGTGGCGCGGCGCCACGACCTGAAAGTAATCGAGGACTGCGCTCAGTCCTGCGGTGCCCGCTACGACGGACGGCACGTGGGCACGATCGGCGATCTGGGGATATTCAGCATATCCGCCTACAAGATCGTGGGCGGCGGCGAAGGCGGTCTCCTGCTGACGGACGACGAGCGCCTTTGGGAGCGCGCGCAGAACATTGTCGAGGCCGGCGGTCTCTGGCGTCCCGACCGTTTCGGGCCGCCCCGCTACGAAGGCGAACTGTTCTGCGGGACCAACTACCGCATGTCAGAGCTGGAGGCCGCTGTTGATGCGGTCCAGCTACGCAAGATGCCCGCCGTGGTCGAACGGTTCCGCAACGTTCGAAACACCATAGCCGGCCGCCTGAAGACCTATCGGGAGATCACCCCGCAGAAGCTGAACGACCCCGAGGGCGACGTGGGTTACCTGCTGCGTTTCTACCCGGACAGCCTCGAACTGGCCGAGCAGATCGTGGAGGCCCTGCGCGCCGAGGGCATCAGTTGCAGCACGCGCGGCACCAGCGGCGGGCCGGACTGGCACCAGTACTCCTTCATGTACCCCGTCACGCTCAAGAACGGCCCGACCGACGTCAACTGCCCGTTCGAGTGTCCGGTCTACCGTGAGGCCGGCGGACAGGTCGACTACGCCCGCGGAGACTGCCCGGTGGCCGACGACCTGTTCGACCGCGTGGTCAACGTCAACCTGAACCAGTGGTACACGGACGGCGACTGCACCAGGATAGCGGCCGGGATCAACAAGGTCCTCTCGGCCTATTGCACCGAAGACCCCGACGGCCGGGAATGGCTTTGAGCAACGTGAAGGAGGCACCATGACGCTCTACGTCGCCGCTTATGACACCGAGTCGCCCGAGTGCGTGGAAGCGCTGCCGCGCATCGTCGAGGTCCACCACGAATACGGGATGCCGGGCACGTTCTTCGTTACCGGGGAGGTGCTGGAGGGCGCGCCTGAGCGCTGCCGGGAACTTCTGGATGACCCGCTCTTTGAGGTAGCGTCGCACACGTATTCCCACGTGCTGGTGGCCGACCACCCCTTCTGCGGACGGGCGGCGAGTGCCGAGGCCGTCCGTGCAGATATCCTCGAGGGCAAAGCGTGGGTTGAGCGGGCCTTCGAGCAACCGTGCCGCGGGCTGAGGTTCCCCTGCTGCTTCCCCGACGGACTCGAGGGGAAGGACGCGGCTCTCGAAGCCGTTGAGGAGGCGGGTTTCGACTACGTCAGCAGCGTGGCCTGGGGAAAGGACTTCAGCCTGCCCGCACCGGTGAACGAGCCGTCCACCTACGCCGGCGAAGGACGGCCCGACCTCTGGGAGCTGCCAGCGCACGGATGGCACGAGAACCTGCTCAAAAACCACAACGGCCTCGGGCCCCGCCGGCTGACGCTCTGGCCACCGGAATCGACCGAACTCATCCCGTCCGACTTCATCCGAACGCCGGAGGAGGAGTTCGACATCAACCGCCGGGTCATCGAGAGCGCCCTCGAGGGAGATGCCACGTTTGTATCCTTGATCTGGCATCCCTGGTCGTTGCGCCGCATGGACCCCGATATGCGGATGTTGGAGATGACCTTCGAGTTCGTCGCGGAAGCGGGCCTCCAGAGAACGACTTACGCCGGTCTGTGGGACCAGTTGCGGGATGGGCGGGATTGACGAGCCGTCCTGGAATGCAGGGGGGATCATGACACAGGACAAGTGCTCCCTGGTAGCACCGTCGGCGCGGTTTGAAGAGGCGTTCCGCGAGATGGCTGCCGAGTTCAGACACGCCGGGCAGGACCGCCACGAAGACCTGCCGAAGGACTTCGGCGAATACGTCAGGCGCCTTCGCGCGCAAAGCCGGGGCATCGGGCTGAAGCCGGGGCACGTCGCGCAGAGCACCTACTGGTTGGTCTCGCCCGATGGCCGTGTGCTGGGCACCAGCCGGCTGCGGCATCGCCTGACGCCGCAACTCGAGCACAGCGGCGGCCATATCGGCTATGACGTGCGCCCTTCGGAGCGCAGGAAGGGCTACGGCACCCGGCTGCTGGCCCTGACGCTCCAGAGGGCCCGGGAGCTGGGAATGGAGCGGGTGCTGCTGACCTGCGACGACGACAACCTCGCCTCCGCCCGGATAATCGAGAAGAACGAGGGACAACTCGAAAACAAGGTACTTTCCCCGCGAAGCGGCAAGCTGCATCGACGTTACTGGGTCGAGGTGGCGACCGCGGAAGAGGACGATTGAACCCACCCCCACGCTTTTGACCTGCGCTTCCCCAGACGGTTAGCATGGGCAATCGGAGAGCATCCGAAGGGATTCAGACCACTGCCGAGGGACTGCCACATGCGGAATCTGCTCGTCTGCGCGATCGCACTGGGGGCGTTGGCTTCCGGCGCCACCGCATCCGTGCTGCAATTGTTCGACTCCTACGTGCCGCTTCTGGACCCGCAGAACGGCGTCACCGTCAGGCGCGTCACCTTCTGCTCGCGCTACAGCCAGCCCGAGTCCACGGTCGGGGCGGCCGTCTGGCCCTGCCGCGTCAATGCCGGGCCGGGCGAGGAGACACCCGGCAACCTGAACCCCGCCAACCTCATCAACGTGAAAGTCTCCGTGGCCCGGCTGGTGCCCAACGAGGGTCGCCGACCTGAAGTAACTCTCGACCTGCGCGAACTCCGGCCACTGCCCGAATCCGTTCTAAAGCGCCATCCGGACGTCAGCCGTGCGGACATCGTGCGCGGCGTGGTCGTCGCCCTCCACAGGAATCTCCAGATTGCGGGCATTGCGGACTGCCGGCTGGTGGTCAAAGGCGCCGTGGAGCACGAAGACCTTGCGGCTATGCGCTTTCCGGACATACTCAATCCGGCGCCGTCCACGCCTTCCAGCGGAGACGAACAGGGGGATACCGATGCCAAACCAGAACCTGACGCCGGTTGAGCGCGCCGCGTTGCGCGAGTCCCGGTACGAGGCCCTCTATGAGCCCACGGAAAACGTGCCCACCATCGTGGTGGACAACTTCCCCGCGCTGGGACGCCTGACCGCGCTGCGCTTCATCGAATGGGTGCAGCACAATCCCGGCGGCGTGATCTCGCTGCCAACCGGCAAGACGCCCGAGTATTTCATCAAGTGGGTTCGTCATCTGCTGGAAACGTGGGAGGAACCCGAGACCCGAGCTACGCTCGAAGAATACGGCGTCGATCCCGGCCGGCGCCCCGAGATGGGCGGACTTCACTTCGTGCAGATCGACGAGTTCTACCCCATCAACCCGCGCCACCAGAACAGTTTCTACCACTACGTCAACCGGTTCTACATCGAGGGTGTGGGCCTGAACCCGGAGAAGGCCCTGCTGATGAACTGCGCCGAGATCGGCCTGGGGGAAGACGAATCGCTGGAGGAGGTCTGGCCCGACCACGTGGTGGACCTCGGCCTGCGCTACCGGCAACCGGAGAGCAGCCTCGAAAGGCGCCAGAAGGACCTCCTGGCGCGTGTGGACCAGTGGTGCCAGGACTACGAGGGACGCATCCGCGAACTCGGCGGCATCGGGTTCTTTCTCGGCGGCATAGGGCCGGACGGGCACATCGGGTTCAACGTCCGCGGCTCGGACCACCGCTCCACCACGCGGCTGACCGAGACCAACTACGAGACACAGGCGGCCGCCGCCACCGACCTCGGCGGCATCGAGATCGCCCGCAACCGGCTGGTGATCACCATCGGTCTGGGCACCATCACGTGCAACCCCGACTGCGCGGCCGTCATCATCGCCGCGGGAGAAGCGAAGGCAGACGTTGTGGCCGACGCAGTCCAGCGCGAGCCGGATGTGCTCTATCCCGCCACGGCCCTGCACAAGCTGCCGAATGCGCGATTTTTCGTCACGCGAGGCGCGGGGAGCCAACTGGTCGAGCGGCGGCTCGTGCGGCTGCGGGCCGAGCCGATCGGTGACGGCGAGTGCACGATCGTACTCGTTGACGTCGCGGTCCGGACCGGCAAGAAGCTTGTAGACCTGACGGAAGACGACCTGCGGGCGGACCGGTTTGGAGGCGTCCTGCTGGAGCAACGGTCCGAACCGCTCGAGCGGCTGACCGAAGCCGTGCGGGACCGGCTGCTGATGCGACTCGAGCGGGGCGCGCACACGCTGCGCGACACACGCTTCCTGCACACCGAGCCGCACCACGACGACATTATGCTGGGCTACCTTCCTTACGTCGTTCGGCACGTGCGTGACCCGAGCAACGTGCACTGCTTCGCCACGCTGACCAACGGGTTCACCTCGGTGAGCAACCACTTCATGCGGCGGCAGATCGAACTGCTAAGCAGTTCGTGGGCACGCCGGAGTGCACGGAACTGATGGAAGAAGGCTACTTCGAGCCCGACAACGAGGTCGCC
>JAWODG010000078.1:0-16938 GCA_046483385.1 Candidatus Brocadiia bacterium | reverse complement strand
GTGCGAATGCGACAGGATCAGGTCGGTGACATCGTCCGGCCTGAAGCCGGCCCGGCGGATGTTGCGCTCTATGACCGGCATGCTCCCGATGGTGGCGCAGTCCACCATGACGAGCCCGTCCGGCAGGCGCAGCAGGTAAACGTTGGAATCGCCCTTCGCGGAGACAACCTCGAGTTCCTCAACCCCCCATTTGGCACCGCCCACGCGCCAAACGCCGGGCAGCACGGGGGCCAACGGCTCCGAGGGCGGCCCACCCTCTGCGCCCCCCCCAGGCGCGGGGCTCTGCGCGAACATCGACCAGCCGAAGGCGGAAACGAAGACGGCGGCAAACGTGATCAATCTAAGCATCCGAAGCCACGCCTCCCAGAGAACACAGGTGAGATGACCACAACCCGGACTGTACATCCCTCCCACGAGGCGCACAAGCGCAGGCCCACCGTTTGACAGCCGCCCCCGGACGGCGCAGAATGGCCCGCTGAGCCATGGTTGACCCCGAAAAACTGCGTCGCTTCCCGGCGCCGGCCGCCTGCGACGAGGGGCAGACCGTAACCCTCGCGGCGGAGGCAAGCCACCACATGACCGTGGTGCTGCGTGCCGAAGCCGGAGACCGCGTGCGCCTGTTCACCGGGGACGGCCGGGAGTTCATCGGCCGGGTGGAGAGCACCGACCCTGAGGGGGCGCGGGTGCACGTGGAGGAGGAACTGCCCGTGGACACGACGAGCGTGGCGTCCGTCACGCTTGGCTTCGCGCCTCCCCCGGCCCACCGGTCCGACGTGCTGATCGAGAAAGCCGTTGAACTGGGTGTTACGAACCTGCAGCCCTTCCTCTGCGAGCGCTCCCAGGGGCACCGGGCGCGGAAGGTCGCCGGCCGGCTGGACCGCTGGGAGCGGAAGGCGCGTGACGCCGCCCGGCAGTGCGGCCGCACGGTGGTGCCGGGAATCGCCGAGCCGGTGCCGTTCGATGGCTTCGTTCGGGAGGCGCCGCCCGGACTGCGCATCATTGCGGACACCTCCTCTTCGGGCCCGCTCTGGCGCATGCTGGAGGAGCAACCGGAGGCGCCGGAGGGGGTGATACTGGCCGTCGGCCCGGCGGGCGGCTTCACCCGTCGGGAACGCGAGCTGGCTGTCAACGAGGGGTTCGTGCCGGCGTCGCTGGGACCGACTACGCTGCGCGTTGAGACGGCGGCGATATGTCTGCTCACGGGAGTGATGCTCTGGCTGGACGGTTGGGGTGGCAAGGAGGGATAGTTGATAGTTGCTGGTTGTTAGTTGTTGGTGGGGGCGGGGCGGCGGGTTCGGTAACTTCCCATTGTTGTGCTGCGCTCTCTGCGGTGCCAAATCGAGGACGAGAACATTCAGTGGTCAGTGGACAGTGAACGAGGGACGGCCGAGGACGAGGACGAGACCGAGGACGATGGTCGTCCCAGGTGGGTCACCTCGCGTACGTGCAGGCGCAGGCCGAGCCGTCGCGCCACCCCTGCCACTGCGAGCAATTGCCAACAAGCAACTATCAACCAGCAACTGCCGTTTCCGTCCTGCCGTTGTGGTCAGCCGTCGGCGTTTCTGTGCGCTCTCTGCGTCCTCTGCGGTTATAGACCGAGGGCAAGCACGAATCGGGGCTCCCGGCGGTTGACCTGCGGGCCGGTTCCGGCCTACCCTTAGCTTTTCCGGATTGCCAGAGAACCCCGACGGGGAGAGACGATGAAGCTGCAGTTCTTCGGCGCCGTCGAGACGACCACCGGCTCCATGCACCTGCTGAGCGTCAAGGGTCACCGCATCCTGCTGGAGTGCGGGCTCTACCAGGGCCACCGCAAGGAGGCCTTCGAGAAGAACCGCAACATCCCGTTCGACACGGGGTCGGTGGACTGCTGCGTGCTGTCCCACGCCCACATCGACCACAGCGGCAACCTGCCCTCGCTGGTCAAGAGCGGCTACCGCGGGCCCATCGTCGCCACGCCCGCAACGCGCGATCTGTGCGAGATAATGCTGGCCGACTCCGCCTACCTGCAGGTGCAGGATGTGCGCTACGTGAACAAGAAGCGCATCCGGCAGGGCAAGAACCCCTTCGAGCCCCTCTACACCCCGGACGACGTCGGCCCGACGCTTTCAGCCTTCGACACACTGGACTACGAACAGTCCCAGGAAGTTGTGCCCGGGGTTGAACTGACCTTCCACGACGCCGGCCACATCCTCGGCTCGGCCCTTGTGGAGCTCAATATCCGGGAGAATGGCGCGACACGGCGACTGCTGTTTACCGGCGACATGGGCCGCAAGAACATGCCCATACTCAAGGATCCCGTGGTCGTGCGGGACGTCGACCTGCTGATAACCGAGAGTACCTACGGCAACCGGACCCACCCCGGCAGCCAGGACGTGAAGTCCATACTTGCCGACCTCTGCCGGCAGATAGAGGAGGACGAGGCCCGGCTTGTCATACCCGCCTTCAGCGTCGGCCGAACCCAGCAGCTCATCTACTTCCTGAACGAACTGCACACCGAGGGACGCGTCGGCCACGTGCCGGTGTACGTGGACAGCCCGCTGTCCACCCGCGCCACGCGCGTGCACGAGCGCCATCCGGAGTGCTACGACGAGGAGACTGCCGCCCTGCTGCGCAGCGGGAACGACCCGTTCAGGTTCCCCCACCTGACCTACACCGAGGACGTGGAGGAGTCCAAGAAGCTCAACAGCATGGGCGGCCCGGTTATCATCATATCCGCCTCGGGCATGTGCGAAGGCGGCCGCATCCTGCACCATCTGGCCCACACGGTCGAGGAAGAGAAGAACGTCGTTCTGATCGTGGGTTACCAGGCTCGCCATACTCTGGGCCGCCGACTGGTCGAGGGCGTGGACCCGGTCAAGATATTCGGCGACGAATTTGCGCTCCGGGCCCAGGTCAAGACCATCAACGCCCTGAGCGCGCACGCGGACCACGACGAGATGATGGACTACTTCACCGCCATGGGCCCGCAAGTGGACACCGCCTTCGTGGTCCATGGCGAAAACGAGGCCGTGGTCCAGATGGCGGCCGACCTGCGCGACCTGGGCGCCGAGCAGGTCGTGCGGCCCGAAGAGGGTCGCCCCTATGAACCCTGAACCACCGACCCTGAGCGTCATGGTGGAGGGGCCGACGGTCGCCCAGAGCCGACCGCCGCCGGGGGTCGAGTACGTGAGCCTGCAGCCCGACGAGGCGTCCGGGGTGCCGACCCTGCCGGTCGGGCTGCGCTGGAACGAGGCCTCCGGACGGGCAAGCGGCGACGTCCTTGTGTTCACCGCCACCGGCCGGACGCCGCCAACGGAGTCGCTCCGGGCGATTGCACAGTTCTTCACGCGGGAACCGCGGGCGGCGGCCCTGACCGATTCAGCCTGCAACGTGGCTCTGCTGGCCGTCCGACGTGAAGCGTTCGCGGCTGCGGGCGGCTTCGACGAATCGCTGCCACCCGGCTCCGCCGAGATGGACTCGCTGGTGATGGACCTGTCACGGGCCGGGGCGGAGGTCCGCGCGGCAGAGACCCCCGACGGCTCCCGCGAGCGCGGGCGGATGAGCCGCTTGCTGCGCCGCCAGTGGCGGCTGGGGTTCGTCTCCCGGTACGCGCGGCGTCGGCCGGCCTATCCGAAGGCGCCGGGCTCACCGCTCCGCAAGGCAACAGCCCGCACTGCCCGCGTCGTTGGACGCGCCGCGAGCTGGCTGATCGGCGGCGAACGAAGCTCAGGAATGATCTCCCCCCTGGTCGGTCCGCTGTCGGAGGAGCTGGTCGGCGAAGACGAAGGACGCCCCGAGGTCTCCATCGTGCTGCCGGCCTACGGACGGTTCGGGTGCGCCGGCTTCGCGCTGGCCGCCGTCTGTCGGCAGGACATCGACGTGCCATACGAAGTAGTTGTCGTCACAGACCGCGACAGCGGGGTGGCCGGGCGGGTGCGCCGTCATTGGCCGCGCGTGCGATTGGCCCGGTGCGAACCAGCCGATGGCCCGGGAGGAGCCCGCAACCGGGGTATGGCGGCCGCCCGCGGGGACTACCTGGCCTTCACCGATGCCGACTGCATCGCCGACCGCGACTGGCTGCGCCGACTGGTGGACGTCTGCCGCAGGAACGACGGCGGCCCGACCGTCGGCTGGCTCGACACGGCCTATCCCTGGTCGCCCGTGGCGCGGGCGACCAACGCCGTCCAGCTCGGCATGCTGCGCCCGCACTCGCGCTGCCACGTCAGGGGTCTCTGGGGTGCCAACATGTGCGTGGGCGCTGCCCTTCTGCGAGAGACCGGGGCGCGCTTCGCCGAGGGGCGCTACGGCGCGGAGGAGATGGCGTTCCTGCATTCCCTGGGAGAGCACGGCGGATCGGTTCTGCTGGAGCCGGCTGCCCGAGTCAGACACCTGCGTCGCGAGGGGGCGCTGAGTTCCATCGGTCACCAGTACAGGTTGGCCCGCGGCGTCGGGCGAACGCGACATGAGATCCGTCTGCGGGGGTCGATGTTTGCGCGGCACCCGTGGCTTGCGCCCCTGCTGGTGCCCGTACGGTTCCTGCTTCTGACCGGACGGACACTGCGGCACAACCCGTGGGCCGCGGTTGAGCTGCTGCGTCTGACGCCGCTTGTGCTCGCGCAGCTTGTGGGTTACGCTGCCGGTTTCCGGGCGGGGGCACGGGCGACCACCGCGGGGGAACCGCTATGAAGAAGGGAATGCGTTGGCGATACCTTGCTCGCGCACCGGGGATTCTGGCCGACATGCTGCTGCGCGGGAGCTACGAGTTCACTTACGACCTGATGCCGTTTGCCGCCACCGACATGTCCTGGGCGAAGCGGCTCAACCTCCTGCGGGCCGGGCTGAACCTGCTCTACCGGCGGGGGCGGCCGTGGAGCCGGCCGATCCACATGCAGATAGAGTTGACGAACTACTGCAACCTGCGATGCCCCGTCTGCCCCACGGGAACCGACCGGCTGGACAGGGGGCGGGGCGCCATGGACCTGGACCTGCTTGAGCGCGTGGTGGACGAGGTCGGCCCTTACCTGCTGACCGCGGCCCTGTGGGCCTGGGGGGAGCCGCTGCTGCACCCCCGGCTGGCCGACGCTCTGCGCATAGCGACCGGCGGCCCGTTCTCGACGCTGCTCTCAACCAATGGACAGAACCTGAACAACCCGGCCGTTCTGGACGCCCTGCTGGAATACCCGCCCACTTACCTCATAGTGGCCATCGACGGGCTGACGAGCGAGACGAACTCGCACTACCGCGTCGGCGGCAGCCTGGAGCCGGCTTTGGAGGGGGTGCGCTCCCTAGCAGCGCGCAAGGGCTGCAACGGGCAGGCCGAGCCGGTCCTGCACATGCGCTACATCGTCACGCGGCAGAACCAGCACGAACTGCCGGGGGTGGAGGAGTTCGCCCGGGAGAACGGGTTCGACGCCCTCAGCATCCGAACGCTCTCCATCATCGACGCACCGGAGACCGACCACCGGGACCTCGTGCCCGACAGAGAGGTATTCCAGGCCTATGAGTACGCTGACGGCCGTCGGGTGGCCCGTGAAGACTTCGTCTGCCAGCTTGCCTTCTGCGTTCCCACCGTGCTGGTCGATGGCACGGTGGTGGCCTGCGATCAGGACTTCAACGCGCAGGCGGCCTATGGCCGTCTGGGGGCGGGCGTCTCCTTCGACGACATCTGGTTCAGCCCGGAGGCGCGGCGGGTGCGCCACAGGATCAAGAAGCGTCCTGACAGCCTCAGCTTCTGCCGCAACTGCCCCTACGCCGACAGGCGCACCAACTCCTGCAGCGTTCGCTGGATCGATCTGAGGCCAGAGGCCGCGACGACGTCTTGACAGGTGCCCCCGCGCTCAACTACGCTTTCCATCGCCAACAGTCATGGAGGAAAAGACATGGCCCTCATGCGCATCGGTTTCCGCGGCGATTCCATTGCCAAGCAGACTAACATGACGGTCATCCTGCCCCAGGACGCCGAATTGGACGGGCCGTTTCCCGTCATGTATCTGCTGCACGGGCTGTCGGACGACGACAGCATCTGGACCCGGCGCACCTCGGTGGAACGCTACGTGGCGGGCATGCCGCTGATCGTGGTGATGCCCGACAGCGCCCGGGGTTTCTACACCGACGCGGCCGAGGGCCCGGCCTACGAGAGCCACATCATCAAGGACGTAATGGGATTCGTGGACCGCTTCTTCCCCACTATCCCGCAGCGCAACGGCCGGGTCATCGAGGGTCTGTCCATGGGCGGCTACGGGGCGATGAAGCTGGCCCTGAAGTATCCGAACCTCTTCTGCAGCGTCGTGGCGCACTCGAGCGCGATGGACATCGCGCAGCTTCTCCAGACCGAGGAGCGGCAGGCGGAGCTGGGCCGCATCTTCGGCAGCGACCCCGCGGAGGGTGACAACGACGTCTTTGTGCTGGCCGAGCAGATTCAGCGGGAGGACCTGCCGGCCATCCGCTTCGACTGCGGCATCGAGGACGGCCTGCTGGAGCAGAACCGGAGCTTCCACGAGCATCTGGAACGGCTGAACATCGAGCATGAGTACGAAGAGTTCCCCGGGACGCACGAATGGGGCTACTGGGACCAGCGAGTGCAGGAAGGGCTGCGGTTTCATGCCCGCGCACTCGGGATCTGATGCATTCCCCCACGCGAGGCCGCAATGCGTGTCCTTTGCGACCTGAAACATCCGGCGGACGTGCACTTCTTCCGTCCCCTCATCTCCGCCTTACGGCGGGATGGGGACGAGGTGCTGGTCACCTCCCGGGCGAAAGATGAGACGCTCGAGTTGCTGGACGGCCTGGGCATGTCCCACGTCTGCGTGAGCCGCATGGGTCAGGGGCTAACGGGTATGGGGGCCGAGCTGGTGGAGCGCACGGTCCGGCTGGTCGGTTTGGCCCGCCGCTTCCGTCCGGACGTGATGATAGCGCGCACGGGTGTCTGTGTGGCGCTGGCCGGCCGAGCCCTGCGCGTTCCGACCGTGACGGTTGACGACACCGAGTTTGCGTGGTTGCAGGTAGGCTTGTCCACCGCTCTGGCGACAGTGGTGTGCACGGGAATGGGTTACGGCCGGCTCTTCCCCGGCAAGCAAGAGCACTTCGATGCCCCGCCGCAGTTGGCCTATACGCATCCGGACCGCTTCACGCCCGACCCCGACCGCCTTCGCGCGGCCGGGCTGGCCCCCGAGGAATCGTACGTCGTCGTCAGGCTGAAAGCGTGGCGTGCCGTGCACGACCTGGGCACGCGCGGACCGGCGGAGCCGGAAGCCGTGCGGCTGGTCGAGTCCCTCGCCCGGCACTGCCGCGTCATCGTTAGCGCCGAGCGGGCCATTCCGCCCGAACTGAGCGCCCATCAGAACCCCGCTCCGGTGGAGGACGCGCTGCACCTGCTCGCACTCGCGCGCCTCTACGTGGGAGAGGGCAGCAGCATGGCGGCCGAAGCAGCATGCCTGGGCGTGCCGGCCATCTACCTCAGCCCCAACTCACGGCGGGGGTACCTGGACGCCCTCCAGCAGCGATTCGGCCACGTACGGACGGTGCAGAACGCATCCGAAGCTCTGCGACTCGCCGAAGCCTGGCTGTCCGACCCCACGCTACGCAACGGGGCGGACCGTATCCGCAGAGACCTTGCCCGTTCCTGTGACGATCCCGTGACTTTCCTGAGGGACGTGCTCCGCCGTCACGCGCGCCGACTTTGATGCAGGCCGGCGGTCATTCTCCCCGTTGCTCGCGCAGGGCGCGCACTTCCTTCCGGAGCACCTGGACCTGTTCGCTCAGTTCGCACAGGTGCCGCTTGATCTGCTCCTGGCCCTCTGTCAGGCCCTCGAGCATTTCCGTGTGCCGGCGCGCCATCCCCCCCATCTGCATCATGCGGCGTTCGGGCCGGACGGGTTCCTGCATTTTCTCCAGTTCGGCCTGCAGATCCGCAGCGCGTTCGCGCATCATCTGCGCCATGTCCTGCATCCCCCGCTCCTGGAACATGCGGCCCGCTTCGCGGAGAGTATCCACTTTCCTCCGCATCTCGTGCAACGCCCGTTCACGCCGCTCCATCCGTGCGCGCGCCTCCGGTGGCATGTCCTCGCCGCGGGCCAGCATGGCCGGCACCGCCAGCAGAGTTGCCGCCACGACCGCCAGAACCATCCACTTACCCCTGCTCATCGCACACCCTCCTTCATTGAACCAGACTCAACGTTCGATCAACTCGTCTCCGTCTCTTGCTCGCGCAGCCAGTGCGCCATCAGGATGAATGCCGACGCGGTCCAACTGTAGCCCGGGTCCCGCAGGCCTTTCCCCGTCAGGGCATCGTAGTTCTCGTACATCCCGCCCTGCCCGGCGCACATGCCGCAGAACCGCTCGGCCACCGTCTCGGCGAGCGCGCTCTCGCCGGCGTCCCGCAGCCCGTCGAAGATCAGATATGTACTCGGCGCCCAGATAGGCCCCCGCCAGTAGCCGTCCGGCTCGTACTTGGGGCTCTCCGGCGCCTGCGTCGCCAGGCCGTAATCGGTCAGGTACGGTCCGTCGGGCGACAGGTCCTCCACCAGCGCCCGCAGGACGTTCTCCGGCAGGCGATGGCCCAGCACCATCGGGATGTAGTTCAGCAGACAGTGTGTCTGGGGCGCCTCGCTGTGCCCGTCGAGCGGGCTGAAGAACCGGTCGCCCTTGACCTGTTTCTCCAGCAGGTCGCCCAGTTGCTTCTCGGACGCCGCCTCCCAGCGTTCCGCCTCCGTGGTGCGCCCCAGCAGCGATGCGATGAAGCCGAGCGCCTCGGTCTGCAGCACCAGGTGGGCCGCAAGGTCGGCTCCCTCGGTCGGGTAGCCCTGGTCGAAGACGGTGGCGTTGTCCCAGCCGGAATCGTTGCCGTGGTGGTACTGGCACATGCCGTCGGAGTCGTAGTCGCGGTTGGTGTACCACCACTCGGTCAGGC
Source organism: Candidatus Brocadiia bacterium (assembly GCA_046483385.1). Classification (GTDB taxonomy): domain Bacteria; phylum Planctomycetota; class Brocadiia; order SM23-32; family SM23-32; genus B1Sed10-231. The sequence goes on along the minus strand of JAWODG010000078.1, from coordinate 8,051 downwards.
GCCGCGCCGGCTCGAACAGTTCCTCCAGGTGCCCGCGGCACCGCTCGGGTCCCAGCAGGCGAGCCAGATTCAGCATAGTCCAGCCGTAGACCGGCGGCTTGACGAAGCCGAACTGGGTGTGCTCGTCGTTGGCGCTGTCGGGCAGGGCGCCCGTGGTCGCCTGCCGGTCGAACATGAGCCTGAGCTGGTCCCAGGCCAGCTCCGGGTCGGCCTCCGCCACGGCCAGTGCGTTGAAGCAGTTATCCCAGGACCAGACGTTGGTCATCCAGTTCTTGGACATCAGGATCGCGTTGCGCGGAACCGGCTCTTCGAACGGCACGGTGTTCAGCCACTCGACCAGCCACGCCAGCTCCGCCGTGTCGCGGTAGCGATCCGGCACGGACGGCATGGCGGCCAGCCAACCCTGCCAGTCCTCCGCCTGATCGGCGGCCGCCTCGTTCAGGTCGGGCAGGGGAGCCTCCCAGAGCGACTCCTGCCGGCAGATTCTGACGGCGCCGCTCGAAACGTCCTCTCCGCGGAACAAAGCCGCCCGGGCGATGTCCGTGCCCGCCGCCTCGCCCACGTCCGCGTCGGGCGCCTCGGAGACCTCCAACGTGGTGCCCTCCTCGGCGCGGAAGTGGTGGAAGCACCGGGCCGGGTAGTCGGAGATCAGGCACTGGTGCGGTGTGGGATGCGCCTGCCAGCTCGTACAGTGGCGCGGCACGAACCGCACGTCCACACCCCTGCCCTCGAAACGCAGTGTCTCCGCGTCCATGAACGTGAAGACCGCGCGGCCTTCATCGGCCTGCAACGTGAGCCGCTCCGGCGCGGCCGACCACCCGTAGTCCACCTCGGCACCGTCACGAAGCAGTGCTATGTCGTAAAGGTCGGCCGTCCCCTGCGCCATCGGCATGCCCCGGACCGTCCCCAGCACCAATCGCTTCGACCCGCCCTCCGCAGATCCCAGTCGACCGATCGGCAGCGGGCTGACCTTCAGGAAGGACCCGCGCGAGCTGAACGGTATCTTGGCGACGTCATATGTCTCCATCGTTGCTCCCTCTGTCTGGTTACCTCCTCCAAAGTCCATCATAGCCGAGCACAGGGGCCGCGCAAGTCTGCGCCGGCCGCGCGCTGGTTGACGCTCCGGCGGCCCGACGGTATCCTCATCCGTGGGCCCTTGATGCTTGCCTGAACGAGGGGTGAACGTGTCGATTACGGGTACGGGACAAACCAAGTTGCAGATAGCTTACGGGACCGGCACGGTCGAGTTGCGCCTGCCCTCTGACCGCTGCACGCGCGTTGCCGTCGCGGCGCGGGGAGGCGGCCGCGAGCCGCTGGACGCTTTCCGCGAGGCGCTCAAACAGCCGATGGAGTCGCCTCCGCTGAGGGAGCTTGCGGCGGGTCGCCGGGTCACCGTCCTGCTGGAGGACGCGACGCGCTCCGAGCCCCACGAGGCCTTCGTGCGCTCCTGCATGCCCCATCTGGCCGACGCACGTTCCGTGACCGCCGTGATATGCACAGGCTCTCACGCCCGTCTGACCGGGGGGAACCGGCAGATCGTCAGCACTTTCGAGCAGGTCGCCGCCGCGGAGGGCGTCGCCGCCGAAATCCTTATCCACGATTGCCACGACGAGACGGGACTGAAGAAGCTCGGAACGACCTCCCGCGGCACGCCGGTGGCGGCCAACGCCCGCGCGCTCGACTGCGACGTGTTCCTGGTCGCCTCGGGCATGAAGAACCACTACTTCGCCGGCTACAGCAACGCCCTGAAGGCCTTCCTGCCGGGCGTCTGCTCCTACGACGGCATCGAGGCCAACCACGCCATGGCGCTGGACGACGCCTCCACCTTCGGCACGCATCCGCTCCACCCCGAACCCGACCGTCGGACGAACCCGTTGGCCGACGACATGCTGGAGGCCACCCGCATGATTGTCCGTGACCGAGACGTCTTCGTGCTGGCCACAGTCACGGCCGGCGGCCGTGCCCTCTGGGCCGGAGCCGGGGGCCTGGGCGCCGTCGTCGCGGAGGGCATCCGCCACGTGGACCGGGCGGCGAGCAAGCGGGTACGCCCGCATTCCCGGCTGGTGGTCTCTCCCGGCGGCCATCCGGACGACGAGACGCTCTACAACGCCCAGCGCGGGCTGGAACTGGCGCGCAACGCCATGGCGGAGGGTGCGGAGGTGCTGTTTTTGGCGGCCTGCCCCGGCGGCACGGCCCCCACGGCTGATGCGCGAGAGAACTTCTTCGAACGGCTAACCGCGCCGCTGGACGATGTGCTGCGCGGGCTCGAGGAGCAGTACGTGCTCTACTCGCACAAGGCATACAAGTTCGCCGTCATGCTCAAACGGCTTCGTGCCATCCACGTGCTCACGGAGATGGAAGAAGACACTGTCACCGCCGCCCACATGAGGAAGGTGGACTCCCCGCAGGCCGTTCTGGACCGCTGGCTGGAGGAGTCCGACGAAAACATTCTCATCGTCGAGGACGCCAACCGGCTGGCGCTCTACGCCTCCTGAGAGGTCCCGCATGTCGTCCCGATTGCTCGGACAACGTCGCCGTCAGTTCAGCGTACGGCGCGATGAAAAACCTCCGGCCTTGGGAGCGCGCAGCCGGGTGCCGCGCAACCTTCTCTTCTCGTCAGCCGCCGTTTGCCGTTTTGATGATCCCGCGGGCAAGGATGCCCGCGGGTGGCCACCTGGAAGGTGGCGCTACATCGGATGCCCGGGACGGTGCGGCTGTTGTAGCGCCGGCATCCCGCCTGCTTCTGCCGAAGCAGGACGGCCACGCGGGGGCATCCGTGCCCCCGCGATCCGTCAGACGCCGCACACAATGAGCGACTACTTTCGCACCGCGTAGGAGTCAACCGTGCCGGAAGACCTGATTCTGTCCATCGATTCGGGCACCACGGGCACACGCGCGATGGTGTTCGACCGCGAGCACAACGTCTCGGCGGCCGCCTACCAGGAGTTCCCCCAGATATTCCCCCGACCCGGCTGGGTCGAGCACAATCCCGACGACATCTGGCAGAGCACCATGGCCGTCGTCCGGGAGGTCATCGACCGCGTGAACCCCGCTCGGCTCTGTGGCATCGGCATCACCAACCAGAGGGAAACGGCGCTCCTGTGGGACCGGGAGACAGGCGATCCGGTGCACAACGCCATCGTGTGGCAGTGCCGCCGAACCGCCGACCGCTGCCGTGAGCTGGCAGATGGCGGCCACGGCGCCGACATCCACCGCAAAACGGGCCTGCAACTCGACCCCTACTTCTCCGCGACCAAGTGGGAGTGGCTGCTGGAGAACGTATCCGAGGCGCGGGAACTTGTGAAGGACGGCCGTCTGGCGGCCGGCACGGTGGATACGTGGCTGCTGTGGAAGCTGACGGGAGGGCGCGTGCACGCCACCGAGCCGAGCAACGCCTCGCGCACGTCCCTGTTCAACATCCGCGAGCTGGCCTGGGACGAAGGGCTGTGCGACCTGTTCAACGTCCCGATGGAGGCGCTGCCGGAGGTGCTCCCGACCAGCGGCCGCTTCGGCCGCGCCGACCCGGAGACCACGGGGCTCGACCTGCCCGTGCTGGCCATGGTCGGCGACCAGCAGGCGGCGTCCTTCGGCCAGGGCTGCTTCCGCCCGGGCACCGTCAAGAACACCTGCGGCACCGGTCTGTTCATGCTCTGCAACACGGGCACGGAACTCATCGTCACCGACAGCCTGCTGAGCACCGTCGCGTGGAGCTTCGACGACAGGACCGACTACGCGCTGGAGGGGAGCGTGCTGACCGGCGGGGCCGCCGTGCAGTGGCTGCGGGACGGTATCGGCATCATCGAGGACGCCGGCGAGACGGCGGCCATGGCGGCGTCGCTGGGAGGCAATGACGACGTTTACTTCGTCCCCGCCCTCAGCGGGCTGGGGGCGCCCTACTGGGACGCCGCCGCCCGGGGCACCATCGTCGGCATAACGCGCGGGACCACCCGCGCCCATCTGGCCCGCGCCACGCTGGAGGCCATCGCCTATCGCAGCCGGGACGTGCTGGAAGTCATGGTCGAGGAGGCGGGATGGGGGCCGGAAGTGTTGCGCGTGGACGGCGGCGCAATCGCCAACGAGTTCCTGATGCAGTTCATGGCCGACGTGCTGGGCATGCCCGTCGAGGTCCCGACTGTCTCCGAGACGACGGCCCTCGGCGCCGCCGGACTCGCCGGGCTGGCCGCAGGACTCTGGGAGGACGGCGACGATTTCCTCTCGCGCCGCGGGGTCGAGCGTGTCTACGAGCCACGGATGAGCGCCGATCAGCGAGACGCCCTCTACGCCCGATGGCGGCAGGCGGTCGAGCGCGCCCGGGACTGGGCGTGACGAGAGACCGGCGGTTGCGAGCACGGGCCCCTCGCGCTAAACTGACTCTTCGGCGTGGCACCGCCGTCCTTCCGCCGTTCCCTCCTTTCCGGAGCACCGCCACATGGGCGATACGCTGACCTACAAGATCATCAAGGACCACCTGGTCGAGGGAACGCCCCGGCCGGGGGAACCCATCGCCATCCGCATCGACCAGACCCTCACCCAGGACGCCACGGGCACGGCCGCCTACCTGCAGTTCGAGACCATGGGCGTTGACCGCGTAAAGACCGACCTGTCAGTCAGTTACGTGGACCACAACATGCTGCAGACCGGCCACGAGAACCCGGACGACCACCGCTACCTGCAGTCGGTGGCCGCGCGCTACGGCATCGTGTTCAGCCGCCCCGGCAACGGCATCTGCCACCAGGTGCACCTGGAGCGGTTCGGGGTGCCCGGCAAGACGCTTCTCGGCAGCGACAGCCACACGCCCACCTGCGGCGGGCTGGGGATGATAGCCGTCGGCGCCGGCGGACAGGACGTTGCCTGCGCCATGGCCGGCATGCCGTTCTCCCTCACCGCTCCCGCCGTGGTCAAGGTGCACCTCACGGGCGAACTGGGCCCGTGGGTCACCGCCAAGGACGTGATACTGGAACTGCTCCGGCGGCTGGACGTGAAAGGCGGCCTGGGGAAGGTCTTCGAGTACACCGGCCCCGGCGTGGCCACGCTCGGTGTCCCGGAGCGGGCCACCATCACGAACATGGGCACCGAACTGGGCGCCACCACCAGCGTCTTCCCCTCGGACGAGGTGACGCGGGCCTGGCTGCGGGCACAGGATCGGGAGGAGGACTACCGGCCGCTCGCCGCCGACCCGGACGCCGAATACGATGAGCTCATCGAGATAGACCTGGGCGCCGTCGAGCCGCTTCTGGCGAAACCCCACAGCCCGGGCAAGGTGGCCACGGTGAGCGAACTGGCCGGTCTCAAGGTGGACCAGGTCTGCATCGGGAGCTGCACCAACTCCTCGTACGAGGACATGGCTCTGACGGGCGCTTTGCTGGCGGGGCGGACGGTCCATTCGGACGTCAGCCTGACCATCTCGCCCGGCTCCCGCCAGGTGCTGAAGATGATCGCCGAGAGCGGCAGCCTGGCCGGCATGGTGGAGGCGGGGGCGCGCATCCTCGAGGTCGCCTGCGGACCGTGCATCGGCATGGGGCAGTCCCCCAGGAGCGATGCGGTGACGCTGCGCACTTTCAACCGGAACTTCGAGGGCCGCACCGGCACCCCGAGCGCGAGGTGCTACCTGTGCAGCCCCCCGACGGCCGTCGCCGCCGCCCTCAACAGCGTCGTCGCCGACCCGCGTGAACTGGGCGAGATGCCCGAGGTCGAGGCCCCCGAGCACTTCCTGACCGACGACGCGGGCATCATCCGGCCGCCTGAGGATGGCTCGGATGTCGAAATCCGACGCGGGCCCAACATCAAGCCCATACCACAGCGGGAGCCCATGCCCGAGGCCCTCGAGGGCGAGGTGCTGCTGAAGGTCGAGGACAACATAACCACCGACCACATCATGCCGGCGGGCAGCAAGATACTGCCGCTGCGCTCCAACATCCCCGCCATCAGCGAGCACGTCTTCGAGCCCGTGGACCCGGACTTCCCGGCCCGGGCGAAGGAGAAGGGCGGGGGCTTCGTGGTGGCCGGCGAGAACTACGGACAGGGCTCCAGCCGGGAGCATGCCGCGCTGGCGCCTATGTACCTGGGCCTGAAGGCCGTCATCGCCAAAAGCTTCGCGCGCATCCACAAAGCCAACCTGATAAACTTCGGCATTGCGCCCTTTGTTTTCGACGACCCGGCCGACTATGGTAAGGTCCGGCAGGGCGACCGGCTCGTCGTCCCGGAGGTGCCCACGGCGCTGGAGGACGGCGTGTTGACCGTCCGCGACGAGACGGCCGACGTGGAGTTCCGCGTGCGCGCCGAGCTGAGCGACAGCGAACGTGCAATCCTGCTGGCCGGCGGCCGGCTGAACATGATCGAGTGAAGCACAGACAGCCCGATGAGGAGGACCATGAGCGAGACCCCGAGCAAAGAACCCCGCGTCCCCGCGGAAGGCGAACTGGTGTCCTATCTTGACGGCGAACTGCGCGTGCCGGACAACCCCATCATCCCGTTCATCGAGGGCGACGGCATCGGCCCGGACATCTGGCGGGCAACCAGGATCGTCGCGGACGCCGCCGTCGAGAAGTGCTACGGCGATGACCGGCGCATCTGCTGGACGCAGATTTACGCGGGCGAGAAGTCTATGGAACTCTTCGACGAGTGGATCCCCGAGGAGACCGTCGAGGCCATCCGGCGGTTCCGCGTGGCCATCAAGGGGCCCCTGACAACGCCCGTGGGCGGGGGCTTCCGCAGCGCCAACGTCGCCCTGCGGCAGGCCCTGGAGCTGTACGCCTGCGTGCGGCCGGTCTTCTGGGTGCCGGGCGTGCCCTGCCCCGTCAGGGAGCCGCAGAAGCTTGACGTCGTCGTGTTCCGCGAGAACACCGAGGACGTCTACGCCGGCATCGAGTTCAGGAGCGGCACCGAGGAGGCGCGCAAGCTGTCCAGGTTCCTCGAGGAGGAGCTGGACAGCCCGATCCGGGAGGGCTCGGGCATCGGCATCAAGCCCATCAGCCGGCTCGGCACCCAACGCCTGATGCGCATGGCCATCGAGTACGCCCTCGAGTACGGCCGCACCAGCGTGACGCTGATGCACAAGGGCAACATCATGAAGTTCACCGAGGGCGCCTTCAAGGAATGGGGCTACGAGCTGGCCGCCGAGGAGTTCGGCGACATCACCATCACCGAAGCCGAACTCTGGGACGAGTACGACGGCCGCCAGCCCGAGGGCACCATCCTGATAAAGGACCGCATCGCGGACGCCATGTTCCAGCAGGTGCTCCTGCGGCCCGCCGAATACCACATTATCGTGACGCCGAACTTGAACGGCGACTACATCTCGGACGCGCTCGCCGCGCAGGTCGGCGGCATCGGCATAGCGCCGGGGGCCAACATCGGCGACGGCATCGCCCTGTTCGAGGCCACTCACGGCACCGCGCCCAAATACACCGGCATGGACAAGGTCAACCCCAGCAGCCTCATCCTCAGCGCCCGCATGATGCTGGAGTACATGGACTGGACCGAGGCGGCCGACCTGATACTGGAGGCCCTCCAGCACACCGTGGCGCAGAAGACGGTCACCTACGACCTGGAGCGGCAGATGGAGCGCGCCACGCTGGTGAAGTGCTCCGAGTTCGCCGAAGCCATCGTCGAAAACATGTAGGACCCACCGCAGAGAACGCAGAGACCGCAGAGAAAGGCAGAGGAAGAACAAGAGAAAGGCGAAATAGTGAACCGGGACGGGAGACGTTGATGACCGGTGCAGGCGGGGAAGCCAGCCGCTCATGCGACAAATTGACCAAGCAGATCATCGGTTCTGCTATCGCGGTTCACCGGGAACTCGGGCCCGGACTGCTGGAGTCCGCCTACGAAACGTGTCTGGCTTACGAACTGGGCAGGCGGGGCATAACGTTTGAGCGGCAGGTCTCGCTCCCCATCACCTACGGCGAGGTACGGTTGGACTGTGGTTACCGATTGGACCTGGTCGTGGATGGACGCGTCATCGTGGAAGTGAAAGCCGTTGACAAGCTTCTGTCCATCCACGAGGCACAGCTCCTTTCATACCTCAAGCTTTCCGGGCTGACCGTAGGGCT
>JAWODG010000067.1:0-32846 GCA_046483385.1 Candidatus Brocadiia bacterium | reverse complement strand
GTGCCGCCCGCCCTGCGGCGGGCTCTTTTTGCCCGTATCGTCCGTTTCCCCCAGGCTTACGCCATGGGGCTAATGCCTGCCGCCCCCTTGCGGGGGCTGTTCCTGTCGGGTCCGGCAGAACCAATGATGTCACTCACCTGGCGGGGAAGGTCTGCCCGCCTCGGGTGGGAATCGCGCTGTGCAGGTGCCCGCGAACTTTTCAACGGATGAAGTACTAACCGACCAGAGGCAATATGGTAGTAGTAGGAGTGCGACCGGAGCCACGCACGTATTTAGCGTCCCCTGCCTCCTGCGGGCAGAGATGCCCGCAGGTGTCCCGCCTTCGCCTTGGGGCGAAGGTTGGAAGGTGGCGCTATACCCGAGCCCGCCACTATGCGTCCTTTGTAGCGCCGGCATCCGTGCCGGCCACGCGGGGGCATCCGTGCCCCCGCGATCCACTGGATGCTATGGATGCTAAACAGGTAGCAGCCACGCCCCGCCCATCAGGCCACGGCTGGCCGCGAACTCGGTGGGTGACGCCCAAGCTGCTATCAGGCCATCGTCACTGAGATGTGGGTAGCGACAAGGGGTTCCGCCCCGCTCCTGCATATCCCCGGGCGTTCGACGTTCCGTTCGTGTCCTTGCTCGTCCCTGTGCCCGGTCTCGCAGGCGGCCGGCGGCCCGTTACTCCTCTTCCTCGGATTGGCCGCCTCCGGCTCCGCTCACGTAGCGCATGCGCAGGTCGGTCAAGATGTTCTGCACGTAGGATTCCTCCTCGGGCTCCAGGTTGCCCTCCATCTTGCCGCGCAGCAGCGCGATCACGTCGATCAGGTACTCCGCCTCGGCCCGGTTCGGCTCCCGCTCGCCGGTGGCGGGGTTCTGCAGGTCGCCCAGCGCAACCAGGCATTGCGTGTAGAGGCCGGCCATGAACACGGGGATGCTCGGTTCGGGGAAGGCCTCGCGCGTCGGCTGCTCGCCCTCGCCGGCTTCGCCCCCCTCCTGCTCCCGGAGTCTCTCCCGCTCCTCCTGGACGGCTTTCTTCCATTCCTCGTCGGTCTTGATCTCCGGCTGCTGTTTGTCTTGCTCTTCGGGCATTGGTCACCTCCGGTCGGCGGTTGGCAGAGACGCGTCCCACACACAATAAGAAAACCGCTCGGGCGGGCTTTTTCAAGCGACGACAACGACCGTTTCAGCCACAGATGCCCACAGATGAACACTGATTCAGGAGAGGGCTCGCCTCGTTCCTGCCGGCGGTTGCGTTGTGTTGCCGTCACGCCGAGCGGCGTGGAAGCTATCAGGTATGCCCCCGGAGACCGACACGCTGGCCTCACACGAAGCCACTAAGGCACCAAGAACGGCCTGCGGCAGCAGCTTTTGAAGTTGCCTTCCTGCCTTTCTTTGTGCCTTCGTGAGCTTCGTGTGAGTCCTCGCCTTGCTGTTTTGCTCCGCCTGCTGCGAGGAACAGAGCGCTTTTCGGGTGGACGTGCTGCCGTGGCTGCCATAGCATGGTGGCCGTTCGGCTGACATTTTCCCGGAGCGCGCACCTATGCCCCTTTGGGCGGGAATCGATGAGGCGGGTTACGGCCCCAAGCTGGGCCCGCTGGTGGTCGCTGGGGCGGCCTTCCACCTGGACGGTCGGCCGGCCGAAGGAGTCCTGTGGGAGAGGCTCCGGGATGCGGTCTGCCGGAACCTGAGCGGCAGCGACGGGCGCGTGGTGGTCAACGACAGCAAGCAGGTCTATACGCCCTCGCGCGGCCTGAAGGCGCTGGAGGAGGGCGTGCTCAGCTTCCTGCGGGCCGCGCTGGACCATCGAGGAGAACGGGCCGACCATCTGCTGGAACTGCTGACCGGCGGTCGGGGCGATTCCGGACCGGAAGCTCCCTGGTGCGCCCCCGCGCGCAGCCTGCCGCTGCCGCTGGAGAGCAATCCATCGGCCGTGGCCAGCAAGGCCGACCTGCTGCGCCGGGCGCTCAACTCCAACGGGACTCGCCTGGCCGCCGTGCGGGCCGCCGTGGTCCAACCGGCCGAGTTCAACCAGGTAGTTTCCTACACCCACAACAAGTCGCTGCTGCTGTTCCAGAAGTGCGGTCTGCTGCTGCGCGAATTGTGGGACACGGCGGGAGCGGGGGAGTCACACGTGGTGGTGGACCGCCACGGCGGGCGCATCCACTACCGCCGCCTGCTGCGGGACGTATGGTCTGACTGCGGCTGCGACGTGGTCGCCGAGAAGCCGAAGCACTCCACCTACCGCGTGCGAGACGGTGACAGGACGCTGACGGTCACGTTCCTGGAGGGGGCGGACGAGAGGGTGATGCCGGCCGCGCTGGCGTCGATGATGGCCAAATACGTGCGCGAGATATACATGCACGCCTTCAACCGGTTCTGGGCGGAGCGGGTGGACGGGCTGCGGCCGACGGCCGGCTACGGCCGGGACGCGGGCCGATTCCTGAAGGACATCGAGCCGGTCCTGCAGTCCGGGGAGTGGGACCTGAAGGCGCTGGTGCGGGGGCGCTGAGGACGGAACGCCGCTCGCGTTTGGTGGGACCAATGGGTGGCGCGCCCTGTCAGGGCGCGTGGGGAGGCAGCCGGTTGGGGACCCCGGGCTGCGCCCGGGGCTGGTATGTGGCCCGCTTTCAGCGGGTGCGATGACGCCCAGGCACCGGACGCGCCGGAGCGCGTCCTTACGGGTCGGCGGCGCGGCGGTCCGTCCGGAGGGCCACGCTCCGTCGTGGCCGCCCCGCTCGAAAAAGCGAAACGGACGGCGAGGCCCATGGAGCCCGCTGTACGGCAGGCGGCAGATGCGGCAGACCCAGAACGGCGAGCAAGAGCAAGAGCACGAGCCTCCTTCGTCCCGCATGCGCGTGACTACGGAGCCCAGGGAGCGAGCACGAAGGGACCCGCCGCAAGCCCCGCCAGGGGCGACAGGCGTCAGGCCCGGACGTGAGTCCGGGTGAACTGGCGGGACAAGAAGAGAGCCCGCCGCATGGCGGGCGGCACGACGGGTGAAACCCGGGACGGCCGATGGTCTCGAGAGCGTACTGGCCCCTCAGAACAGCATTTTGGGCGGGCCTTGCTTCAGGGCGATCATGATCTTCTTGAGGTCCTGCCAGGTTTTGCGCTTCTGGCTGGGGGAGCGCAGCAGATACGCCGGGTGGTACGTCGGCATGAGGGGGATACCCCGGAAGGAGTGCCACGTGCCCCGCAGGTCGCCCATGGAGCGGTTGGTGTCCAGGAGCGTGTTGGAGGCGGGCCGGCCGAGGGTGCAGATGATCTCCGGCTGGACCAGCTCGATCTGCCGCTCCAGGTAGGGCCAGCAGGCCTCCACCTCGTCGACCCGCGGGTCGCGGTTGTTGGGCGGTCGGCTCTTCAGGATGTTGGTTATGTAGACCTCGTCCCGCTGCAGCCCCATGGCCTTCAGCATCAGGTCCAGCAGCTTGCCGGCGCGTCCGACGAAGGGCTCCCCCTGCGCATCCTCGTCGGCGCCGGGCGCCTCGCCGATGATCATCAGGTCGGCATGGGGATCGCCGCGTGCGAAGACGCCCTGGGTCCGCGTTTCGTGCAGCCGGCAGCGCGTGCAGCGCATGACCTGCCGCTCCACCTCCTGCAGCTCCTTCACCGTCCCACGAGGCAGGGGGATGGATTCCACGCCGAGCATCTTCTCCAGCGTCAGGCGTTCTTCGAGCTGTCGGCGGTTCACGGCGGTTGCTCCTGAACGGCGGTCCGGTTCATCGTATATCAGTCGGGCGGCCCTCGCAAGCCGTCCAGCGCCACCAGCACTTCGTCTGGCTCCGGCCACTGGCCTTGTACTATCCGCACGGCGGGGCCGAGCGGCCGCCAGACGGCCGGGTCCGTAGGGCCGAACACCGCCACCGTGGGCACGCCCAGCGCGGCGGCCACGTGCGTGAGCCCGCTGTCGTTTCCGGCGTAGGCCCGGCAGCGGGCAAGCAGGGCGGCGGCCCGCGCGACGGTCAGGTCCCGGGCGAGCACGGGCCGGGCCGGGGGCGGCAGAAGCTCCAGCACCCGCCGGCAGGCCTCGTCGTCCGCCGGCCCCCAGGGCATCAGGGTGGGTGCATCGAGGGAACGGATCAGCGCCGCAACACGGTCGGGCGGCCAGCACTTGCGGCGTCCGCCGCTGCCGGGATGGACGGCTACCGGTGCGGCGTCGCCGAAGCGGGGGCACACCCATTCGGTGGCCCATTCCCGAAGCGCTGCGGGTACCCGCAGCCGGGGGAGCGGCAGTTCGCCCACATGGGGGACCTCGTTCAGTACGGCCCCGGCCAGGTGAGCCGCCGCGTGGTGGCCGGGTTCAGGCTCGGCCGGCCAGGTCACCACGGTGCCGCCGCAGAGCCGGCGGACGCTGCGCACCAGGCACTCGTCCGGCTCCGCGCCGTAGATGACGGCGGCGTCGGCCGAACGGAGCCAATCGGGGCCTTCCGCGGGCGGGTCGGGTCCGAACAGTGGCGCGAGGGCGGCGTCATCGAACCGACTTACCCGCAGTCCGGGGATCAGGGGCTCCAATTCCTCCGCCCAGGCCGACCCGACCAGCCGAAGGTCCGCGCCGCCGGCGCCCGCCTCCACGAGACGCAACGTCGGCAGCGTGAGCACCGTGTCGCCCAGGCCGCCGGCCCGGAATACGACGAGGCTCGGGCGCGGGGCCCCGACCAGTGCGCGGGTGAGCTTTTCTCTAAGTTTGGCCATGTCAGCGGACTTCCGGCGGTGCGCTTTTTGCAAACGCCTTCCGCAGTGACTACAATGTAGTCGTGAGACTCTGTGGACACAAGAGATAACACAGGATACCCGATGGACGAGCAACTTCTGAACACAACAGCCCAGGATGAGCCCGAAGAGGAGCAGGAAGAAGAGGAGTCCCCGCGCCGGCAACTGGACGAGAAGCTGCTGGACGCGCGGGTGATCCTGCTGGCGGAGCCGATCTCTTCCGAGCTGGCCGAATCGGTCACCACGAAGCTGCTGCTTCTTGACGAGGAAGACGACGAGGCCCCCATCGACGTGTACATCAACTCGCCGGGCGGCAGCGTGGACGCCGGATTCGCCATCTACGACATGGCCCGGTTCATTTCGGCGCCGGTGCGCTGCATCTGCACCGGCCTGACCGCCAGCGCGGCGGTCATCGTGCTGCTGGCGGCCGGCAAGGAGCAGCGGCTGAGCCTGCCGAACTCCCGTTTCCTCATCCATCAGCCCTCGACCGGTGTGCGCGGCTCAACGGCGGACATCGAGATCGAGGCCAACCAGATTCTCAAGATTCGCCAGAGGATCAACGGCCTGATATCCGAGGAGACGGGGCAACCCCTGGAAAAAGTCGAGCAAGATACCCGCCGCAACTACTGGATGGACGCCCAGGAGGCCAACGATTACGGCCTCATCACCCGCATCGTCGCCTCCCGCAAGGAGCTGGAATAGGGCGTCGCGGTGCGGCCACCCATCCCGGGCGGTATAATACGCGCGTTTATTGCAAACCTGGGAGTGGTGTGTCACAGCCCGGCTGTAACCAGGGAGACGGACCGCATGAGAAGTTCCGTCGGTCGGCGAACTCTGTCGGCAATCGTTTGCGTCTTGGTGCTGGCCACAGGTGCCGCGGGGGCGGCGCAGCAGGAAAATCAACAACAGGCTGAGCAGACGGGGCAGGAGCAAAAGGCAGAGCAGGTCGGAGAGGGGGAGGACGGCGCCCGCACCTTCGGGCGGGAGGTCACACTGGAGGGCCTCTCGGATACGGCAGCCCGGGAAGTCTATGAGCTGACGCTGCAGGAAGCTTCCGTGCGGCTGGGCTACAGGCCGTGCCCCGAGGAACTGCCGTCCGGCGCCGGGGCGCTCACCGAGTACAGATGCATGGCCCGGGGGGAACCGACCGACCAGCAGAACAGACTTGTGGTCGGGCTGAGGACCTTCGCCACGCAGCATCCGCGCCTGTACCTCTGGGGCCAGGCCGCCGCAGGTGAACAAGCCGTCCCGAACCCCGATCTGGAGTCCCTGGCCCAGGCTGCCCACCAGGCGATGGAATCCGCCGGCAAGGCTGACCGCAAGTTCACCCCCCGCGAGCTGGAACACGAGGTGTACCAGTTGAGTTGCATCGATACGGACAGTTGCCTGAAGACTCTGGGCAAGCTGGGCTACAACACCCAGCCGCCGAAAGGTCAGATGAACGTTGGCCAACTTCCCACGGTCTTCGCCATGGACCAGAAGTCCGTCAAGAGCGTCATAGGCCAGAAGAAGCTGGACGACCCCACTATCTCCTCCCCCGAGGAGCGGCTGGCTATCGTCTATCACAGCAGCCAGACCCGGGAGGTGGCGGAGCTGAAGAGGGTCCTGGCCGAGACGGTGGACGTGGCGGCGCGCCAGGTGCTCATCGAAGGCATGGTAATCGAACTGACGGAGGACGACTTCAAGGAGCTGGGTGCCGAGTGGGAGGTCTTCGGCGACGAGTGGCGCAAGATAACATTCCTCCAGGATGAGCAGCAGTTCCCTTTCATCATCACCTACGATCCGGAGTTCAACCCGCCGGCCGACCTGGCGGAGCGGCTGCGCACCACCATCAAGATGATCCTCGAGGAGGGAAACGCCGAAGTTCTGTCCAGCCCTTCGGTGCTGGTGATGGACAACCGCAACGCCCAGGTGCAGGTCGTGCGCGACGTACCCATCGTGGAATCCCTGGTGCGCGAGAATACCACCGACTTCGATGTTCGTTTCGAGACCGTCGGTGTCATACTCAACATAAAACCGCGGATCAGCCAGGAGGGCGATACGGTGGCCATGCAGGTGCTGGCCGAGATCAGCGAGGCGCCGGAGGAGGAGTTCCTGGTCGTCCAGGGGCAGGCCGTGGCGCCGACGATCAACCGCCGGATCGTCTCCACCATGGCCCGCGTGCAGGACAATACTCCGTTCATCATTGGAGGTCTGATCCGCAACGAGAAGGCCACAGAGATTGACCGCCTCCCATGGATATCGCGCATCCCTGTGCTCGGCCGACTCTTCCAGCGCCGGACCGACCGGCACGAGAAGCGCGAGGTGATAGTCGTGCTCACCCCTAGGGTGCTGAAGCCGTCCGGCACGGACCGCCCTGTCATGCCGAAGGACAGCGAGCGGTTCGACTTCCTGGACAACCGGCTGTTCCGCAACTCCTACCGCCTGAAGGCGGAGGACGTCTTCGACGTGGGCTTCCTGGAGAATAACGAAACCATCCAACGGACCATGGAGCGTGCCCGCCGGTTTGTCAATCGGCGGCCGCAATACGCGGACAGGTCCCCGTTCAGGGAAATGGTGGCAGGCATCATCCCCGGCGAGGACGCCGTGGTCATGCGCATGCTCTACGAGGTGGTGCGCTACAAGCTGAGGACCCACGAGGACATCAAGGCGGAGAACCTCATCATCTTCCGCAGGGATCCCGATAGTCCAGCCGGTTTCGACGTCACCTGGCTGGCCGACGAAGTCCTGAAGCCGGCCAGTCCCGACGGCACCCTGGAGGGCTATTACCGGCGGAAGTTCCCCAAGGAGGTCCTGTTCCTGAAGTTTGAGCTGCCGCCGGACGGCGGGCTGGATGAGGCACTGAGGGCTCCCGCCTGTACGCTGGAATGGGTGGAAGTCGAAAATGAGGATGAACTCGAACAGCACCTGCTGGAGATCAATCGGCTGCGTGACGACTACCGCTATCACGAGTTCGCCTGCGTGCTGAACGAACAGGGCGATATGGAGCGGCTGAAGACGGCCATCGTGCTGCGAGAGATAGCCAAGGTCAACGATTTCGCCGAGCTTTTGCGGCTGAGAAACTTCCGCGTTGGGCGCCGGTTCATCATCCCCGAGTTCGAGGCCGGCCGCATCCTGCTGGTTGACCACAATGTGGCGGAATTCTTCTACAAGAGCGACTACTACTACCATGCGCTCAGGGACCGGCTCGAGCATGGTTACGAGGTGCTCGAAGAGGCCATCACGGGGGAGGGAAGACTGTGAAGCCACTTGCGATCCTGCTGCTACTGGGCCTGCTCCTGGGGTGTGGTTCCGCCGGGAGGCCGGTGGCCAGCGGCCCGTCTCCCCGCGCACCGACCAGCGCCATGGAGCGCGTGTCGCTGGGCATGTCCGGGGACAGAGTACGCGAACTGCTGGGCGAGCCGCTGGCCGTGGAGGATAAACGGGAGGACGAGGAGACGGAGAGCTGGTACTACGAGAGCGGCGTGGTGATCCTTCGCCGCGGCGAGGTTATCTTCCGCGGCCCCGTGCCCGGCCGTTCCAGACGCTGACCGCCGGAAAGGGACATCCTGCCCGAGACCATGAATCCTGTCATGTTGAGCAAGCAGCGCAGCGCGCTGGGCGACATGTATCGTATGCTCAAGCCGCACAAGGTCGCCCTGGGTGGGGCATTCCTCTGCTTCGTGGCCCTGGCCGTGCTCGAACTGGCCATGCCGCAGGTGCTGGGCTACGTGTTCGACAACGTGTTCAAGGTCAGCGAGCCGCTTGAGAGCGAGGCCGTCCAGCAACGCCTTTCCATGCTGTGGAAGGTGCTGATCGTGGTGATGGGCATCTACGTGGTCCGCAACCTGCTCTACTACGTTTCCAAGCCGCGCATGATCACCATGGGAGAGCGGGTGGCCTTCGAGATGCGCCAGGACCTTGTGCGCCACCTCCATACCCTGTCGGTGGACTTCTATCAGCGCAGCAACCCGGGCAAAATCTCGGCCCGGGTCATGCGGGACGTACAGCGCGTCAAAGAGTTCATCCAGGACGAGATGGCCAAACTGATGATCAACGCCCTGATGTTGATCGTGGCCGCCGCCCTGATGCTCTACCTGAACTGGTTTCTGGCGCTGCTGACGATGGCCGTCATGCCGTTTCACGTCCTTGTTTACTACCTTTTCCGAAAGCCCATATCCACCTATGCCCGGCAGGCCAGCGAGCGTTCGGCGGACGTGAGCGGCAACCTGATCGAGCAGTTCGACGCGGGCGGGGCCGCCACGGTGAAGGCCGCCGCCACGCAGCTTCTGGAGCAGGAGAAGATACGGCAGTCCATGCGCCGAAGCATGCGCGCGCAGATAAAGCAGAGCAAATACTACACTCTGCAGAAAGTCAGCGCCGACCTGCTTGTGGGGCTGGGCACGATCGTACTGGTCGGTGTGGGCGGTTTCCTGGTGCTCAACAACCGTGGGCTGACCGGGGGGCAGTTCCTCACCTTCTACCTGCTGGTGCGCATCCTTTACCCGCGGCTTCTGAAGCTGGTGGGGCAGGCCGGCAAGTTCACCCGCACCGCAACCTCCGTGGACCGGGTGGCCGAGATACTGGAGATAGAGCCGACGGTGCGGGAGAAAGACGACGCCATTCCGGCCGAGATCCGGGACGGGAAGATCGAGTTCCGCGACGTGGTCTTCGGCTACAACTCGCACATGGTCCTCGATGGTGCGTCCTTCACGCTCGGCCCCAGCGAACACGTCCTCGTCACGGGCCCCAGCGGGTGCGGCAAGAGCACGCTGGTTAACTTGATCGCCCGGTTCTACGATCCCCAGGAAGGCCGGATACTCATCGACGGGGTGGACGTGCAGGACTTCACCCTCACCTCGCTGCGCCGCCAGATCGGCTTCGTTTTCCAGGACCCGTTCCTGTTCAACGATACCGTGATGGCCAACATCCGCTACGCCTGGCCCCAGGCGACCGACGAGCAGGTGCTTCAGGCGGCGCGCCGCGCCTACGCCCACGAGTTCATCGAGGGACTCCCGGACGGATACGATACGGCCATAGGCGACGGGGGCATCCAGCTTTCCTCCGGTCAGAAGCGGCGCCTGATGGTCGCCCGCGCCATCCTGAAGAACCCCCGCATCCTCATCATGGACGAGCCGCTGGTTTCGTTGGACCCCGAGGCGCGGGAGAGAGCGGTGGAGGGCCTGGCCGGGCTTATTCGCAACCGCACCGTCCTGACAATCACGCACTACCCGGGCGAGCTGCCCTACGCCGACAAGCAGGTTTACATCTGCGACGGCAAGGTTACCGTGCGGGACCTGTCCGGCCGCGTTATCCAGAACGACTGAGTGCCCTCAGGGAGGGGCCACACATGGCCTCGGCCGCCGACCGGCTGAAGACTCTCGTGGTCATCCCCACCTACAACGAGAAGGACAACGTGCGCCCGCTCTGCCGCGCCGTCCTGGAACAGGGGAAGGGTATTGAGGTGCTGGTGGTGGACGACAACTCGCCCGACGGCACGGCGGTTCTGGCGGCGGCCCTGGCCACCTCCCGGCCACGCGTCCACGTGCTGTGCCGCGAGGGCAAGCTGGGGCTGGGCACGGCGCATATCGCGGGCTATCGCTGGGCGTTGGAGCGTGACTACGAACGCGTCGTTACCATGGATGCCGATTTCTCCCATCCCCCGGAGCGCATACCGGCCATGCTGGAGGCCAGCGAGGATGCCGACGTGGTCATCGGTTCCCGCTACTGCGAGGGCGGGGGGCATGAGGGCTGGCCGTGGCATCGCATCTTCCTGAGCCGGGCCTCCAACGCCGTTGCGCGGGTATGCCTGAGCCTGAAGCCGAAGGACTGCACCGGCGCGTTCCGCTGTTTCCGCCGCTCCGTGCTGGAGCGGGTGCCGCTGGACAACATCGTGGCGACGGGCTACTCGTTCCAGGAGGAGATGCTCTGGTACTGCTCGGGGCGCGGCTGGCGGATGGAGGAGGTGCCCATAACGTTCGTGGACCGGCAGCGTGGTGAATCGAAAATCTCCATGCGGGAGATCGTCGGCGGGATGCTGACCGTCTTCCGCCTGATGTTCACCCCCGAACGCCGCAGATGGCCGCAGGGGGAGCCGGGCTGAGTTGCAGGGGCGCCCCGACGCCGATAACATACCGAGGGCGGCAATCTGACTTCCGGAGGAGGTCACGACCTTGAGAAAGCGATGCGTTTCCCTTCTGGCGTTGTTGTGTCTGCTGGTGGCGGTCGGCTGCGCCGGCCCCACGCCGCAGCAGCGCTCGCAACTGCAGGACTCGCGGGCCCGGGCGGCTGAAGTTCTGGAGGGGCTGGCCGCGGCGCTCCGAGCGCAATCCCCCGAGCCTCTGCGCCCCGTTCTGCTGCCTTCCCTGCAGTCAGGTGAGGTCACACGGCTGGGCTTCCAGTTAACGCAGGCCAGTTGGCTGGAACGCTATTCGGGCTATACCGTGCAGGCCGAGGAGGCCGCCGAGAAGCTGAACTGGGCGGACTATCAGCAGGGCGCGGCGCGGCTCAAAGTGGCCGGGACCAACGACGGCGGGGATCGCCTGAAGGACACGGTCGAACTCGCACTCGCCGACGGCAAATGGTGGCTGCGCGGTTTTGAGCTGGTGCAACCGAAGCCGGAGGACGCGATAACCCCCCCGCCGGAGGTCCGCAGGGCCCTCCGCCCCCGAGTGCAGGAGTTGATGAAGGCCCTGGCGGAGGGGCACATCGGCGATGTGTACTACGCCCTGCCGGACGAGCGGATGTCGCGCTACCGAATGCCAAAAATGAGTTTCTGGCAGCGCCTCACCACCGACGACAGGCCGATAAACCTGCTGAGCGACCTGGAAAGGTTCCGCCGCCTGGACTTCCTTTCCTGGCCCGAGACCGGCGAGCCGATCGACTACGTGTTCCTCGGCCCCGGCGCCATCGCCGCGCAGTACGAGATCCCCTACAGCTGGTCGGGTAAGGACCCGTCGACGCCCGAGTATCTGCAGCTTCGCTTCGTTTTCATAAGCCAGCAGCAGGGGTGGAAGCTCTTTCGCGTGGAGATGTCCGGCGAGGCCATTCCCTACAGTTGACTGTCATGTCCCGCGGTAACGAGCTGGAGGTCAGGCCGGAGGAAGCCGGAGAGGAACTGCTCGAGTTCCTGAGCGCGCGCCTGATCAACGAATCGAAGACCTCCCTTCGCCAGCATGTGGCGGAGGGCCGGATACTGCTCAACGGCGAACCGGCGACGCAAAGCACAACCCTGCAGCCGGGGGACGTTGTGGCCCTGCCGGAGGGGACCGAACTCTCGCCGCCGCCGGAAGGCAAGCTGAACCTGCGGATCGTGGCGGAGGACCAGCACCATCTGTGCCTGGACAAGCCCCCGGGCTGGCCGGTGCTGCCCGGCCGACACGGCGAGGGGGCGGAGTTCTATGAATCGCTGGTCGGCTACTTGAACCGCGACGCACCCGCCGGCGGCCCCTACGTGCGCCCCCACCTGGTGCACAGGCTGGACCGTGAGACTTCCGGGGTGCTGCTGGTGGCCAAGAGCACGGAGGCGGCGCGGAACCTGAGCCTGCAGTTCCAGCACCGGGAGGTGGGCAAGACCTACGTGGCGGTCTGCGAGGGCCGCTTCCCTCGCGGCGAGGTGCGGCTGGAGATACCACTCGAACGCATGCCGGGCAGCGTGGTGAAGATGCGCGCCGCGAGGGACGACGGCAAGCGCGCCGTGACCGACGTGGCGGTTGCGGAGCGATTCGGGCACTTCACGTTGCTGCGGCTGCATCCGGAGACGGGCCGGCAGCACCAGATACGCGTCCACCTGGCCGCCGCCGGATACCCACTCGCCGTGGATTCGCTCTACGGGCGGCGCTCGGAACTGACCGGTGAGGATTTGAGCGGGATGGTCGGCCGCAGGACGGGCGACCTCGTAGGTCTCTGTCTGGATCGCTGCCCGTTGCACGCTCAGTCGATCCGCTACCGCCAGCCCGCAACGGGCAGGCCGTTGGAACAGACCGCGCCCCTTCCCGCCGACCTGACCGAATTGCTTCAGCTATTGCGGCGGGAGGACCCCCCGCGCGAGGGTGCCATACCGTTGCAATCCACGTGAGCGCGCCGCTATCTTGACTCTGTAAGCCAGCCGAGGGGGACACATTGGCCACCACCAGACAGGCCGTTCTCGTTATGATCCAGGGCCCGGAGCCCGGCAGCTACTACAAGCTGCCGGACAACCGGGTCACTACGATCGGGCGCTCCTCGCGTAACGCGGTCCGTGTGGTCACCCCCACTGTCAGCCGGTTCCACTGCGAAATCTCCTGGGTCAACGGCGACTGGGTGCTGACCGACCTGAACAGCAAGAAGGGCACTATTGTCAATGGGGAACCCGTCGTGGACAGAACCGTCCTGAAGGCGGGTGACACCCTGCGGCTGAGCTCCGTCCTGTTCCGCTTCGACATGGTGGACGAGACCGTAGAGCAAGACGACATGATGCTGGCGATACACGAGGCCAGTCTGGGGCAGAAACTGCGTAGCAAAGGTCGGGCCACCAGCTCGCTGGCCGCGATCCGGGCCCGCACTCGGATGGCCGCCGAGGCCGCCCGTGAGAAGGGCGAGGAGCAGTCCAGCAGGGTTCGAGTCAACGCGGGCTTCGTCGGGGGGGTGGCGCTGGCCGTGGCGCTGGCGGTGGCGGCCGTCCTCATGGCCGCCTCCCGCATGCCCGGCGCAACCTCCGGGCCGGACGGCGCACGGGCGCTCTACGAGCAAGGGATTGCCGCGCTGGAGGCCGGCAACGCGGAGGACGGGCTGCAACTGCTTCAGCAGGTGCAGTCCCAGTTCCCCGACTCCGAGGCCGCCGTCCGGGCCGAGCGACGCGCGGCACAGATGCTGTGGGAATCAGTGGAACGGACGTTGGCCCGCATCGCCGAACTGGAAGCCGAGGGCAACTACGCCGCGGCCCTCGAACTGTACCGGGAATCCGAGGCCCAGACCCTGCCGGAGGGGCCGCGGGAACTGCTGCAGGAGCGGCGCGACTTCACGGAGCGACTGGCTCACGCGGCATTCAGCCGAGCAGTCGACCGCGCGGCCAGTCTGGCGCAACAGGGTGACCAGAAGGCCGCCGAGGAAGTGCTGGCGCGGCTCCGGGATAAGGTCGGCGTCCCCGAGCTGGCCGCTCGCGCTGAGGCGGAGATTACCGATCTGACCACCGAGAACTGACACAGGAGCGCCACATCGTGACGGAAGACCAGCTCTCAACCAATGAAGACCGGCTCGTGGAGATGTCGGTTCTGGGCGAAGTATCGGCGCCGGTGAGCCGCGGCAGTTGGCGCGTGGACCCCGATGGACGCCCCGCCATTCTGCCGGGCGTGGGCGGCATTACCTACAATTGCAAGGTCGGCGACAGCGCCCTCAACTGGCAGGTGGACCACGTCGAGCCCTGCGTTTCGGTCAAGACGGACGACAAGTCCAAGAACACCGCCCTCAACACACTGGCCTGCGTGGGCAACGTCGGCCGGGTCGTCTCCGGGGACGCCAAGGGCGACGAGGGAGTCGTCACAGGGACCCACGGCGGCATCGAGCACGTTATCATGGACTTCCCCGATGAGACGCTGGAGAAGCTGGTTATCGGGGACAAGATACAGATCCGCGCCCGCGGCATGGGGCTGGAGCTGACGGACGTGCCCGATGTGCGACTGATGAATCTGGACCCCCGGCTGCTGCGCCGTATGGCGCCGGAGTGGGACGGCGAGATGCTGCACGTCCGCGTTGCTCATCGCATCCCCGCGGCGATGATGGGGAGTGGACTGGGCCGGGCGCACACCTATAGCGGCGACTATGACATCCAGCTTTTCAGCGAGGAGAGCGTTGCCGAGTATGGCCTGGAAGACCTGCGGCTGGGGGACATCGTGGCGGTCGAGGACGCCGACCATACCTACGGGCGCACCTACATGCCCGGGGCGGTCAGCGTGGGCGTGGTGGTCCACTGCCGCTGCACCCAGGCCGGACACGGGCCGGGGCTGACCTCGCTGATGACCAGCCGGGCCGGCCGCATCGAGCCGGTCGTTGACGAGACGGCGAATCTGGCCCACTACCTTCAGATAGGGCGAATGCGCCCCGACGAGGAGCAGGAGGACTGACGCAAAACGCCATGGACCCGCAAGAATTTGGCAAATACACGCTGCTCGAGAGCGTCGGCAAGGGCGGTATGGGCACGGTGTATCGTGCCAGCGACGCGGACACCGGGCGCATCGTGGCCCTGAAAGTCTTCGCCTCCGACGAGGAAAGGCCCGCCGAGACCAGTTGCCGCCTGCGCGACCGGGAAGTGCGCATGCTGGTCAGCGTTCAGCACCCCAACGTGGTCAAGTTCTTCGAGTCGGGCTACGTGCGGGACGATTACTACTACACGATGGAGTTCGTCGAGGAGAGCCTGCTGCGGTTCATGCGCAGCGACCGGGAACTCCCGCTGTCGGACAAAATCCACATCCTGCGTCAGAGCGCCAGTGCGCTGTCGGCCATCCACCAGCAGGGCATCGTGCATAGGGACGTCAAGCCGGGCAACATCCTGCTGGACCATGATCCCAGCGGTGCCGTACACGTCAAACTCACCGATCTGGGCATCGCCAAGAACGTCAGCGAGCCCGACGTAGTCCGGGAGCAGACCCACCGCCGCGTGCCCGGCACGCCGAAGTATCTGTCGCCCGAGCAGATTCAGATGCGAGCGCTCGACGGTCGCTCGGACATCTTCAGTCTCGGGGTCGTCGCGTACGAGTTTCTGACCGGCACGCCGCCGTTCAGCTCGCCGGACAGCCGGGGCTACATGAAGGCCAACATCGAGCAGCAGCCAGCGCCGCCCCAGGAACTCGCCGCCGACATACCCCCCTTTGTCGGCGACATGGTCCTGAGGATGCTGGAGACGGATGTCGAGGAGAGATACGATTCCGAGGCCCTCGCCCGCGACCTCGAACTCTGCCACCAGCACCTCATCAGCGGCGCGCCGCTGGTGGAGAAGACCAACCCGGCCTCGATGTTCTACGAGGAACCACCCGAGCCGGAGGAACAGGAGAGCCCCCTGCGGCAGGGCGTCAGCCCGCTCTCCTGGGGACTCGCGGGCGGAATCGTGCTGGCCGGCTTTCTTGTGACCGCACTGCTGTGGCCGGCGGGCCCGGCCGCCGGGGCGGAAACCGGGTCCGAGTCCCCCGGCCCGCGGGCGATCGTGGAAACTGCGGTAGAGGAGGGACGCTACTGGCAGGCCATGGCCCTGATGGAGGAAGCCGAAGCGGACGATGACCTCGTCCGGCGGACGCGCGCGGCGCTGGCCGAACGGCTGTACGGCATGGGGCAACAGATGCTGCAGGAAGGGCGGAGAGAGGAGGCGGAGGTTGTCCTCGCGCGCCTGCGAGAGCTCTTCCCCGAAGCCGAGCAGACGGCCTCGCTCGGTGAGCGAATGCGGCAGAACCGCCGTACCACCAGCAGCGATACCCGCTGGCAGAGGGAGCTGCTCGGGGTCACCGACCTTGCGCGGCGCGGGCGGCACCGGGAAGCCCTCGAGACGGCCCGGAGACTCCACCAGCGGTATCACGAAGTGCCTGAACGCCTCGGGGCAATACGGGAAGCGACCGACAAGGTGCTCGAATTGTGGGCGCTCGCTCTGCTGGAGGGCAAGCCGGCGCGGGAAGAGGCGGAAGCATTCCTTGACACCGTCACGGACAGCGCCGAGATCAGCGCGGACGGCCCCCCCGGCGAAGTGATGAGCCGCCTGCGCTTCCGGCTGGCGGAGCTGTACCGGGAGGCCGAAGACTACCGGGCTGCCCTGCGCAACTACGATCTTGCCGCCCTGGGCGATGACGCAGAACTCGTCCGCCGGGCCACGCGCGCCGCCGAGGAACTGCGCCAATGGCTGCGCACTCAGCCCGTCAGTGCCGCCGCGACCGCCGAGGAAGTAGCGGCGAAAGGCTTTCTCGCCGAGCTCTGGGAAGCCAGAGGCCCTCAGCAGGTCCAGGACGGTGTTCTGCGCCTCGGGCGAAAGGACGCGGACGCCGCCCGCCAGACCATGCGTACCGTGCGGAACCTCGGCTTTCGGGCCGGGGTGGAGTTCCGCGCCGGAGGGGGCATGCTGCAGAGCGACGGCACGGCGAGGCTCGGGCTGGCGCTCGAAGATACGGCCGGGCGCGTATTCACGACCGCATTCGACGGTACCGGCTATGTTGTCGGTGAGGGCAGCGGCGAAGGCTTCGCCGGCACACGCGGGCACGAGGCCATGGGCGACGAGGCCGAGGCCTGGCACCGGCTTTCGTTGCACTACGACTTCGGACAGGGCAGACTACGGGTGCTGCTGGGCGATAAGGAACTTGCCGCCTACAACACCGACTTAGAAGATGTGCGGCTGCGCATCTTCTGGGAGCACGGGGAAGATGAGGTCACGCCGCCCGAGTTCCGCAACGTGACCTTCGGCCCCTGAACGCGGCGTCCGCGCGGTCAGTGGTAGGATTCCTCCAGGTCTTCGACCGTATCCTGCACCTGGCGCGCCTTGCCGGAACTGGCCTGTATCTTTTCCTGTAGCTTCTCATAGAACAGGTCGTCGTCGAACGGTATCTCGACCCACGCGTCGCCGCTCCACGAGGAGAGCAGCATGGCGTCCGCCAGAGCCACGCCCTTAAGGCCTTCCTCACCGCGTGCGACCAGTTCGCCCTCGCCCTTGATGGCCTGTACGAACCTGCTCAGCACGATGGCGTGGCCGGGTCCGCTCTGCCTGCCGACGGGGATGCTGCATTCCCAGCACTCGGGCTTGCCGAAGGACTGCTGGCTGGTTTGCAGGTGCTCCGGCACCGGAGTGCGGGTGCGCCACAGCTTCAGGTCTCCCTCGAGCACCAGTTTGCCCCGCTCGCAAAAGACTTCCAGCCGCCGCGTTCCCGGCGCCTCCCCCGTGCCAGCCTTGAAGGTGCCGATGGCGCCGTTCGGATACTCCATGGTGGCGAATACCTCGTCCTCCACCTCGATGTCGTGGTACTTACCGTAGAAGCAGGTGGCGCGCAGCCGTTCCGGCATGCCGAACAGCCACTGCAGCATGTCAAGGTCGTGGGGGCACTGGTTCATCAGAATGCCGCCGCCCTCGCCTTCCCACGTCGCACGCCAGCCACCGGAATCGTAGTAGCGCTGCGTCCGATACCAGGCGGTGGTGATCCAGTCGATGCGCAGCAGTTCACCCAGATCCCCCGAATCGATCAGGTCCTTCAGCTTGCGATAGACCGGGCCGGTGCGCTGCTGGAACATGATGGCGAAGACCCTGTCGGACTCGGCCGCCGCCTGGTTCATCTCCTTGACCTGTCTGGTATAGACGCCGGCCGGCTTCTCGGTTAGCACGTGCAGGCCCGCCTCGAAGCCCTTGATGGCCAGCGGAGGATGGTCGTAGTGGGGCGTGGCGATGACGACGGCATCCACCGCGCCGCTTTCCATCATCTCGGCGGCGTCCTCGAAGGTTTCAAACTCGCCGCTCAGATTCTGCTTCGACCATTCCAGCCGGGCGGGGTTTATGTCGCAAACAGCCGCCAGCGTGGCGCCTTCGATCTCGCCGTCGGCCAAGCGCCGCGAGTGGGAGCTGCCCACGTTGCCAATCCCGATGACTCCAACACGAACTTCGTCCATCTTCAGCCTCCTGTGGGTGTCGTGCAGTCGGTCCATCCGGTCAGGTGACCTATGGCATTGTGGCCGTCGCCCGCCGGGCTGTCAACGTCAACGGCGCGCGCGCCTGCGCTTTGCCCGTCGGCGGGGGCCTCTTACAATGGGTTTCGGCGCGGCAGGCCACCGGCGATGGGCGAGTGGCGGAAGGGCAGACGCTCTGGACTTAAAATCCAGTGGTCCACCACGGACCGTGAGGGTTCGAATCCCTCCTCGCCCACCAGTTCAGTGCGAGTTCCACCGGGGACCGTCAGTCTTGCCGGCGCTCGATGGCGGCCAGCAGGATGCCCGCGGCGACAAGAAGGCGCCGGTCGATCGGCGGGTCCGTCTCGTGGATGCTCATCGTGTACTTCAGCACGAACGGGTTGAAGTGCTGGCGGATGGCGGCCACCTGCGCCTCGCGGGTGTCGCTGACGGCGTAGGTCTGCGGGATCAGTTTGATGAACCGGCTGGCGAACGCCCCGAACCAGCTTTCCTCGCTCACTCTGCCCACTTCGGACTGTGACGAGTCCAGCAGCAGCCATTCGTCCCGCACAATCGACTTGAAGGCTTTCCGGCGGAGAGCGCCGACGGCCTCGTCGCGCGCGGCGTCGCGCACGTGATAGGTGGCACCGATGTCCAGAATCTGCGGCGTTTTGATGGTCAGGAGGGGCTCGGAGCGGTACTCGTCGCTGAAGACCGTGAAATCCTCCTTGAGCCGGAAGGCCTTCTGCTCGGAGTAGAAGACGAGCCGGTCCGCCTCGTCGTAGACGTGGAAGGCGCCTCCGAACAGCTTGAACACCTTCCGACGGAACAGATACTGCGAGTGCGTGAACGACGGGTGAAGCTCCTCGGAATTCCTCATGGGCGTCCTCCGGGGGATCAGGACGGTCTACGCTCGCTGCCTCCGCCCCACTTCTACTGCATTGCGCCTCCCGCCGTCAAAGGGCCGGCTATTCGTGCCGGCCCCCGGGGCCCGGACCTGTGCGCCAAGTCACTTTTCCGGACGAATGGGGCCGTGTTCTATGTCGGGGTCCATCCTCAGCACCATCCGGCCGCCGGAGAACACCCGCACGTTGCCGTCGGTGGCCGAGACGACGATGCCCGTGGCGGCCGTGCGGGCGCTGGCGGCCGCTGCGGCCGCGTGGCGCGCCCCCAAACCGGGAGGCAGGTCGATGTCTTCCGTTTCGGGGGAGGTAAGGAAGACTCCCGCCGACTGGATGAACCCGTCGCCTCGCACCACGAAAGCACCGTCCAGCTTGGCCAGTTCCACAAGGGCGTCGTGGATCTGCGGCCGGGTGAGCATGCGGGTCTCTTTCTCGTGCCCCTGGAACGGGTTGGGTACGAGTTGCCTTGAACCCTGAAGGACCTTCAGCGAATCACCGATCATGATGATGGCGCCGACGCGCTTGCCGCGCCGGGCCGCCCGGCCGATCCGGCAGGCCACCACGAGGGCGCACTCGAGGGCCCTGGGGCGGATACCGTCCGTGAGCTGCACCAGATCGGTGATGACCACCTCTTCCAGGCCCGGCTCCACCTCGGCCACGACGATGAGATTGCCCTCGTCCGGGTAGACGTCCCGGCCCACCGCGCAGACGACCAGCTCGCCGACCGAGACACTCTGCGACTTGAGCGCCACAGACAGCACGTGGCGCACCTGCCTGTGTTTGTCGAGAGCCTGCACTGGAAGGCGAAGCGCCTCCAACCCCGCCTCTTTCAGGGATTCGTACGTCCCACGGGTTGTCGTGGCGGCGATCACGCGGAATTGGTCCGCGTAGGGCTGCAGTCGTTGAGGGAGATTCCCTTTCTCGGTCACGCCGATGATGACGTGAGCCCCCGCCGCTTCCACGACACGCGCGACAGTCTCCGCCAGTTCGGAATCGGAGCCAATGGCCTTGCTGGAAGAATCGCCTTCGGTCATGACCGCCCCCATCCGAAGAACGGCAGTTCGAACGTCCCTATGATAACAGCAGCCGGACTCGATGACCAAGGCACCGCTTCGGCGGGTTCTTCAGTCGGGGTGGTGCTCGTGGGCGCCGATGTCCACGGCGGTTCCCCGCGGGCGCTGGTTCCCGTCGAAGTCTTCGACCGGGGCATTCCGGGCGCTGCCGGCTTCGATGGCGGGCGAGTTGGATTGCAGGCGGAAGTCGCCTTCTCCGGCGTTCACGAACTGGGGCGCGCCGCGAACCGCCTCGTCTCCTTCCAGCTCCGTTTCGCCGTGGATTAAGTTGTGGTCCACGGTGCGGTCGGCTACGTCTTTGTGGATGACCATCTGGCCGGGCCAGTTGCGGCTGAAGATGTTGTTGCGCACGACGACGTTGTGCGCGGCGGGATTCTCGAACCGCATGCCGCCGCCCCACTTGCGCGTGGCCCCGTTGTTGACCACCGTGTTGTTGACGATGTGGAGGTCGCGTATCTCGTGCGTCTCGCCCTTGCCCCAGTCGGCCACGACGATACCCGGGCCGCCGTTGTTGTAGATGAGGTTGTTGTAGGCGCGGACGTCGCGGAGAAGGCCGTTGTTCTCCGTGCAGAACGCCATGCCGAAGCCACAGTCGTGCACCACGTTGTTGAAGAATTCGATGTTGTAGGTCTCCAGGTCCCACGCGTCGGCGTAGAGGCCCTGCCGCTTGACGTGGTGAATGCGGTTGCCGTGGACGCGCACGTTGCGGGCGCCTTCCTTGATGTCGATCCCTTCCTTCTCGCAGTGGTGGATGTGGTTGTTGCGCACCTCCACGCGGTCGGAGCGGATCTTGACCGTGATGCACTCCTCCGCGCCGCCCAGGCAGGCGCGCTCAATCTCGTTGCCGTCCAGCACCACGTCCGTGCTCTCGATGAGTTTGATGCCGGAGGAGAGCGTGTTCAGCGTCGCGCAGTCGCGGACGGTGACGTGGTGCGCCCCGCGCAGGAAGATGCCGGACTGTCCGCGACGCTCGGCGTTGACAACCCGCAGGCCGAGGATGCGCAGGTGGCCGGCGTCCAGCACACTGATGACCCCGCCGGTGCGACCTTCCGCGCCGGCTCCGTCCACGGTGACAGTGGCGCCGGGGGCGCACATGAAGGTGATGGGTGCGCCGGGTGCGCCGGAGTTCCTCACGGTGACCGGTCCGCGATAGACACCCTCGCGGATGCAGACAATGTCGCCCGGCCCGGCCTCGTCCGCGGCATGCTGGAGGGTGCGCCACGGTGCGTCGCGCGTGCCGGGGTCGGCGTCGTCGCCGTCCGGAGCCACGTAGCGGGTGGCCTGGCCGCCGATGGTGACCAGGCCCAGAAAACAGCATATCAGCACGGACAGGTAAGCGATCATACCGATTGCCCTTCCAAAGTCAGGACGTTGTTTGGTCCAACAGTCGACCGGAACGACTTTACATCAGTCCGGGCGTCTCTGCACATGCAGGCCCGGACGAGAAGTCGGCGAGTTCCTTTTTGCACCCGCCGGGAACCCCCTCAGAGGGCTTCTGGCCGCCCATATCGCCCGTGTTGTCGGAAAGCTTTGCTTTTTCCCCGCCGTTTGGGGCAGAATCCGCCCGAAGGGGAAGGTATGCCTGCGCATGCCTCAACCCGGAGAGATAACATGGAATACATGGCGCTGTTCATCTGGCTCTGCCTCTGCCTTCTGCTGGGCGGGTTGATTCACTACGTGATGACGGGGGCGCTCGCCCATCGTCCCATCCAGTTGCTCGCCGCGCCCGGCATGGTCATGCGGAAGTTCACCATGACGCTGACGGCCTTGCTGTGCGGCGGTACGGTCACCCGCGTGCGCATCTACGAGCTGTCCTCACGTGACATTAATTTCGAGGCGGACGGCACCGCCGGCGTGGCGAAGGTGCTGGTGCCGCTGGCGCCGCTGTTCGGCGGCGCGCTGGCCGTCATGGCCCTCAACACCGCTTTCGGGGCGCCGCTGCATTTCGACTACACTCCTCCGTCGCTGGCTTCGCTTGACGGGGGCGGACTGCGGGGATTCCTGGAAGGCACCGGCGCCCTGCTGACCCGAGTCGTCCGGCAGGGGGCGCGGGCAGACTGGCGTTCCCCGCGCATCTACGTGCTGTTCGCGCTGCTGTTCAGCATGGCTTTGGGCGGGTGCGCTCCGCTGGAGCGCATCAAGGAGGCCGCGCTGGGCGCCGGCCTGCTGGCGGTTCTGCTGGCGCTTGTCTCCACGGTCGCCGTGCGGCGCGGGCCGGGCGGGATGAGTGTCGCCGCACCGTGGTTCGCCAACGCGCGCGACTTCGTGGTCACCGCCTCGGCAGCAGCCTTCGTCATGATGGTTTACGGGATACTGGTGGCGATCGCGGTGGGGGTAGTGGTGAGAATCTACGAACTCATCGTGAACCGGGGCAAAGGAGGGGGACGCAAGAAGAAGACGGCCACCCTGCCGTCGTCGGGCGAACGCAAGGAAGCCGCCTGAGAGGCATCAGTCCCTCAGCCGTTCGTAACCGAACATCTCGAAGTACCGCTGCAGGACCTCTGCGACCGCCTCGACCCACCCGTCGTGCAGATTGGTTACGGGGAAGTAGTCAAGGTGCGGGCCTATGTAGCCGTCGAAAGCTTCATCCACGTACTCAGGCTTGACCATCAGCTCTCCCAGCAGACCCTGCTCGACCAGCTCCATCAACTCGTCCCGCTCGATGAGGTTGCCCACGTTGCGCAACACGAACTCGACGATCTTCTCCGCCCCCGTCTTCTCGATGATGGTCCAGACGTTAACCTTCACGAAGCCGTCGTGCGGCACGCCGCTGAGGTCGGCTTCCCCCATGCAGCTTGTGCCGTGGAGCACCAGGTTCGAGCCGACGGCGGCGGCGATCTCGCGAGCGCGCTCGGCGCAGTATTCGGCCTGCCCGGCTTCGGCCGCCCGGTGCTCGGTGCCCACGTTGGGGACTATCAAGTCGCAGGCGGTCTCCCGCAGGAAGCGGTCGGCCTGTTCCGGGGTGGTCATGGCGAAGGCTTCGCCCTCTTCGCGAGCCTCCTTCAGCTCCGCCACGGCGCCCTCGACGACTACCTGGTCCCCGTAGTGCTGGACGTACTGCGCCGTGCGGCGGATGTTCTCCTCCAGCGGCCAGTGGCTGGCGTCGAACATAACCATGGCGAAGTCGTCCAGCTTGTCCTGCAGCAGCCACTGGTCCCCCTCCGGCTGGCCGTGGTCCAGCATGGGGAAGACGCGACACCGTGCGTAAGGGCCCTCCGGCGCCAGCAGCGTCTTCAGGTCGCCCATCAGCCCGCGGAAGCCGAGCTTCTGGTTGCCGCAGTACCAGTAGTTGGACAGGTGCCGCCGCGCGTGGTAGCTGCCGCAGAAGGAGATGGAGACGGGGGGCTGTTCGATGTCGAAGCGCTTCCCGGCCGCCACCGTCGCCTCAAGAATGGCCTCCGTGGTCCAGGCGTTCTCCGTGCAGAAACAGGGCAGGGCGACCTCGCGGTCGCGGAACGTATCCAGCAGTCGGCGGGTTGCGCGCAGGTCGGTGACCAAAGGCATGGCGAGGCCCCCGGTTGGGTGGACGGTTGACTTAGTGGATTCAGGGTGCGAAACTACCTGAAAGCTGGGCCGTCAGGCGGCCGCCCAGTGTACGTTCCCCGCCTGTGCACTGTCAACCTCCGGAGGGTCCCGTGCCCGACCCCGAGCGCGAACTGAAGACCTACCAGGACGCGGTAGATTTCCTCGAAGAGTCGCTGGACTTCGAGAAGATGCGGCGGTGGTCCTACAACCGTCGCAACCTGAACCTCTCGCGCACGCGCGAACTGCTGGCCGCGCTGGACCACCCCGACCGACGCTACCGCATCATCCACGTGGCCGGCACCAAGGGCAAAGGCACGACGGCGGGCGCAGCCGCCCACATCCTGACGTCCCTGGGCCGGCGCACGGGCCTGCTGACCTCGCCTCACCTCATAACCCACCGCGAACGCGTCAGGATAGACGGTCGCATGATAAGCCCCGACGACTTCCTGGCCGCCGTGCGGGCGATGCAGCGCCACGTACAGCGCAAGCGGGACGAGGAAACCGAGACCACCGTGCGCGCGCCCACATACTTCGAGCTGCTGACCGGCCTCGGTTTCCACTTCTTCGCCCAGCAGGAGGCCGATTGGGCTGTCGTCGAGGTCGGCCTCGGAGGGCGGCTGGACTCCACCAACGTGGTCTCCCCCGAGTGCTGCGTCGTCACCAACATCGGTTTCGATCACACGGACAAGCTGGGCGACACGGCGGAGGAGATCGCACTGGAGAAGGCCGGCATATTCAAGCATGGGGTCCCCGTGGTCATCAGCCGCCAGCAGTATCCGGATGCCCTTGGCGCCCTGCGCGGGGCGGCCGAAGCCCGGGGCTGTTCCTATTATCTGGTGGGTGAAGATATCACCGTGGATGACGCCAGCCCGATGGCCGCTCCACCCGACGACGTCGATGCGCCGGTCGGGTGGCGGTTTCGGCTCGCCACTCCGCAGCGCACCTATGAAGACGTCCGGACGCCCCTGCTGGGCCGCCATCAGTTGGACAACCTGGCCGCGGCCGTCGGGGCCGTTGAGGTTGCCGTCGCGCGCGCCGGGGAGGAGATGGAATGGGATGAAGTCGCTCCGGCGATTTCGCGTTACGAGATCGAAGGGCGCATGGAGGTTCTGCAGCGTTCACCGGCGGTGATTCTCGATGTGGCCCATACTGTGGAATCCATGGACGCGCTCCTGAAGGCGCTGGAGACACACTTCCCGGAGCGCCCCCTGCACGCCGTCTTCGGCTGTTCGGCGGGCAAGAAGGTGCGGGGCATGCTGCACCGGCTGCGGCGGCGATGCGTGTCCCTGACGCTCACCCAGGCGCAGAACCCGCGCGCCATGGCGGCCGAGGAACTTGAGCGAGCAGCCCGTGCCATCGACCTGACGCCGCCCGAGGGGCTGAGCGTCGTGACCGACTCCCGGGAGGCGCTGGAAAGCGCTCTCGCGAAAGCTGACCCCGGGGACGTGGTATGCGTCACCGGTTCGTTTTTTACCGCGGGCGAAATCCGGGAGAGATGGCTGGAGAAGCACGCCGACCACGCGCCTCAATCGTCGTCGGAGTAGCGCTCGGCCTTGCCAGCCGCCTGCTGTGCCAGCGCATTCCTCCCGAGCGCCTGCGCCACCTGCGCGAGGGCCTCCCACGGTTCGGTCCGGTTTCCCGCCAGTTCCACGGCTCGCTGTGCAGCGGCGAACGCCGCCTCCAGGCGGTCCTCTCCGGCCTGTTTGTTCTGTTGCGCCTGCTTCAGGAGGCATCGAGCGCGGAAGGTGTGGGCCGTCCAGCAGTTCGGGTCGCGTTCCAGCACCAGATCGATCTCAGGCAGAATACTTTCCGGCGACAGGGCCTCCAGCATCAGGTCGAACACGGCGGGATTGCTGGCATCAAGGGGCGGCAGTTCCCCGCTCCGCTTCTCATGCATGTCCCGCCGGAGCGCCACTATGGCCACGTCGTCCCAGTAAACGCATCGCCACCGGGTCGTGGTGAAAAAATGCGACGCATCCTGCTTGCGGTATTTCAGCACCAGCATCTCGACGTCCCGGCGCTCCAGAGCTTCCTTCCATCCCTCATGGCCGGCGTTGATCCGCATGGCCTCCCCGATAAGTTCGTCCCCGTAAACCAGGCAGCGCCCATCGATGAAGACCCGCATGCGGGGCCAGAAGCGCCATATCATGTAGCCGCCCCACGAGTAAGCGTTGTACGGTCGCAGCATCAGGTCATGGCGCTCTATGAAGTCGGACGCAGCGACCGGAAGCTTGCGCGGCGAGGGCCTCGTAGAGGGCGGCGTGCCGGTAATGGCCGGCCACAGGCCCACCGCCAGTGCCAGGAGCAAAACGAGCACGCCGTAGCGCAGCCCCGAAGGCGGCTGGTCCGCACCTTGCTGCCGTGACACAGCTTCAACGTGCCATCCCAGAAGCGGGGGCGCCAGAAGCATGACCCACGCCACGTGTCGTTGCGCGCGGGCGCCCAGGAAAGCGAAGCCGGCGAACAGCAGCCCGTCCGTGACGAAGCGACCGGCCTCGTCCCGGAGGTTTCCCCGCCGGTAGCTGAACCAGAGTGAGCGCCCAATGGCAACCGCGCCGACGGCCAGAATGGCCCAGAAGACGCCGTAATGGGGATTCAGCGGCGTAGCCTGCCACTCCTCGATACGGCTGACCAACCGCACCTCGGTCAACAGCCGGTAAGGGTACAGGAGGGTGCCCGTCCCGTGAGGCGTGATCACGGTACCGGCCGCGAGGAAAAGTCCGGCGACGAGCATGGCCTGAAATCGCGCCCCAGCAGGTCCCACGAGTAGTTCTCGCCAGAAAGACCCCCGCCGCGCGTGCAGCGCCACATGGACCATCTGTCCCACGCCGAAGGCGCCGAGCACCAGGATTCCACTGGCGAACCCCGCGTGAAGGTTCACCCAAAGCAGCCCGAGCAGCGGCAGCAGGAGAAGTCGACCCCGCCCCCACATGAAGTCCGCCGCCCGCGGCGGCCCGTCCGCGCCCACCTTGCGCGCGGCCGGTTGGACCACTCCCTCCAAAACCAGCACGAACGGCATGAAGAGGACGTAGGAGAACAGGTAAGGCCGAACGAGCGCACGCGTCCTGAGCTGCAGGCAGGCGGCCAGAACGAGCACCGACGCCAGGGCGGGTCCCACGCCGCGTCGCCGGGCAATGAACCAGCCCATCAACAGGCTCCCCCCCACCAGCAGCGGGCGCATGATGACCAGTCCCGCCATGCCGCCGATGTCGTAGACCAGCCAAAGCAGAACGCCCGACAGCCACGAGTGGTAGGTCCAGGGCCCGCCGGCGACGGTGAACGAGAAGGGGTCGGTCTGCGGAACAGCTCCGGATTGCAGGATCAGCTCGCCGGCCTTCAGGTGCCACCAGAGATCGTAGGCGATCAGCGGTCCCAACAGCCCGGCGGCCACGGCAACGGCGGTGACACCGAACAGGAACCGGCGATCGTCAATCACTCGGCGGGCAAGGCTCGGGCCCATTCCGATCCCCCTTCCGACTGTTCGAGCTTGAAGGTCCTGGAGCGGCCGGACGCGTGGCCCTCTATCCGCAGGCCGGCGGGCGGAAGGGTCACGATGACCGCCCCGTCGCGGTCCGTCTGCCACAGGGGAATACCCCGGTAGCGCAACTCTTTCTCCGTCTGCGGGCCGCAGCACGGACCGTCGTCACTGGCCACCGCGGCCAGCGGTCGCACGCAGTCGAGCAACCGTCCCAGCGCGGCATGATAGCGGCCGTGGTGGGGCAACACGAGCACATCCGAGCGAAGACGATGCCCGTAGTCCCGCACGAGGCGTTCAATGGCTCGCTCCTCCACGTCGCCGGGGACGAGGAAACTCAGGTTTCCGTACGAGCCGCGGATCACCAACGACAGGTCGTTCTGCGACACGCCTTCTGAGAAGGCAAATCGCCTGCCGGGATGGAGCACCTCGCACATCAGACCTCCACCTTCAAAGGCCCCGCCCTCCGCCAGCCGGTGCGCGCGGATGTGATGCCGGCTCAGCAGATCCCGCACGGGCTCCTCAAGCGGCGGTTGCTGAGGGAACCTGGGCAGGATGGCGCGCGACACGCGGAAGCGGCGCGCAAGGTATGGCAGGAAGACGCAGTGGTCGCTGTCGTAGTGCGAGAGCACGGCGGCATTGACGTGGTCAACGTGGTCCTTCCACAGTATCGAGGCGACGCGGTCCGCCGCGTGGGGGCTGCGCGCGCCCGCGTCGAAAAGGGCCGTCTGGCCGCGCGGCAGTTCCACCACCACGGACTGGCCGTGGCCCACGTCCGCAACGACCATCTTAAACTCCCGGCCCAGCCGCACCGCCGCGTCATGCCATATGTAGGTCAGTCCAAGCACAAGCACGGCGATGATGAAGACCGGCCGTCCCTTCCAGAGCCGCCGACGCATAACCCACGCGCCCACCGCCGCGAAGAAGAGCGCCAACCACCAGATCGGTGGTGCCGGAAGGTATACGCCGTAGCCGGGCAGACCGCTCGCGGCCCGAAGGAACACCTTGATATCCCCCGCCACGAAGAGCGCAGCGGAAAGCAGCAGCGGCGCACCCCAGCCGCCCAGAAGCAGTAGCGTCAGAATGAGGAAACCGAGGACGAGCAAGACCGCCACCAGCGGCCACAGCACGAGGTTCAACAACGGCACGAGGAAACTGACCCGGTGAAAGTGCCAGGCCAGAAGCGGTGCCGTAACCACCCAGACCGTGCAGGAGAGCAGCAGGTGGCTGCGCCCGGTCCGGCGTAGGTCGCCCCACAGGGTCGCTTCCTCCGGCGAGCGGGCCCGCTCCACGAAGCCCTGCCACGGCCAGACGACCTCCTCCAGGCGGGGAAAGACGCACAGCAGCCCCCAGACCGCCACGAAGGTCAACTGGAAGCCGGCGGAGAATAGCTGCTGGGGTGCGAGGGCAAGCGTCATCAGCGCGGCGGCCATCAGCCCCGACAGGGCGTCACGCGGCCGGTGCAGCAGCGGCGCGGCCAGCATGAGGCTGATCATGCCCCCCGCCCGCACGGCCGGCGTGTGGAAGCCCGTGAACAGAACGTAGGCCCAAACGAGCCCAATTGTCACCACATGGTGCCACCACACCGACAGGTTGGACGTGCGCAGCAGTCCCGAGACGAACAGGTAGAAAATGCCCACGTGAAGACCGCTGATGGCCAGAAAGTGGAGGGTTCCCGACTCCGCCAGAAGGTCCTGCTCCTCCGGAGTGAGGGATGCGCGGTCCCCGAACAAGAGCGCCCCCAGCAGGCCGGTGTCCGCATCACCGGGCAGGTGCTCCTTCAGTCTCTGGTGGAGCCCCGCGCGGAAGGCCCCGATGACCGTCGAGGGCCTGTACCACGGTGCGTTCCGGAGCGTTGTCACCGCTCCGCCGTCCCGCACCAGTGCCCGGGCATACACGCCGCGCCGCCGGCTCTGCACAGCACCGTCTCGCTGGCCCGGATTCGTCGGGGGCGAGTCCGCGTAGAGCAGGCAAGGGAACTCCACCACGTCGCCCACAGTGACCTCGGGCGGCGATGCGTCCACCAACACCGTCAGACCGCCGGCGGCCTTCTCCCATCCCTCGCGCCCGGCCAACTCCTTCAGCTCTACCTTCAGGGACCAGAAACGCGGCAAGGTGGACTCCGGGTGGAAAGGGTCACGGCGGTGATGGTAGCGCGGCTCTCGGGCCACCCGGCCGCGAACCCGGTATAATCCCCCCTGCTCCACGGCGCGGTTCTGCAGATGATAGGATGGTTGGAGGCGGAACCGGAGGGTGTGATAGTTGCCCGCCACGGGCGCGACCAGCAGAAGAGCGAAGGCCGAATAGGCCCACCGTGCCCGGGGCCGGCGGAGGGCCCACACCGCGCCGAGCAGAGCCACCGTCCCCGTGGCCATCCAGAACCAGACCGGCGGCCTCAGCGTGCCGTCCAGCGCAATGCCGACGACCGTCCCAACGAGGATCGGTATCAGTGGCCGGCGACGCGGGGGTGGCCCGTCGCTGTCCGCTCGCCTGCCGGGGGGGATGTCGGACATGGCCGCTTTCCGCGAGTGGTGCGTGGCTTGTCCTGTCGCCTGCACGGACGTCCGCCACGATAATGCCAGACGGCGGTTTCTTGCAACGGAACGGGTCTACGTGCAGCAGATCAACCGCCGCGCCGGGTGCGGAAGAACCGCCTCAGCAGCGCCAGCGCCTCCTCGGCCAGAACGCCGCCGCGCACCTCCAGCCGGTGGTTCAGGCGCTCGTCCTCGGGAATGTTGAACAGAGA
This sequence comes from Candidatus Brocadiia bacterium, assembly GCA_046483385.1. Taxonomy (GTDB): domain Bacteria; phylum Planctomycetota; class Brocadiia; order SM23-32; family SM23-32; genus B1Sed10-231. Next base: position 2,849 of record JAWODG010000067.1, on the reverse strand, counting down.
CTCGCACGCACCGCTCTTGGGGTCCGCCACGCCATAGACGAGCCGCTCCACTCGCGCGTTGACCAATGCCCCGGCGCACATGCAGCACGGCTCGACGGTTACGTACACGGTCGCGCCGTCCAGATGCCATGCGCCGTAGCTCTCGGCCGCCTCTCGCAGGGCGAGTATCTCCGCGTGGGCGGTGGGGTCCCTCAGCGTCTCTCGCAGGTTGTGCGCCCGGGCGAGGACCCGGCCGTTGCGCACCACCGCGCAGCCCACGGGCACCTCTCCTTGCGGAAACGCGGCTTCGGCCTCCTGCAGGGCCATTCTCATGTAACGGATGTCACCGACGTCCGGCACGGCCACCTCCCTTTGGCCTCACCAAGCCGTTGTCCGTGCGTTCCCGCATGGTAGAATAGGCGCGCACTCTTGCCCCGGCATTGTGCCCTCTGTAGCATGTGTGTGCAAGGACGCGACGGGGGGCCGTTCACTGGCTTCGCCGACATTCATGTGAGACACTCATGCCGACACTTACCGCACAGGAACTGGCCGAGATGCTGGGGGCGCGCCTCGTCGGCTCCCCCGAAGTCACTATCACCGACATCCGCGACCCGTCCCGGGCCGGTCCGGACGACCTGGCGTTCGTGAGAGACGAGGAGCACCTGGACGCCATCGAAGGTTGCGCGGCCGGCATCTTGCTGGCGCCGTCGGAGCCGGAGGGCTTTGACGGCGTCGTGCTGGTCTGCGAGGACCCGGAGGTGGCCGCCGCCCGTGCGCTGGAGGAGTTCGCTGCCGAGCGCTTTCCCGCGCCGAAGGGGGTCGGCCCGCGCGCCAACGTGAGCCCCGAGGCCGAACTCGCCGAGAGTGTCGCGGTGGGTGACGGTGCGTTCGTAGGAGACGGCACCGTGCTGGAGGCCGACGTCGTCATCCACCCCGGCGCCTACGTCGGACACAACTGCCGGATCGGACCGCGGACGGTCGTGTGCGCCAACGCATCCCTCCACGACGGAGTGACCATCGGCGCCGACTGCATTATTCACTACAACGCCGTGGTGGGAGCGGAGGGCTTCGGATTTCTGCAGCGGGAGGGACGGAACGTCAAAATGCCCCAGGCGGGCAGCGTCCGCATCGGAGACGATGTCGAACTGGGCGCCCTCAGCACGGTCGACCGGGGCACCATGGAGGACACGGTGGTGGAGAGCGGAACCAAGATAGACAACCACTGCCACATCGCCCACAATTGCCACGTTGGTCCCAACTGCATCATGGCGGGCGGCTCGAAGCTGGCCGGCAGCGTGCGGCTGGGGGAAGGCGTGATCGTCGCCGTGGACGTCGGTATCAGCGATCACGTGACCGTAGGCGACGGTGCTGTTCTGGGCGCCGGCACCGGTGTGCACACCGACGTCGAGGCCGGGGCGGTCCTGCTCGGCCGACCGGCGCGGCCCATTAGCGACCAGCGGCGCATCTACGCCCTCACCGGGCGGCTGCCGCGGTTGTTCGAGAAACTGCGCGGCCTCGAGAAGCAAGTCAGCAAACTGGAGCAATGCCTTGACCAGCAAGGGCCTTCGCCCGGCGAGTGAGCGCTGGACTTGGGCCGCCGGTATTGCTTATCATGGACACGCCGGAGAGGCCGACGAGTACCCGTAGGAAACAGGGAGGCGGCAACATGTTGCGCAAAGCACTATGTCTTTCCATCTGTGTGTTTGCACTGCTCGCGGGATGCGAGAAGAAGGAACCCGAAGAAGCCCAGCCGCAACGGGTGGTCCGCGTGGAGGAGGAGCAACCCACAGCGCCGCCGGGAATGACGCCCATCCGTGAAGGGGCGTCGGTCTTCATCTCCGAAGACCCGGTCACGGTGGGGGAGTACGTGGAATACCTGCGCGCCACGGACCAGGTCGTGCCGGCTAAATGGCTCGGAGTTGAGCCGGGAACGGCCGGGGCTCAGGCCCCGGTAACCGGCCTGGGTCGGCAAGAGGCCGAGTTCTACGCAATACACGAACTGAAACGACTGCCTACCCGAACTGAATGGAACGTGGCCGCCGCCGTCATGGGCGACCGTCCCTATCCGTGGGCCGACGGCGAACCCGCCTCCCCGGACGCGGCGCTGTTCCTCGTGCGCGACTGGGTCCCCGGCTCACAGGGGGAGCAGGAGGCGCGTGAGCGTGCCCGCGAGCTGCCGCAACTCATCCTGGCCGAACACCAGAAGGAACTGGAGCAACTCCGGGCGGACGTCCAGCAGCTCATCGAAGAGTACGAAGCGCGGCAGAAAGAGATGTGGCAGGAGTTGAAGCCGGCGTTCTTCGCGTTGCTGGACAAGCAGAAGGAACTGGCCCAGCGCGTGGCCGAACAGCAAAGGCGCCTGGAAGCTCTGGAGTTGACCGAGGAGCTGTTCGACAATAAGCGCAAGCTGGCCGGAAGACTGGCCGCCGAAGAACTGAGTCCGGAGGAGCAGGACAGAGTCGTCGAGGACTACAACTCCGTGCTGGCGGATACGCTCGCCAAGATACAGGAGGTTCAGGCCGGCCTCGAGGAAGATATCCAGGACATGCAGAACAGGGTCATGGAGCTGACCCGGCGCTTCGAGGAGGAGGGCCGCAGCCGCCTGTCCACACTGAGCGAACAGGCCCGCCAACTGCTGGCGCAGGGCGAGCAGAAGGCCGAGTCCATCCGGGAGGCCGTTACGCGCAAGGCCCGGCTGCGAGAACTGAAGGAAAAGCTGCAGGATGCCCGGCCGACGCTGGAGGAGATGCCGACCCTGGAAGACGTGAAGCGCAAGGCTGCCGAGATTGACCAGCAGTTGACGGAGCTGGCCGAAGACGAAGAGGTCGAGAAGAGAATCCAGGACCTGCAGGCCCGCATCCGCAGCATCG
>JAWODG010000040.1:0-4011 GCA_046483385.1 Candidatus Brocadiia bacterium | reverse complement strand
GCCGCAGGATCGTCCATGACGGGGACCCGTGGGCCGGCAGCTACAGAGGGGGGGAGGGGCCCCGCAAGCGGCGGCACGAAGACGCCAGAAGGTCCAGGATAAGCAAAGACTTGCTGTCCATTCTCCTCGCGTTCCTTCGTGAGCTTCGTGAACTTCGTGGTTAATCCAGGTCTCCGGCCGCCCGAACCGCGTCGAACTTCCCCTAAACCCTTCAGTATCCAGGATTTCGGGCCAGGAACTGGATGCTGCGCTCCGCGACGAGCTCGAGCACCTCAAAACCGTCCAGCAGGTGTCGCACCTCGTCCTCGGTGAAGAAATGGTGCGGCACCCCCTTGTCGTGTCCCAGAGCCGGGACGTAGGTGCGCGGCTCAACCTCAACGGGCTCCCTCTCGAACCACCTTTCCGGCGGAGGGTGACTGGCCACCGTGGCAAAGAAGTAACCCCCGGGCCGCAGGACGCGCTTCACTTCAGCTATGGTCGCCTCGACGCCCGCTGCCGTGTTGTGGTTGATGACCTTAACGGAGATGACGGCGTCGAAGGTGTCCGCGGGCCACGGCAGGTCCCGCATGTCCCCCGAGCGAAGGTCGCCTTCGAGCGCTTCCCGGGCAAGCCACTCCCGTGCCAGGCGCAGGGCGGTGGGGGCATAGTCGAGCCCGGAGACCGCGAACCCCTGCTCTGCGAAGAAGACGAGATTGCCGCCGTCGCCACAGCCCAGGTCGAGAATGGACGTCACATTCCGCTCGCTGAACAGGCTCGCAAGCGATGGGGCCCGGGGATGATGGCCGGCTTCGCCGTAGCCGGAGGTGGGCCGCTTCCGGTAAGCCGCCTCCCAACTGTCGGGGCCTTCCTTCACTCCTTGTGCTCTCCCGCCGAATCTGCCGCTGCGGCTGAGGCCTCTCCACGTGCCCCGCATTATACCCGATAGACGTGCCTCCCGTTGCCTTCACCGGGTTCGCCGCCCGCAGATGTTCCGGCTGCTGCCCTGAAGCTCGGGCAACACCAGGCGCTTCCGCTCGCCCTGGGACGGATGGGACGCCTGCGTGTCCACACCGTGGAACCGTGCTCCGCAGAACTGTTCTCCAGGTTGAGCTTCAACGGTCGGGATCTCGAGCCCACAGACGACGCCTCTCGCTTCTTTGGCAATCCGTTTGATCGGATGATCAGCCCTCCGGGACACCGCCGGGCGTGGATCCTCGGGGGTGATGTGCCGATCGAGCGCGAGAATCGTCTGCTGGTGACCGCCCGGGAGCCGTGCCAGATAATCTACATAGACTGCGGGATCGAGCAACGGCAGCAGCTATAGCCAGGCGACTTCCGCCAGGCGGTCTCCGGCGTACGGCCCCCTGGCGCTCTGCCCCTGCGGCGGAGTGCGAAGGAGGATGGTCGGCCGGACCGGACACGGTTAGAAAACTTCGCTGCTGGTGTCGGAAATCTACCCTCTCAGGTCTCCGAAGCGATTCTGCAGGTAGCGTAGCCCGTCCCGTGTACTTTTCTGCGCGCCTCCCTTGCTGCAGCCGCCCGGGCGAGAACGTGCTGGACCTGTTCGGCGGGTCGGGCTCGAGGCTCATCTCCTGCGAGCAGACGTACCGGCGGGCGTTCCTGATGGAGGTGGATGTGCGCGCCGTCCTCAATCAGCCGTCGCGCCACGCCCCTGTAGGTGCCGATCTGCTCCAGCGTGACAGTGAGTGCCCGTTTCACAAGAGAGGCGGTTGGCGGTTCCCTCACAGCCCAAATGCGCTTCAACGGGCAGACGCGCCCTGGCTGCGGCCTCTCTTGCCCGATGTGCGGAGCAAATCGCCTTGACTGGTCCGCCCGCGGGGGAGTACACATCCTCGAGGTCAGCGCGGGCGGGCCTTCGGTTCAGTCTCCGCGGGCCGGCGCGGCACCCGCACCGCCGACGTCCCCGCGGGGCCGAAACCGCTCGCGGATATACGCGATCACGGCCGCCGCCTTGTACTCGGGCCGCCAGTTGGACTTGCTCTGCTGGCACGCCTCGGCCAGGAACGCCTCCCGCGTGGCCTCTCCCCCCAGCGTGGCATTGTAGGTGGCCGCCGTGCGGGTCGGGTCAGCGAACTCGACACGTCCCACCCGGGACGAGGAATCCAGCGCGCGCCGTGACCATTCCTTGAAGGCGACGCCGACCGTCTCCCGGTCCCCGGCCCCCACGCGGAACCACTCGGACACCTCCGCGGCGCTCCAGTACACGTTATCGCGGAACTCCACGCCGCGCGGCTCCACCATGTCCCGCACGTGGATCAAGCCCTTTTCGCCACGGTCGGGGTTTTGCAGGAGGTTGACCGCGAAGACGTTGCCGGAGATATGCCCTTTCGAGGGCTGCCCGATCACGTGGAAGCCCGCTACCCAGTTATACACGATGTTATTGCGGAAGACCGTGTTGTGGACCCCGACGCCCTCCGGGTGGATCGCGAGTGCCCCGGGGGACTCGCCGGCATCAATCAGAATGTTGTTCGCCACCACCGCACCCTGTTTGTTGATGTTGCCCACTTCGATGCCGCAGCCGCGTATGGTTCGCTTCTCGTTGGTTCGCGGGGTGGCGTTGATGACCACGTTGCCGGCCACGCGGCCGGTGACGCCGCCGGGCCGGGCCTTGCGAATGCGCCCCAGGTTCAGTGAGGGGGTGTTGTCCAGGCAGAGGTTGTTCTCCAGCACTCCGTTGGTCCGGCAGTAGATGCCCGTCGAGGACCCGCGCGCGATGATGTTGCCCCGCGCCACAATACCGTCGCAACGTGTGCTGATGTAGATGTTGTGGTTATACCAGGTGGGCAAGTCTCCCATTTCCAGGCTGTAGCCATTGTGGTCGAAGACGCATTCCTCGATCAACGCCCCATGCACATCGTTCAGGAACATGCCCTGGCAATGGCCGCTCGAGCTCCAGTTGTTGGCGACGACGCAGCGGCGGAGCTGGAAGTTGGTCAGCTTTTCCTCCACCTCCTTGATGCGTGGGCCATGACCTATCACAGCCAGCCCGGTGTAGTCGAAGTAGCAGTCCTCGATGAGCAGGTTCGCCCCCGTCGAATGCCACGAAAGACCTTCTCCGCCCTTTTCCTCGGACTTGTCGAAATCCGGGGAATCCGGATCGCCGATGTGGTCATAGATGTGAAGGCCCACTATGGCCAGGTTGCCCACACCCGGCCAGTCAACGGGCATATTCCGTCCGGTGACGACGCGGAAGAACTTCTGCCGGCCGACCTTCAGCAGGGGCCTTTCCCCGTCGCCATAGGCGCCGATGACCATCGGCTCTGTGGCGCTGCGACCGCCGCGGTCGTAGTTGAACCAGCCGCCCAGACCCTCCTGCCATACGTCACCCCGCCTGAGCAGCAGCCAGTCCGGATACTCGTGGCGCAAGAGGGACATGCCCTTCTCGAGGGTCTTCAGCGGCATCTCGGGCGAGAGGCCGTCGTTGGCGTAGCTGACCCGGAACTGCTCACGTAGATCACGCGGGTGCCCGGGCTCTTCTCGAAGAGCGTCCAGCCGTCCGGCCCCACACCCGCGCCGATCTCTGCCAGATGGGCCGACGCTCCCGCGGCGCCGGTCAGGCAGATGGTCAAGGCCAGAACGCAGACTCTCAGGACACGTTTCATCGCAATCCTCCAATCAGGACGTCATCGAACCCGGGACGGGCCTGATTCGGCAGAATGACCTGTCAACCGCACGCGTCAGCGGCTTTTATCACCCCCGAGCGGCCCTGTCCAGTGTGCCCGGCAGCGAGAACCTCCCGAGGCAGCGCGCGCCCGTGCCCTGGCAACCAGATGCGTCCATTCGCGTATCGTCCGTCGTCTACCCGTCGATCTCGGCCTGCGCCGTAATGCAAACTTCGGTTTGGGCCAGGCCCTCTGATCTCGCGGTGAGCCTGATGGTGCCCGGCTTGCCGGCGGACCGGATGACGGCCAGGCACCGTCCCCTGAAGGCCCTGCGCCGGGTGGCCTGAAAGGGGTCCTCGCTCTTCTGATCCCGAGTCCGCGGATCTCCATGTGATGGCCGAGGGCGCGG
>JAWODG010000009.1:0-35069 GCA_046483385.1 Candidatus Brocadiia bacterium | reverse complement strand
TGCCCCATCTCGTTTTTCAGTGCCGCGGTTTCTTGTTCGAACTCATCGAGGCGCTTTCGCGCTCGCGCCAACGCCTCGTCCGTCTTTTTTTGCGAGTATGCCGCCACTGCCTCGGTGGCTTCGTCAAGCTTCTGTTTCACTTTCTTAACGGATACCTCTTGCTCCGACGCGTCTTGAGCCGAGTCGTCCGTCTCCTGTGGGCGCTGCTTCGTTTGTCAGCGACGAGGCGGGACTTCGACGGCTCAGTAAAGCCTGACAGGAGCAAGCCCGATGGACGGGGGTTGATAGTTGCCCTCACAGAGTTGATAGTTACTGGTTGTTAGTGGTACGGCATCGAGGCTCACGCGGTTGGCGGCTATCAAGTATCAACTCGTAGCTCTCAACTACCAACTATCAACTAACAACTAATCTCTCTCCCACGGTGTGGGTTCTTTGCTGTCGCGCATGGCGGCGTGGGAGCGCTCCCGGACGAACTCGTTGCGCAGGGGGGACGGGTCGCCCATGCCGGTCTTGACCAGCTCTTCGAACTCCGAGCCGGTCCACTTGGTGAGGCAGAAGCTGTAGTGCCTCAGGTAGCCCGGCCCGCGCGCCAGCGCCTCGTCGATGTCCCGCTTGATGAGGCGATAGAGTTCGCCCATCGTCTCCGCCTCGCGAACCTGCTCAAGCGCCGGGCGGACGATTATGCCGATGCGTTCGGAGCCGCTCTGGTCGGTGATGGGGCGGACGGCGAACTCCTCGATGGTCTCGCACTCGGACAGTGGTTCCTCGAGGTCCTCCTCGGGGAAGACCTTCTTGCCGTTGGCCAGCACGATGACGTGCTTGACCCGGCCGACGATGTAGAGGTCGCCCTCGTGGTCGCGCCGGGCAATGTCGCCGGTGCGGACGCCGCCGTCCAGCATCTGACGCTCGGTGCCCTCGGGGTCCTTGTGGTAGCCCCGCATCACGTGCGGGCCGGACACGACCATCTCGCCCCAGTGCTCAAGGTCGAAGGAGAGTTCTTCCACGGAACTCTGGGTGAAGGAAATGTCCGTGTCGTCCAGCGGTCGGCCGATGGAGCCGGCCTTCCGCTCGTAGTGACGGGTGAAGTAGAAGCGCGCGGTGCTGAAGTCCTGCACGGCCCCGACGGGCGATATTTCGCTCATGCCCCAGCCCTGCACGACGGGTATGCCGAGCACGAAGAACTGCCTCAGCAGGTCGGGGGAGACGCGGGCGCCGCCGCTGACGCAGAACCGGAGCTGCTGGCCGCCGAAAAGCCGCACGTGCAGCCCCCGGAACAGCACGCGCCCCAGGTTGAGGTTCGTCCACTGCTTGACCAGACGGGCCAGCCGGCAGGCGGCCTCGAAGCGGCCGAGCCGCCCGGTGCGGTTCGCGGTGCTGCGGATGGAGTCCATGATGGACTCGAACACGCGCGGGACGCCGACCACAACGGTCGGGCGGCTTTCCCGCAGCAGGATGCGACTGCGGCGGTCGCGGATGTCCCCGACGGCCAGGCTGGCGCCGGCGTAGAGCGGCAGCACGACCGTCGTGGTGAGGGGATAGGCGTGGTGGTAGGGCAGCATCGCGGGCAGCCGGTCGTCCGGCGTCACGCCGAACCGCCGGCAGGACCTGTCCACGTCGAAGATGACGTTGCGGTGCGTCAGCTCGACGCCCTTCTTGGGGCCGGTGGTGCCGGAGGTGTAGAGGATCTGGGCGAGGTCGGACGGCGCGACCGGCGGTTGGGGCGGGGGCTCCCCGCCTGACTCTTCAGCCCCGGTCAGGACCCGCGCCGAAGTGAGCCGGCTGACAGCCTCCTCGTCCCCGGGCTCGCAGAGCACGGCGCTCGCCTCCGAGTGTTCCAGCGCGTAGTGGATGCGCGCCGGGTCGCTCTCCAGCACGCCATACTCCAGCGGCACGGCCACCGCGCCGAGGCGGAAAATGCTGTAATAGTCGGCGATCCATCGGCTGGAGTTGGGCATGACGACGGCGACGCGTTGGCCGGGGCGGACGCCCTCGGCGTGAAGGTAGGCCGCGTGGGCGCCCACCCGGCGTTTCAACTCGCCGTAGGAGGTCCGCCGGAGTCCATCGTCCGGGCCCAGCTCCAGCAGAGCGGTGCGGCCGGGCGTGGTCTCGGCCCGGCGGGGCAGGATGTCGGCTATGGTCTGTATGCCGTCGCTATCCATGGCGGATGCCCACCGTCCGTGGGTTGTTACGGAAAGGCGGAGGTCCTGAAAGGCGCGAGCGGCGCCACACCACCGCCCGAACTACTCGCCGCGGTGGCGTAGTGCCAGGTGCGGAGCATGGCTCCGCCAACGGCATGGCGGCGGTCGCGGTACCGGTTCAGCGCGGGTGGGGTCCCGTGCATCGCGGGGGCAAGATGCCCCCGCGTGGCCGGCACGGATGCCGGCGCTACAAACGGGCCGTGGACGCCACCGTCTGGCGTCAAACCGTGGATTCCTGCATTGCTCATGTTTGTGCGGAACGTCAGACGCCGTACAAGTGGTCGACCAGCGGCAGCGCTACGCGCTGTCCCGTCAGGACGGAGAGGCGCGCCGCCTCCATTATCTCTTGGGCGTCGTGGGCGTTCTCCGGGCTGCATATGCCCTCGACCGGCTCGTCGTTGCGGATGCAGTGCACGAAGTATTCCGGGCCGTTCCGCCTGGGGGCTTCCAGGGCCGGCGCTTCCAGCTCCTTGCCCTCACGGTCTTCCTTCGTGTGTAGCCTCACGGAGTTCCGGCCGGCGATCAGCACGCCCTCGGTGCCGTAGACGATGAGGTCATGCGGCGGGACGTGCGGAACCGCCTCCGTCCACGTGCACTCGATGACCGCGTTGGCGTCCTGGTACTCGAGTGCGACGATGCCGTTGTCGTCCACCGGGATGTACTGCTTGACCAGGCGGCCGGCGATGGCCATGACCTGGTTGGGCTGGCCGATGAACAGGCGGGCCAGGCTGGCGCCGTAGCCGAGGTAGTCGAACAGCGCGCCCGCGCCGTTCTCGACCGGGTCGAACAGCCACTCGCAGAAGTGCCGGTCGCAACCGAGTTCCTGGGGGCCGCAGTGGCCGCCGCGCCACTTGAGCTGCCACACGCGCCCGATGGCGCCTTCCTGCACCAGCTCGTAGGCGTAGTTGACGGCGGGGGACCACGCAATGGGCCAGTTGATCATCAGCACAACGCTGGCCTTGCGGGCGGCCACCAGCATACTGTCGGCCACTCCGAGGTCGCTGGCCATCGGCTTTTCGCTCATCACGTGCAGGCCACGCGCGGTCGCCATCTTCACGAGGTCGCCGGTGCTGCGGTTGGTGCCGTAGCAGAAGGCGATGTCCAGGTCTTCCTTGTCGAGCAGCTCGTCGTATTCGGTGAAGGTGTTCTCGCAGCCCGTGTTCTCGGTGAACTTCTCCAGTTGCTCGAGGTGCGGGTCGGCGGCGCCGACCAGTTCGACGTCTTCAAGGTCTTCCAGCGGCGGAAGGTTGCTCCAGATGTGGTCATGGACGAGTCCCAGAACGCCAACGCGCAGAGTGTCAGCCATCACTGCCTCCAGCGGTGCAGAGTCTTGGAGTGGGCGCCGGCGGGCCGACGCCGCGACATGCCCGGGATGCTATCGGGCGGGCCGCCCCGTGTCAACGTCGTAGCTTATGCGATAGACGGCGCCCGCGCGGTCGTCGCTGACCAGCAGGCTGCCGTCCGGCATGACCAGCACGTCCACCGGCCGGCCCCACGCGTCCCCGCCCTGCAGCCAGCCGTGGGCGAAGGGCTCGTAGCTGACCGGCTCCCCGTCCTCGAGGCGGACGAGCATGACGCGGTAGCCGATGGGTACGCTGCGGTTCCACGAGCCGTGCTCGGCGATGAAAATCTGGCCGTCGTATTCGTCCGGGAACATATCCCCGGTGTAAAAGCGCATGCCGAGCGCCGCCACGTGGGGCCCGAGTTCCTGCTCGGGCGGGGTGAAGTTCTCCGGGATACCCCGGTCCCCGTATTCGGGGTCGAGGATGCCCCGTCCGTGGACGTATGGGAACCCGAAGTGGAGGCCGGGCCGCTCGGCGCGGTTCAGCTCGTCCGGCGGCCGATTGTCGCCCATCCAGTCGCGCCCGTTGTCGGTGAACCACAGCACGTCGGTCTCGGGGTGCCAGTCGAAGCCGACGGTGTTCCGGACCCCGTGGGCGAAGACCTCCAGGCCCGTGCCGTCGGGGTTCATCCGCATGATGCTGGCGTAGCGCTCGTCCTCCCGCTCGCAGACGTTACACGGCGCCCCCACGGGGACGTAGAGCATGTCGTCCGGACCGAACGCGATGAACTTCCAGCCGTGGTGCTCGTCCCGTGGAAAGCCGTCGTTGACGACCACGGGCTCCGGCACATCGCGCAGGCGCGATTCGATGTCGTCGAACCGCAGGACGCGGCTGACCTCGGCAACATACAGGGAGCCGTCGCGGAAGGCTACCCCGTTGGGCATGTTCATGCCTTCGGCCAGCGTGATGACCTCGTCGGCGCTGCGGTCGCCGTCGGTGTCCCGCACGGCGTAGAGCCCGCCGCCGCGGCGGTTGCCCACGAAGAGAGTCCCCTCATCCCCGAGCGCCAGGGAGCGGGCGTTGGGAACGCGGGCGTAGAGTTCGATGCTGAAGCCCGGCGGGAGTTCGATGGTCTCCAGCCGCACCTGTTGGGCCCCGGCGCAACGCACGGCCGGAACGACCGCCGCCGCGCACACTACGGTTGCCCAAACCCACTTCGTCCACTTGCGGAGTTCCATGGTACGTCCCCCCGGTCAAACCCCTCTTCCGTTCGGCAGCGGCTTTCACCCCCGAAAGCCGGGCCGGTACTGCTCCATCCTCTCGATGAGGTCCTCGGCGTGTCGCTCGCGGCCGGTCGAGCGAAAGTGCTCGAGCCACCGCGAGATGTCCTGCCCGGCCATCCTTTCGGCCAGCTCGTCCAGCGGGTCGGGATGCGGGCCGTGCTTGCGGAACTGCTCGTGCTTCCATTGCTCCAGCAGGTGGTCGTAGCGCTCGACAAGCTCCGGATGTTCGTCAGCCAGATTGTTCGTCGTGTACGGGTCTCCGTCCGTGTCGTAGAGCCAGCAGGGCTCGTCGATGGGGTAGATGCCGGGGAAGAGCGTGCGCACGAAAAGGTGGTGACGCGTGCGGACGGCCTGCTGGACGGTGGCGATGCTCTGTTCGCAGACAAGGTAGTGGCGCCCCTCGAAGTCCCCGCCGCGCAGGGCGTCGATGAAGGACTCCCCGTCCCAGAGCGGCGGTTTCTCGATGCCGTACATGTCGCACAGGGTCGGCGCGAGGTCGAGCAGGTAGAGCAGCTCGCCACAGGTGGATTCCCGGGTGACGCCCGGCCAGCGGACGATCAGCGGGCGGTGCAGAACCGGCTCGCTGGCCGTGTAGTGGTCCATGTAGATGCCGTTCTCGCCGAAGCAGTCGCCGTGGTCGCCGCCGATGATGATGACCGTGTCGTCAAGGACGTCCTGCTTTTCGAGCACGTCGAGGATCTGCCCGATGTAGTGGTCCACCTGGTATATGGTGGCGTCGTAGCCGTCGATGAGCTTCTTGTAATCCTCGCGGGTGCGGATCTCGGCCGGCATCCACGGGAAGCGGTCGGCGTCCTGCCCGCCGATGCCCCACAGGTCGCGCGCCGTCCGCGCCCCGTACCAGTTCTCGTGCTGGTCGGCGATAGTCTCCTCGTCGGGCCACTCCGGTGCCGGCTCGTCCGCGAAGCGCTCCATCCACTCGGGCATGTCGGGGGAGCGGTAGGGGAAGTGATTGTCCCAGTAATGCACGTGGACGAAGTAGTCGTCCTCGGCGCCGTGCTGCTCGAACCAGGGCAGGGCGACGGCGTTGACCTCGTCGCAAGTCTCGAAGCCCCGCCGCAGGTTTATCAGGTGATGTTCGTCCCAGCCGGAGTGGTACCACCACGCGTCGTGCCGATCGGCGAAGTTGGAGAAGCTGATGGGGCGCACCCCGTTGGCGCGCAGGTGCCGCATGACCATCGGCATCTCCCGGTCACGGACGCGCCTGTTCGGGAACGGCGGGTACTGGATGGGCGTGTCCACGTTGCCCACCACGCCGTTGTTGAAGCCGAATCGGCCGCTGAACAGGGCGGCCCGGCTGGGCACGCACGGGGCGTCGCTGGTGTAGCAGCGGTTGAAGCGCACGGCATTCCGCGCCACCGCGTCGATGTTGGGCGAGGTCTCGCGCTGGTAGCCGTAGCAGCCCAGGTGGTCGGCACGAATGCAATCGAGATCGAAGTAAACCACGCGCATGATGGGTCCCCCCGACAGGAATTAGCCGCACTCCCGCACGGCCTCGTGCATGGCGATGATGTTCTCCAGCGGCACGTCCGGATTGATGGTGTTAGAAGTGAACATTACCAGCGATGCCCGCCCTTCGCAAACCTCCACCGCCCGCCGGACCTTCTCTTTGATCTCGCGCGGGGTGCAGACGGGAAGCTCGGTCGTCACCGCCAGCGGGCCGAACACGAGCAGCGGGTCGCCGTCCCGCGTGCGTTTCTCGACCACCATATCGAGCGTCATCCCGCACTCGGGCTGGAAGCCCTGGAACCCCTGCACGCCGGCTTCCAGCAGCATGTCCATCAGCGGCCGCACGTCGCCGTCGCTGTGCCACACGGGTTTGCAGCCGGCCTCCAGGAGGGGCTCCAGCCCGCGGGCCAGCGCGGGCATGTAGTACGCCTCCAGGAACTGCGGTGAGACCATCGGGCCGCGCTGGGTGCAGATGTCCTCGCCCAGCAGGACGGCTTTCGGGTAGAGACCGTCACGAACGGCCCGGGCGACCAGCCGTCCGCGGCAATGGCCGTGCGCACCGCCGACCTCCATCAGCTTCCGGGCGCGGTCCGGATAGCCGCCGACTATGCAGAAGAAATTCTCGTAGCCGAACTCGGCGTACCAGGTTACCCGGGCGCCCCCTGACCACTGCGCGGGCATCCAGACCATTTCCCCGCAGCGATCCTGCATATCGCGCAAGGACCGGCTGAACTCCGCATACTCGGCCTCGAAGTCGAACTCCTCCTCTATCTGAGCGCCCTGCGGCATCGCGTCGATGCGCTCAAGCGCATCCCGCAGGGACATCTCGCCAACGGCTTTCTGATAGGTCTCGTGGTCGACGCAGCGGAAGTCCTCCCGCCCGCTGGGCACGAAAACCCCGATGAGGCCGTCCGAGCCGAGTTCCCCATAGGCGTCCAGGGAGACGGAGATGGGGTCGTCCCAGTAGGTGCGTTCGTCCACGCCGGCCAGCCCGGCTATGTGCTCGGGGCAGGCTATCCAGCCGCCCAGGATGGGGGTGTGGTCGGGTTCCTCCAGACGAAAAGCGGCCTCCAGCCGCTGGCGGTGGTTCATGTTCCAGGTCTCCTGAGCTGATCGGTTCACCCGTGTGGCGTCGGCGGGATTGTAGCCATGTGGGGTGGGCTTATCAAAGAAGGATGGTTTTTGGCGCTTTGGCCCGGATTCCTTTGCATGGGTCTCCGGGCGCGTGCAGAATACGGGGTTTACGCAGGTCTATGGCGCCGCAACGCACTCGTAGCACTCCCGGTCAGGACGGTCAGGAGAAGGAAGTTGAACGAGCCCATCGAAGTTGTGTTTTCAGGCATCGGCGGATACGGAGCTCATCTCGTGGCATCCCTGATGCACCTGCAGGAAGAGTTCGACTGCCGCATCGTCGGGGCGGCTGACCCGCACCCGCAGGGCAGTCGCGTGCTGGACGAGTTGGAGAAGCGGGACGTGCCGCTCTACGCAGACATTGAGGATTTCTACCGGGAGGCCGAAGCGGACCTGGCTGTCATCGCGTCGCCCATCCAGTTCCACGTCCCCCAGACGTGCCTGGCCCTGTCCCATGGCTCGCACGTCTATTGCGAGAAGCCGCTGACTGCCACCGTGCAGGACGGGCGACGGATGATAGCGGCGCGCGATGAGGCGCAAAAGCTGGTGGCCATCGGTTACCAGTGGTCCTACAGCCCGACCATCCAGGACCTGAAACGCGACATCCGGTCGGGCCTGTTCGGCGCGCCGAAACGCTGCAAAACCGTCGTGCTGTGGCCGCGCAAGGAGGCCTACTTCCGCCGCAACAACTGGGCCGGCCGCCGCAAAGACCCCGAGGGACGCTGGGTGCTGGACAGCGTCATCAACAACGCCACGGCGCACTATCTGCACAACATCTTCTTCTGCCTGGGAGACGCGGCGAACACCAGCGCGCGACCGGTGGAGGTGACCGGCGAAATATACCGCGCCAAGGACATCGAGAACTTCGACACCGGGGCGCTCCGCGCCCGCACCGCCGAGGGGGTGGAGGTGCTTTACTACGCCTCCCACTCCGTCACCAACGGCATCGGTCCGCTGATCTCGTTCGAGTTCGAAGATGCCACCGTGATTAGCGAGCCGGGCCATGCGCCCTTCATGGCGCACTTCGAGGACGGCTCGACCAAAGACTATCCGGAACCCGCGGCGGGCGGGCGTGACAAGTTGCGCAACATGTTGAATGCCGTTCTGGGACGTGAGGACCTGCTGTGCACGCCCGAGGCCGCCCTCTCGCACACGGTGTGCGTGAACGGGCTTCACGACTCGGCGGGTGATCCGGTGGACTTCCCCACGGGCAGGGTGCGCGTGCAGGGGGAGCGCGCCGAGCGGCTGACGTGGGTCGAGGGGCTACAGGAGGAGATGCTGGCCTGCTACCGCAACAATGTGCTGCCCAGCGAGATGGGCCTCGACTGGGCCTGCGGTGGCCGCACCGTCGACCTGCGTGACTACGGCGAGTTCCCCGGCGGCGGACGTATCATCGAACCGGCGGGCACCGCCGCCGAGTGAGCCGAGCGGAGGGCCGACCATGACTTACAAAGCGGAAGAGATGACGCCGTCCGAACTGGACGACGCGCTGGAACGGTTTCCCGTGGTCATTCTGGCGACCGGCATACTGGAGTGGCACGCCGACCACCTGCCGCTGGGGCTGGACGCCCTTAACAGCCTGTTCAAGAACTGGGCTCGGCCGCGCCGCAAATGGCGGCGGCCCAAAGGGTTGGGGCGGCGCGCAGCCGTCTGCGGCAGCGCCCCTCCTCGACGATGCACAAGGCATCGCCTGCGTCGTCGCGCCTTGCATCTGACCGCGCGGCGTTCCCAACGCGGCCAGAGCCAGTTCTTCAACAGGCTGTTGAGATGCGGGGCATCGCCGAGCGCCTCGCGGAGAGGACCGGCGCGGTGCTGCTGCCCCAGCAGTGGCTGGGCGTGGTGGGCTCCGACGAGATGTTCGGCACGATCACCTTCAGCAAGAAGACGGTCAAACGCGTTTTCACGGAGTTCCTTGCCAACATCGAACTGATGGGCGCCAGGGTGATTGTGTTCCTAACCGGCCACTACGGCCCCTACCAGGTGGAGACGGTCAAAGAGGCGGCGGACGAGTATCAGGCGGAGCACGAGGTGCGGATCATCGCCCAGCCGGAGTACGAGGGTGTGACGGTGGACGGGCAGGAACCGTGCGACCACGCCGGCAAGTTTGAGACGTCCATGGCCATGGCACTCTTCCCGGAATTGGTGCGGATGGACGAGTACAAACAGGAGCTGGAGATCCCCATCCAACACCCACCTCGATCCAACGCGTGGGGTTTTGAGTCACCCACGGGCACGTGGCGCTTCGACGAGGATCTTCGGGAGGCGGCCTCACCGGAACTCGGCGAGCGCGCCGTCCAGGCCATAGTGGACCACCTGGCAGCCCGCATCGAGGAGGAGTTGGCGGAAGTCTGACCCGCGGCCCGGCCGCTTCCCCATCTTTGACAGAATCCGCCGCCGAGAGTAACCTGCGGGTCGGACACTAATCGCATCCGCGGAGCAAGGAGAGCGCCATGGCGGGAAGAACACGAGGGGTCGCGGTGTTGGGCCTGGCGGCGGCGTGGTTGCTCGCCGCGGGTTGTAGTGGTTTCATCGAACGATCGACTGAGGAAACTCCCCACATGAGCATGGAAGAGAAGATAACGTCGCGAATGAGCGCGCCGCCGCGCAAGGTGATGGTCGGCACCGTTCTGAAGAACTTCTGGGGCGAGTCAACGGATCTGGACGACCGCCTGCCGGTGCTCTGCGACCTCATAGACCAGGTCGCGATGGAGGCGAAGCGTAAGTACCCGGACCAAGGTCTGGACCTGGTGGTGCTCCCGGAAGAGGCCCTCACGGGCGGAAGAGTCTGCCGCGCCCACGAACGATCCGTGCCGCTGGAAGGCCGCGTGCTCGATACCCTGGGGGCCAAGGCCCGCGAGCACGGCACCTATCTGGTGGCGCCCATGGCCATGGTGGACGACGCGGAGAATGAGGTCTACAGCAACGCCGCCCCGTTGATCGGCCGTGACGGAGAGGTCGTCGGCATATACCGGAAGGTGCATCCGGTGTCCTACGTCGGCACAGACGAGCTGGAAGAGGGGATGACCCCGGGAACGGAGTTCCCCGTGTTCGACTGCGACTTCGGACGGCTCGGCATTCAGATTTGCTGGGACATGAGCTATCCCGAAGGCTGGGAGGTGCAGGGCCGCAAAGGCGCGGAGATAATCGCCTGGCCCACGGCCGCGGCGCAGACGATGCTGCCCCGCTACAGGGCGCTGGAGCATGGCTACTACATCGTCTCCAGCACGGGCGGCGACAATGTCTCCGTGTTCGATCCCGCCGGACTGATACTCGCCCAGGTCACCAATCCGGAGAACGTGCTGGTTCAGCAGATCGATCTCAGCTACGTGGTGTTGCACTGGTCGCAGCAGCTCCGGGGCGGCCGGGGCTTCACCGACATCTACGGCGACAGGGTCGGCTACAACTGGTCGGACCGCGAGCTGAGCGGCGTGTTCTGGTCCAACGACCCCGACGTGACTATAGGCCAGATGGCCGAAGAGCTGGGCGTGAAACCCTACCACTTTGAGGTGGAGCGCAGCCGCCGCTTGCAGGACAAGGTCCGGGGCGGTCCGCCCGAGCGATGAGTCAGGGCGCAGCCGCTCGCACTTCCGAGTCGCCTGTCCGTCGGAGGAGCACATGAGTCTGAGGCTGGTGGTGTTGGCAGCGGCCTGGCTGGCGGCGGTTACCGCCATCGGGCACGCGGCAGAAAGTGATCTCGAATTCGAAGGCTTCCCTTTCCGCATTCCTTACGACGGACCGGTCGAGGGCACCGCCCCCGCTGACCTGGCGGCCCCGGACGGCATGGCGGGTGCCGACGGTTTCGTCCGCGTGGAGGGTGACCACTTCGTCATTGGTGAGGGCGGGCAACCCGTACGGTTTTGGGGCACGAATCTCTGCTTCGCCGGCTGCTTCCCGCCACACGACGTGGCCGAGCGCATGGCCCGGCGCCTCAGCACGCTGGGGTTCAACTGTGTGCGCTTTCATCATATGGACGCGCACGGCTGGCCGAACGGGATCTGGGACACTGAGAACCGCTGGGGCGATTTCGAGCACGAGAGTCTACATCCGGAGGCGCTCGACCGTCTCGACTATCTTGTGGCGGAGCTCAAGAAATACGGCATCTACGTCAACCTGAACCTGCACGTCTCGCGCACTTACGGCCCCGCCGACGGATTTCCCGCCGCGTCAGAAGGGGAGAGCGTGCCGAAGTACGGAAAGGGGGTGGACAACTTCTTCCCCGCCTGCATCGCCGAGCAGAAGCGTTACGCGCGAATGCTCCTGAGACACGTGAACCGCTATACGGGCAAGCCCTACGCCGAGGAACCGGCGGTGGCCATGGTCGAGATCAGCAACGAGGACGGGCTGCTCGGCGCGTGGCAGAGGGGCTGGCTGGATGACCTGCCCGCGGCTTATACCGATGCCCTCGAGGCGCAGTGGAACCGCTGGCTGAGCGCGGAATACAAGACCACGGACGCACTGCGCAGAGCGTGGGCTGAAGGCAGGAAGCCCGGGAACGGGGAGGACCTGCTGGCGGACCCGAGTGTGCAGGGAAGGCTCCAGACCATCGAAGATACCCGCGCAACGCTGGAAGAAGGAACCGGCCCCGACGCCGGGCCGATTGGCATCATCACCGTCCAGAAGGGCAGCCCGGAGCTGTGGCACGTGCAGCACCTGTGGGCGCCGATAGCCGTGGATAAGGGGCAGGCTTACGTCCTGCGCATCCGCCTCCGGGCCAACCGGACCGACGAGGTGCGACTCAACTGCATGATGAGTCACGAGCCGTGGCAACACCTCGGGCTGAATCGCATACTGGAGGTAGGGCCCCGGTGGCGTGATTACGAGTTGTTCTTCGTCGCGAGCCGGGACGAGACCCCCGAGCCGGACGGCTCCGGCGGGGCGCGGGTGAGCCTGAGTAACCTGGCCAAAGACGGCCTGCAGGTGGCTTTCACCCGTCCGACGCTCCGCAGGGCCGCGGTCAATGGGCTGCGCAACTCGGAAGGGCTGGAGACGGGCGTCCAGTGGCCGCAGCGAGACGCATTCGCACGGCGAACGCCGGCGGTCCGACGGGATGTCGTACGTTTCCTCCGCGACACCGAAGGCGACTACTGGGGCGGCATGTGCGATTTCCTTCACGGGGAGCTGGGCGTGCGCATACCGGTGACGGGAACCGCGGTGGGCTTCACTACGCCGCACGTGGCCGCCGAGACCGTGGACTTCGTCGACTCGCACGCCTACTGGCAGCATCCGCGTTTCCCCGGGCGGCCGTGGGACCGGGAGAACTGGTATGTCGTCAACGACCCGATGGTGAACTCGCCGGAGCGTTCTACGGCGGCCGCTCTGGCCGGGCGCCGGGTCTTCGGGCGGCCGTTCACGGTACGGAGTACAACCATCCCTTCCCGCACCATTACGAAGCCGAGGGATTCCCGCTCATCTCGGCGTTCGGGTCCTTCCAGGCGTGGGACGGCGTGTTCGTCTTCGGTTACTGCCACAACGACCAGTGGGAGACCGACCGGCTGCAGCACTTCTTCGACATCAAGGCCAACCCGGTGAAGCTGGCATTGCAACCGGCCTGTGCGGCCATCCTGCGGGGGCGTTCCGTAGGGCCCGCCGCCGACGCAGCCGCGGGGCGTTTGCCCGTCGCACAGCGCCTGGAACTGCTCCTAAGCCAGGGACCGAGGGCGGTGACGGCCTACACCGGCGGCGTCCCGGACGATGCGTGGCTGAGCGAACGGGTGGGAGTTGACGCAGGCGGAGCCCGACCCCGAAGTGCCGAGGCGCAGGGCGACTTCGAGTGGCGGGTCCAGGGCGGGCGCGGGCTGGTCCGCTTCTACGGCCGGGGCTGCGCCGGGATGATCGGGTTCGGGCAGGGCCGCAGCCTCACGCAGTCCGGATTTAGCCTGGTGCCGGGCGAGACTTCGCTGGACGGTTTCTCCGTAGCTTTGCTTAATTCCGTGGACGGACAGCCGCTGGGTGAGCCCGGCCGCTATCTGCTCACGTCCGTCACAAGGTGCGCGAATCGCAGCATGGGATGGAACGACGCGCGCAACTCCGTCGGCACTCAGTGGGGCGAGCCCCCGCCACTTTGCGAGGGGGTGCCCATTCGGCTGACCTTCCGCAATGGCGGACGGAAGGTCCGCGCCTTCAGTTTGGAGCCGGACGGCACCCGGCGGCAGGAGGTCCAGCCGGTAGTGAGCGGTGGCGACGTGACCGCGTTCAAACTTGGCCCGGAAAACCGAACGCTCTGGTACGAACTCGTTGTCGAGTAATGAGAGACTTGCGAAGCAGGAGGTAACCGTTCGTGGAATACCGCTTACTGGGCAGAACCGACATTGAAGTCTCGACCGTCTGCTGCGGCACCATGGCCATGTGCCCGCACAAGACCTACCCCGGACAGGACGACCAGGCGGCTATCGGCGCAATACACGCCGCGCTCGACGCAGGGATCAACTTCTTCGACACGGCCGAGGCCTACGGGGACGGCTACGCGGAGAACATACTGGGCAGAGGGCTGGAGGGCCGCCGGGACGAGGCTATCATCGCCACGAAGGTGTCGAGCAACCACCTGCGCGAGGCCGACATGCGGGCCTGTTGCGAGGCCAGCCTGCGGCGGCTGCGCAGCGACTACATCGACCTCTACCAGGTGCACTGGCCGAACCACGACATCCCGTTCCACGAGACCGCGGCCGTGCTCGAGGCGCTGAAGGACGAGGGGAATATCCGCCACTGGGGCGTGTCCAACTTCGGCAAGCGCGACCTGCCCGAAGCCATCGAAGTGGAGCGCCCCGAGAGCAACCAGGTGCCCTACAGCCTGCTGTGGCGCGTCGTCGAGCACGATGTCGTCCCCGTCTGCGTCGAGCACGACGTGAGCGTTATCTGCTACAGCCCGATGGCCCAGGGCATCCTGACCGGCAAGTTTGAAGGCCCCGAGGACGTGCCCGCGGCCCGTAAGCGCGCCCGCTATTGCAGGGAGGAGGTCATAGACCTGGCCTTCGACGTGGTGGATGAACTGCGCACCGTAAGCGAAGAGATCGGGGAGCCGCTGTCCGCCGTCGCGCTGGCATGGGTGCTGGCGCAGCAGGGCGTCACGTCGGCCATCGCCGGCGCCCGCAACGCGGAGCAAGTCGCGCAGAACGCCCGCGCCGGGGACGTTGCACTGCCGCCGGATGCGGTGGAGAAACTGACAAGGGTCTCCGGCCTCGTCAAAGACGCGCTCGACACGAACCCGGACATGTGGAACGAGGGGGACGAGTCGCGCTACCGCTGAGTGGTCGCTTCCCGGTCTCCTCTCGCTTGCGGCTTCGTGCGTGCTGCCGTAGTATTGGGGGCTTGCCGGACCACCCCTCCTGCAGTTGGGAAACGTCATGCCTCCCGAAAACGCAGAGCTTCGCGAAGTGCTGTCCCGCCTGGTGCCCGAAGCGCGTCGGTTCCTGACCGGACTTATACGCATTCACAGCACGCACGGCAACGAGGCGGAAGCCGTCGACTTCGCCGAGGAGGCGTGGAGCGACGCAGGCTTCCGGGTCGAGCGGCACCCCATTCCCGAGTCTCTACGGGACGACCCCGAGTACACCAACCCGGCCACCGAGTGCGGCTTCACCGGACGCGACAACCTGGTGGTGCGCATCGGCCGGGGCGAGGACCGCAGCGTCATCATCAACAGTCACCTGGACGTGGTGCCCGCGGAGGATTGGGAGGACGCCTTCGAACCGCGGGTTGAAGGGGACACGGTCTACGGCCGCGGCGCCTGCGACGCCAAGGGCTGCGTGGCGGCGATGTTCCTGGCCGCCCGCGCGCTGCAGGAACTGGAACTCGAGCCTTCCGGCGAGGTCGCTTTCCAGATGGTGGTGGACGAGGAGGTAGGGGGCAACGGCAGCCTGGCCATCGTCCGTGAAGGGGAACGCGCGGATGGGGTCGTGGTCATTGAGCCGACGTCGCTGGCCATGCATCCCGCCAACCGCGGCGCCATCTGGTTCCGCTTCGAGTTCACCGGCAAGTCATGCCACATGGGCCGCAAGCACGAGGGGGTCAACGCCATCGACCTCGCGTGCGAGACGATGCGAATCCTCTACGACTACGAGCAGGAACTGATCGGCGACCAGAAGGAGCAGCCACTGTTCGCGGGCTACGAGTTCCCCACGCAGGTGAACGTCGGCACATTGCACTCCGGCGACTGGCCGTCCATGGTGCCCGGCAAAGCCGTGATGGAGGGCGGCATTGGCTTTCTGCCCAATCGGCCCATGGAGCAGGTCAAGGACGACGTTGTCCGATACATCGAACAGCAGGGCAGTAATGAGTTGAAGCAGCGTTACGAGCTGAGTTTCCCCCGCCTGCACAACGACAGCTACGAGACTCCGCCCGACCACCCATTCGTGCAGGCGTTCCACCGCGCTACGCTGGCCACGGACGCCCGGGACACCGTCACCGGCTGGAACGTGAGCTGCGACGCACGCCTGTTCGCCAAGGTGGGCGGGATGCCCACCATTGTCTTCGGGCCCGGCGACATACAGGATGCCCATTCGGCGGGGGAAAGAGTTGAGATGCCCGACATCGTGACGACGGCCGAGACGCTGGTCCGCTTCATCCAGGAGTGGTGCGACGCCGGCAACTGACTTGAAGCCCACGAAAGGAAGGAAACCCCAAATGGCGAGCAAGCCGAAGATATGCGTGATAGGCGGCGGCACGTTTGGCGAGATGCACCTGAGGACGTTCCGCCAGCTTGAGAACGAAGGGCGATGCGCGTTCCAGGCGCTGGCCGACATCGACGAGGAGTTGCTGGCGGAGCGGCGCAGCGAATACGGCATGCGCACTTACACCGACTACATCGAGATGATTGAGCGCGAGGAGCCGGACGGGGTGACCATCGCCACGCCCGACCACCTGCACCGCGAACTCGCCCTGGAGGCGATCAAACGCGGGGTGCACGTCTTCGTCGAGAAGCCCCTCGACGTCACAGCCGCGGGCTGCCGCCAGATAATCGACGCCGCCGACGAGGCCGGCCTCCTGCTGGAGGTGGACTTCCACAAGCGCTGGGACCCCTATCACCAGGAACTGAAGCGACTGGCCGAAGAGGGCAAGTTCGGGGAGGTCGAATACGGCTACGCCTGGATGGAGGACCGCATCGAGGTCCCCCGCGACTGGTGGCCCGATTGGGCCGGGGAGTCCTCCCCCGGGTGGTTCCTGGCCATCCACATGGTGGACCTGTTCCGCTGGATCGCTGACACGCGCGGGCTGGCCGTCTACGCCACCGGTATCCGGAAGAAACTGGCCTCGATAGGGGTGGACGCCTGGGACTCGATCAGCCTGTCGGTGTCGATGGAGAACGAGGTCTCCTTCCAGTGCCAGGTCTGCTGGATACTGCCGGATGCCTTCGAGGCCATCGTCAACCAGGGCATCCGCATCGTCGGCACGGACGGCATCATGGAGGTGGACTCGCAGGACCGCGGGGCCGACAGTTGCTTCGCCGAGACTGACCGGATGGAGACCTACAACCTCGGTTTCTTCCGCGAGACGACCAACAAGGCCGGCGAGACTGTTTACGGCGGCTACGGCATCGACGCCATCGCCGACTTCGCGGACAATCTGGCATACCTGCTGGACGGCGGCGACCTTGCGGACCTGGCAGGGCAGTATCCGGATGGCGAAGACGGACTGGAGGCCACGAAGATCGTTCAGGCGGCCCACGAGTCCCTGGAGACCGGCAAACTGATAGACATCGCGTGAGGGAGGAGGCCATGGCGGGACGCACCTACAGCCTGGAGCCTAAGGACGTGCCGCAGGTCGAGACCGACTGGCGGCGGATAGTGACGAAGCTTCCCGTGCCGGAGTCCATGCCGGTGCTTGAGGGTCTTCGGGAACACGAACCCCGCTCGATGAGCGGGCAGCCGCCCGTCGTATGGGACCGGGCCTCCGGCTGCCAGGTGCACGACCGGTGGGGGAACACGTGGCTGGACTGGTCCAGCGGGGTGCTGGTCACCGGGGCGGGGCATGCCCACCCGCGGATACTGGACGCCATCCGCTCGCAGGTGGACCACGGACTGATCCACAACTACTGCTTTCCCGCCGAGCCGCGGCTGAGGCTGGTGCGCAAACTGGTCGAGGTCGCCCCGGAGGGCATCGACAAGGCCTTTCTGCTGACGACCGGCTCAGAGACCACCGAGTGCGCCATCAAGCTCTCGCGCGCCCATGGCATCGAGGCCGGCGGACGGGACAAGAACGTCATTGTCAGCTTCGAAGGCGCCTTCCACGGCCGGACCCTCGGCGCCCAGCAGGCCGGCGGCATACCCCACCTCAAGGAGTGGATTGTCAATATGGACCCCGGGTTCGTCCAGGTGCCGTTCCCCGACGGTTTCCGCTGCGAGGACACCCGGTTCGGCGCATTCGAGGAGTCACTGAACGAGCAGGGCATTGACCCAGACAAAGTGGCCGGCGTGATGATGGAGACCTACCTGGGCGCCGGGGCGAGTTTCGTGCCCGACGAGTACGCGCAGAGCCTGCGGGAGTGGACGCGCGCCCACGACGCGCTGCTGGTCTTTGACGAGGTGCAGGCCGGTTTCGGTCGGACGGGCACTTTCTGGGGATTCGAGCACTACGGCGTCGTGCCGGATCTTATCTGCTGCGGGAAGGGCATCTCGAGTGGCATGCCGCTCAGTGCTGTGCTGGGCCGCGCCGACATCATGAACCAGTTCCCGCCGGGCAGTATGACCAGTACCCACACCGGCAACCCGGTCTGCGCGGCCGCCGCGCTGGCCAGCATCGAGGCCATCGAGCAGGAGGGCATGGTAGAGAACGCCCGCCGGGTGGGCGAGGTCCTGCACAACGAGCTTGCACGGGTGGCGGAGGAGTTCTCGGACGTCATCGGCGCGCACCACGGACGCGGCATGGTGGGCGGGCTGCACGTTGTGCACCCCGGATCGAAGCACCCCGACGGCGACCTGGCGTTCCGCATCAACGCGGCGTGCTTCGAAAGGGGCCTGCTGATGTTCGCACCCGTCGGACCAGGAGGCGGGACCATCAAGATATCGCCGCCCCTGATGACGCCGGAGGACGCCGTCCGCGAGGGCGTGGCGGTGCTCAGGGAGGCCATGACGGACGTGGTGGGCTGAAAGCTACAGGCGCCAGAGGGCCTGCTCGACGCTGTCGGCGGTGACCTCGTAGGTGCGGCCGTCGATGACCTTTACGTATGGTTTCTCGCCGTGGACCGGGACGCTGCCGCGGGACACCTTCTCAAGGCGGGCGGTCACGGGGGGCTCGACCACGCAGGGTTCGGTCTCGCCCGCTTTCTGCACTGCCAGCGTGGCCGTCTCCCGGATGAGTTTGTGCGCTCGGTCTGCCGGCAGCAGGCGACCGCCCTCGACGGCGTGGCCAAACTTGACGCAGGCGGTCAACACGCCGGGCAAAAACTCCTCCGCCTCCGCGCACGCCTTGTCATCCCCGCTCACCATGATAGTGGGCACGCCGTTCTCGCCCGCGATGGCGGCATCGATGCCGATCTCCCCGGTCCTGCGCCCGTTGAGCCAGAAGTTCTGCCATGAGGAGGAACTCATCGTGTGCTCGAGTATGGCCTCGGGCGTGCCGGCCATGGCGTGGAAGCCCAGCAGGATGAGACCGTCGGAGCCTTCGAGGTCCTGCAGGCGCCGTTCGCTGCCGCCTCCCATGACGTACTCGGCCCGCTCGTCAAGTTCCTCCCAGATGAAGTTGTCGCCTCGGCCGGAGTGGCCGTCCTTGACGATAACCTCGTCGGCGCCCCCGGCGAAGCATCCCTCCACGCAGGCATTGACGTCCCAGGTGAGGAAGCGGCGACCGGCCCCGTAGAGCTCGTCCCCCTTCATGACGTGCCCCCGGCGGCATATTCCGCTGATACCTTCCATGTCCGTCATCACGTAAATCTTCACGGTTCCCCTCCGTTCGCGCACGACAAGGAGCAAGCAGTTCCGTCGGCGGGACGATAGGAGAAGGCAGGCGGGCTGTCAACTGCGGGAAGCGCCGCCGCGGTCGCAGAGGGGTCGACTTGCTTGACAGGAATGGGCGGTGTCTTGTAGAATCTCTGATCGATGGGCGGTTAGCTCAGTTGGCTAGAGCGCCAGCTCGACACGCTGGAGGCCACAGGTTCGAGTCCTGTACCGCCCACCATTTCTATGTACGCTCCCGCTTCTACTGCTCCGGCTCGATAATCTCCTCGCTGCCCTGCGCCGGTTCGCCTCCCCACGGCCACGCTCCCGAGCCTTTCAGGCTGCGGATGACTGTGTCGGTGGCATTCAGCAGATTGACGACCCCCGTGGTGGTCAACTCGTCCTGCCATTTGACGGCCAGCCGGACGAGTCGGCGCGTCCACTGCTGGCGCCACTCTGCCTCGCTCGTGCCCTCCAGTGCGGCCACGGCGGCCTCGGCCGCCACGATGATCGGTGCCCGCGATTCACTGCCGTCGGGCAGTTTCAGGCTCGTGTCGCATCCGGATTCTTCCAGCGCCCACATGACGTCCAGGCGGGCCACCATCGCGCGGTCGCCCTTCAGCTCCAGATACTTGCGCCAGACCTGGTAGTCGGCCTCCTCGATACCCAGCGTCATCGTGTGTTCTCCTCAGTGGTCTGGTGTGCGGGTCAACTTGCCTGCTCTTGTGGTTCGGGACTTACACTTCCTGAACCTTCCTTTTCGGCGGCTCTTCGTTTCCGCGTCTTCAGCCCCCACGGCCAGACGCGCTTCATCTTGAGGCTGGCTATGATGGCATCCATGGCAGTCAGAACTGCAACGACGCTTTCGCGGACTTCCTCCTGGTCAGTTTCAGCGGCAAGGTTCACCAGGGCTCGGACCCATTCCCGGCGCCATGTGATCTGTCTCTTGCCTTCCTGGGCCGCTACCGACGCCTCCGCGATTATCATCAGGGGTACGCTCGTCTCGCCCCGACCGTCGAGGGTTATACTGGTCTTGCAGCCGGACTGCACGGCAGCGTGCACGCCGTCCAGCCGCGCCGCCAACTCCTCGTGGCCCGCCGTCTCCGCCAGCCTGCGCCAGACGACGTAGTCGGCTCCTTCCACAAGCCAGTTCATGGGACCGCCTCACCATCGCGCCAGAGTGTGCCCAAGACATCCGCCACAATTGTAAACGTTGCACAACCCCTATTTCCACCTGAATCGCCGAAGGAGCCGCGCCAGGGCAGTTGTGGGATCCCGTGACAGGAAGGACAGGGCACAAAGGTGACATCAGAAGATCTGGACGATCAGCAGTACGAAAAGCAGCGAGAACATGCCCGCCATGGCGAACTTGGCCATGGCCAGATGACGGCGGAAAAAGGAGGTGAGCCGCTCCGAAGTGAGGCCGAAGAAGACGGCACCGAAAACGATCAGCAGGGGGGCGATGAAACAAAGATTGTAGAGCAGAAGCCACCCCACCGGTCCCCACGTCGGATTGGACATGTGGTGCAGTCCCCAGAGGATGACCGGAAGGTACATCTGGCCCGTGCAGGGCAGTTCGAGCAGGGCCACGCCGGCCCCCAGAACAGCGGTGGTTCCGAGCGTAAGGCCGAGGCGGGCCCGCGAGGAGATAAGCCGCCGAATCTTGCCCTTCAGCTTGTCGGGCAGAGCGAGCGCCATGCCCTCCATCTCGCCCGCGCGCGCGCGCAGGCCGTCACGGAAACTGAGCACTGCGGCAACCAGCACGAGCAATGCGGTCACTCCGTAGAGAGTTCTGGCGAAGATGCTCGAAACCTGTTCCCCGGCCTGGACGAGCCTCGCCAGCCCCAGCCCGGCCGCAAAGTAGGTAAGGAAGACGGCCAGACTGAAGATTCCCCCGGCCCACGCGATCTCCCGCCTGTCTTTCCCAATGTAGGCCATATAGGAAAGGAAGAATATGATGACCGTGAAGGCACACGGGTTGACCCCGTCGGCTAGCCCGGCCGACACGACTACCAGCAGCCCCAGGGATTTATAGTCGCGCTCGAGGTGCGTCCGGGCTGAGCCGGTCTCGGAGGCGTAGGCGCGGACGGGGTCCGGCAGGCCTTTCGCATCGGCCACCAGCTCTCTCAAGGTCTCCAAAGTGATTTCCCGGCCCACCAGGCCGCGTTCAGCGGAGAAGACGGCCGGACTGACCAGATGCATCGCTTCGGGTAGACCGAGCGCCTCCGAGATGGCCTTGTTCGTGAGGCTGCCCTCTTCCGAACTGACGTCGTAGGTCACAACGCTCAGGTCCGCGTCCTCCTGCTGTAGCTCCTCCAGCATCGCTTTGACCTCAACGCAATCGTCGCACCCGGCCTTCGTGTAGAAAGCCAGGTTTACGGCGTCGGGATCCGTCGGTGTCGCAGCCGGCGGCTGGTCAGGGGGGAGCGGTCGAGCGGGGCGAACGTACGGTTCGGGCGGGGCCTCAAGGAGCGCCAGTGCCGTGCCCCTGGGCCGCAGTCCCTCATGTTCGTAGGCCGCTGCGACCTCCGTGAGGCCCTCAATCCGCACCTCTGCTACGTTGTAGCGAAGAACGGACTCCAGCGCTTTCTGCAGGAGATAGTGTTTCTCAGACTCCGTCAGGTCCGGCAGCCGCCGGAGAGCATCCAGGGAGTAGGTGGCCGCATAATAGGGGAGCTCCACTTTGTCCAGGACGCCGCGCACCATCTCCATTGTATAATGAGATTCGAAGTCGCCGAATACCTGCTCCAGGACCTTCGCCCGGCAACTGCTGCAGGATATCTCCTGGAAGGCGGCCATCCCGTCTTTGACCGACTTGAGGGCGTCCTCCGGCCGCCCCAATGCGCTCAGGATAATGGCCCGGTCAATCAGGCTCATCGCCTCTCCTTCGGTCCAGTGCCATTCTCTGCCCAGTTTCCTGAGCCGGTCGGCCATCTCAGTGGCACCGTCCTCATCGCCCTGAGAGGCGAGGGTCATCCCCAGCCTGAAGAGCAGGTGCAGCTTGCTCATGTTGGTGCTCACCTGCTCGAGGTTGCTTGACATGAAGGCGACGGCCGCGTTGCGATCCCGCTCCCCGGCGTTCTCAAGAGCCGCCAACGCGCATTCCTCCAATCCCTCCTCCCGCAACGGTGGGAAGGCGACGGTCTCCGCGAACTCCGTGGCTCGGGGGTAGTTGCCTTGCTCGGCCGCCTTCTTCGCGAAGGTCACGTAGAGCACGTCCCGTAGTTCCTGCGGTTCCACACCGCTGATTTCGCTGATGCCCGCCTCCGGGCGAGCCCGGTAGTAGGCTTCCGCGAGGTCCCGCATAGTCCCGCGGCCGACGTACTTGAGGTATTCGGCGGGCAACTCGCGCAACTGTTCCCGCAGGCGGTCGCTGCCCTTCTCGTCGGCCGCCCGCAGGATGGCGCGCACCTGGTACTTGCACTGGTTGTAGGGGTCGTCGGCCGCGGCAGCCAGCCGGGCGGCGGTTTCCCAATCACCGACCTCGCCGTAGATGCCGGCCACCCATTGCAGAAGGGAGGGCTGCCCGGTGGCCTTCGCCCTCTCGCGCGCCGCCTCCGCCGCCTCGGCGAGAATGTCTTTCACTACGGGTTCGTCGCTCAGGCCCTCGGACTCCGACGCCATTCGCCCGAGGACATCAATCCAGTTTCCTTTGTCCATCCGGCGTCCGGCCGATCGGGCGTCTGCCCAGTATTCGGGTGCGCCCTTGCCCGCGGCCGATTCGAGGCTCGCGCGCACGCACTGCAAAAGCGCCTTCGCACGCTCGGTGCGCCCGCTAACCTCGCGGGCGGCTTCCAGCGCCTGGTCCACCCGGCCCAGACGCGCTGCGACCACGGCAAGGGCGGCATACACTTCCTCGGCGTCGCTGCCGTCCTTCAGACTGCCGGCGTCACGCCATGTCTCCTCGAACAGTTCCGCAGCCTCTTCTCTCCGCCCCCTGCGCGTGGCAAGCCCGGCGGTTCGGCACATAACACCGATTCGCTCCCGTATCTCAGTGGGGAGGCGTGACGCTTCGGCCACTTCCCCCAGAATCTCGTCGATAACCGCGGGAGCCGTTTCCTTGGGGAGGGCCTCGACAACATCGAGCAGAGCTTCGGTGCGCAGCCCCGCGTCCGGCAGGCGCTCCGCAATGCTTCGAGCGGTCTGTACCAGGCCGTTCTCGGCGCAGCGCACTGCAAGTACTCGGAGAAGACGACCGGGCTGATCGGTTTGCTGCGCCTCGTCGGCCGCCAACTGGAAGTAGCGCGCTGCCAGTTCGGTCCGCTCGGCCTTCAGCGCCCCCAGAGCCAGGTATCGGAGGCGTTTACTGCGGCCGTCGGCCGATTCGGCCTGAGCCGTCAACTCACGCGCGTACTCAAAAACTGGCTCCGCACCAGTGCCGGCCGGCGTGGGAGCCGCTCCGGACAATACAGCTAAGGCGATCGTCGCAAGCAGAAGGCGTTGGATAGCACGCATGAGACAGTCCGAATCCTTCATTCCTGGTCGGTGGGTTTATAGATGACCAGTACGTCCCGGCCGGCCTTTACTTTGTCACCGGTAGCCACCTTTACGGCCACTTTGTCGTTCTGAGGCACGAAAAGTTCAAGCCGGCTGCCGAACTTGATCATGCCGAATCGCTCTGCGGCCGCCAGTGAATCGCCCGGCTCAACCGCACAGACGATCCGTCGCGCCACGGCCCCGGCAATCTGGTTCACCATGATGCGTCGCCCGTCCGGCCGCTCCAGTCCCAGCAGGTTGTGCTCGTTCTCGGTCGCGGCCCGGTTGTCGCGTGCGTCGCGGAAGGTGCCCGGCACATAACGGCGAAAACCCACTGTGCCTGCGGCGGGAGAGCGATTGACGTGGACGTTGAAAATCGACATGAATATACCCACTCGGACGACTGGACCCTCCAGGTAATCGGCGGGCGGATCAACAGTCTCGATGTCCATAACGGTGCCGTCCGCGGGACTCAGCAAGGCGTTCTCATCCTGCGGGCATTCGCGGTCCGGGTCGCGGAAGAAGCTTATCAGCCACACCCAGACCGCGAGGCAGGGGAGTGCCAGCGGCCAGAAAAACCACAGGCTGAAGCCAACGGCCGCCGCGCACAGCATGCTGCCCAGCAGGAGTTCGCGGATGCCGTAGCCGGCAAGGGGAATGCGCAACTGATGAACCTCCGGGGGATTGCTACGCCGGGACCGGCTGGTGAGTATGCCCCCGACCGGCGACGGTGTCAAGCGTGACGGGGCGTCCGTGTTGACACAATGCCACAGTTCCTGTTATAGCTAAGTGGGTGAGTCCGAGCCCGCCGCCACTGCTGGAGCCGGCGCCCATGCGCGTGTTCTCAACCCGTTCTTTCTGGCTGCCCCTGCTTTTCGCCACGCTCGTTGCGGCGTTCTTCGGAGCGCTGTTGGCGCGGCGAGGGCGGGTGCTGAACGAACTGGCGCAGCGGGAGGCGGACCTGCGGGCGCGCGTGGCGGAGTTGGAGCGCCAGAACGAGCAATTGCGTGCTCAGAGGGACGCACTGCTCAATTCGCCGGAGGCCATCGAGCGGGCGGCGCGCGAGGAATACGGTTTCACGGCGCCCGGCGAACAGGTGACGGAGTTCGACCCGCCGCCGCGGCGGGGGACGCGCTCCACGGCTGAGCCGGAGGGCCCGCCGAAATGGGCACGCGTATTCGCGTGGCACGGCTTCCCGTTTGCGGTGCCCGCCTGTGTTTTCGTGCTGTCCGCCGTAGTGCTGACCATCTGGAACCTGGTCTCCCGCCAGGCGGGCCGGAACTGAAACGGTGATTCGATGAGAGGGAACTTCTGCAGAGGGAACTTCTGCGATGGATATACAGGCCTACGCTGAGAAACTGACCACGGGCGCCCGGGAGGCGTCCCGCGCTATCGCCGGTGCATCCACCGCCGTCAAGGACCGGGTGCTTCAGCGCATCGCGGACAACATCCTGGAGAACCGCGAGCATCTGAAGAACGAGAACGAGAAAGATCTGGACGCCGGGCGCGAGGCCGGGCTGTCCAGCGCCATGCTCGACCGGTTGGAGCTGACCGACAGCCGCCTCGAGGGCATGGCCGGCGCGGTCCGGAAGGTAGCCGGCCTGAAGGACCCCGTAGGGCGCATCATCGACGGGTGGGTGCTGCCCAACGGGCTGAAGCTGGACAAAGTGCGCGTGCCGCTGGGAGTGGTCTGCATGATCTACGAGTCACGCCCCAACGTGACCGCGGACGCTGCGTCCCTCTGCCTCAAGAGTGGCAACGCGGTGATCCTGCGGGGCGGCAAGGAAGCCATCAACTCCAACCTCGCCATCCACCGGCAGATTGCCGATGCCTGCGAGAGTGTCGGTATGGACCCGCGGGTCGTGCAACTGGCCGAGACGACCGACCGGGCACTGGTGCCCCCACTGCTGCAGGCGGACGGCTATGTGGACGTGGTCATACCGCGCGGAGGCAAAGGGCTCATCCGAACGGTCGTCGAGACGGCCACCGTGCCGGTTATTAAGCACTACGAGGGCATCTGCCATACTTACGTGGACGAAGGTGCGGACATCGAGATGGCCGTCTCCATCTGCCGCCATGCCAAATGTCAGCGGCCGGGCGTCTGCAACGCCATGGAGACTATGCTGGTGCATGAGGCGATCGCCGAGAAGTTCCTCGGGCGCATGGCGCCGGTGTTCGAGGAAGAAGGTGTCGAGCTGCGGGGCTGCTCCGGAACGCGGGAGCTGCTGCCGGGCATCGCCGAGGCCACCGAAGAGGATTGGCGCGCCGAGTACCTGGACCTGACGCTGGCGGTCCGGATCGTCGGCAGCCTGCAGGAGGCCATCGACCACATCAACACGTACGGCTCCGCGCACAGCGACGCTATTGTGACGACGCATTTCGCGCGAGCCCAGCAGTTCCTGGACGACGTGAACTCCGCGGCTGTGTTCGTCAACACTACGACCCGGTGGCATGACGGTGAGCAGTTCGGGCTGGGTGCCGAGATCGGCATCAGCACCGACAAACTCCACGCCCGGGGCCCGATGGCCCTCGAGGAACTGACCACCTACAAGTGGCGCGTCATCGGCGAGGGGCAGTTGCGGGAATGACCGAGCGAGCTCAACCGTCCACCGTGGGTCTGCTTTGCGGGGCGGGGGACCTGCCCCTGCAGGCCGCCCGTGCACTCCGGGAGCGGGGCTGCCGCGTGGTGGCCGTGGCCCTGAAAGGGGAGGCCGACCCGGCGGTGGAAGAGATTGCCGACGAGGTGCACTGGACGGGCCTGGCCAAACTGGGACGCTGGCTGCGGGTGTTCCGCCGGGCTGAGGTGGACACCATGCTCATGCTGGGCGGGGTCCGTAAGGAACGGATGTACGAGAACAAGCTCTCCCTGCTGCCCGACTGGCAGTCCGTGAAGTTGTGGTACAGGAAACTGACCAGCAAGGAAGACCACACGATACTTGAGGCGGTGGCGGACGAATTCGAGAACGCTGGCATCCCCGTTTCCAGCATTGTGGACATCTGCCCGGAGCTGCTGGTGCGGGAGGGGTGCCTGACGCGCCGCGAGCCGACGGAAGCGCAGTGGCGTGACATCCGGTTCGCCTGGCCTATCGCCAAGCAGATCGCCGCGCTGCAGATCGGACAGTGCGTCGTGGTGAAAGAGGAGGCGGTCATCGCCGTGGAAGGTATCGACGGCACGGATGCCACGCTTCGCCGGGGCGGACGCCTGGCGGGAGGCGGGGCCGTCGCCGTCAAGGTGGCGAAGCAGGGGCACGACGAGCGCTTCGACATCCCGTGCATCGGCCCGGAGACGGTGGAGGTGTTGGAAGAGTCGGGAGTGGCCGTGCTGGCCATGGAGGCGGGACGCACCATCCTGCTGAACCCTGATGAGGTCGCCGCGAAGGCCGACCGTGCGCGTCTGTGCATCGTGGCAACGGCACTGGAAGACGAGGGCGCGGGCGCGTGAGGATAATTAGTGGGTCAGCCAAAGGGACGCGCCTGCGTTCGCTGCCTGACCCTCAGTTGCGTCCGATGCTCGACCGCGTCAAGGAGGCCCTCTTCAACATACTCCAGTTCGTGCTGGCGGACGCACGGATCCTGGACCTGTTCAGCGGAACGGGTTCGCTGGGTTTGGAGGCATTGAGTCGCGAGGCGCAGTGCTGCGTCTTCGTGGAGTCCAACCCCGGTCTGGCCCGCCTCATCCGGCAGAACGCCGCCAAATGCCACCTGGAGGAAAGGTGCAGGATCGTGGAAGACGACGTGCTGCGCCTCCCCCGACGACGTCCTCCCACGACGTGCTCCCCGGCGGACATCGCCCTGGTGGACCCGCCGTACGCGATGATTGACGACCCCAATGAACGGGAGGGACTTTTCACGACCCTGCACCAGTTGAGAGACTCCTGGATTGACACTGCCGGGCTCATAGTGCTCCACCATCGGCCTATGCCGTATGCGGTCTGGCCCTCCGAGGCGCTGGTGGAGACCGATCAGCGGATATACGGCGAAAGCCAGCTTACCTTCCTCGAATGGCGGAGCGAGCCCGATGGCGGATGAACCGGAACAGGGCGAACTGACCGTCCGCGCGCCCGCCAAGGTCAACCTCAGCCTGGACGTGCTGGGCAAGCGCCCGGACGGTTTCCACGAGATCAGGACCGTCATGCAGGCGGTGAGCCTTTGCGACGTTCTGTCTTTTGCGCGCCGAGGGGATGGCCGAATTCGCCTGAGTTGCAGCGACCAGGATGTGCCGGTGGGAGAGGATAACCTTGTCGTGCGTGCCGCCCGCCTGCTGCAACGGCGGAGCGCCAGCCGAGCCGGCGCCGACATCCGTCTGGAGAAGCGCGTTCCCGTGGGTGGGGGGCTGGGAGGCGGCAGCTCCGACGCCGCTGTCAGTTTGCTGGCGTTGAATGAACTATGGCGAGTGGGCTTGAGTGAAGGCGAACTGATGGAACTGGCGGCGTCGCTCGGCTCGGACGTAGCGTTCTTCGTCCGCGGTGGCACGGCGCTTTGCGAGGGGCGCGGAGAGCGGGTGAGCCCTGCTCTCAAGGTGCCGACCATCCATCACGTGCTGGCCATCCCGGACGTTTCCGTGTCCACCGGCGCGGTCTATGCGGCGGCGACTGCCTTGACAACCCGAGGGCCCGACGATAACAATGTATTGTTAGAGGCGTTACAGAGCGGTGACGTGCGGGCTCTCGTGTCCGCGTTGCGGAACGACCTGCAACGGCTGGCGTTGGAGTTGCATGAGTGTTTGCTGGAAGTGCACGAAAAGCTGAACGAGAAGGGCGGGGAAGTCGGTGTGAGCCGCTTCCTGCTATCGGGCAGCGGTTCCACTTTTTTCGGAATTGCGCGCTCTGAAGACGAGGCGGCGCTGGCGGCTGAGGCGCTGGAAGCGGAACTGCCTGTCCGTTGCACCGCGACGCACAACATACCCGCATGGAACGGCCGTGTGGACGTGCTGACAATCCGGAGGCGACATCTTTGAACATCACAGAAGTACGAGTAAAGCTGATGCGCAACCGTTCGGACCGGCTGCGCGCTTTCTGCAGTGTCACGATCGATGACGACTTCGTCGTGCACGACCTTCGCGTGATCGAGGGCCGCAAAGGCTACTTCGTGGCCATGCCCAGCCGGAAGCTTACCGACAATTGCCCCAACTGCGGCGCCAAGAACGAGTTGCGGGCCCGCTATTGCAACAACTGCGGCACCGAACTCGACGAGGCGCGCGCGACCGAGGGCCCCAACGCGCGGGACAAATTCCACGTGGACGTGGCCCATCCCATCAACACCCCGTGTCGGGAGGAGCTGCAGGAGACAGTCCTGGCCGCCTACGAGGCCGAACTCGAACTGGTCGAACAGGGCCTGGCCCCCGAGCGTGAATACGACGCCGAGGACCTCGAAGACGTCATCGAGGACTACGAGGGCCTCGAAGTCGAGGAGGAGGAAGAGGTTGAAGAGGCGGAAGCTTCCGAGCCGGAAGCCGAAGAACTTCCCGAAGAGGAAGTAGCAGCGCCCGGCGAGGCCGCGGAGGAGGTGCCCCCGGAAGCCGAAGCCGGGGAGCTCGCTGCGGGCGAGACCGAGGAGGCCGAGGAGTTGCCCGCTCCGGAGACCGAGGAAGCCGAGGAACTGCCCGCTCCGGAGACCGAGGAACTGACCGGTGCGGGAGCCGAGGAGCAGGAGGAGCTTCTCGAACAGCCGGCCGAGGAGCCGGTCTCCCGCGCTGTGCCGCTGTTGCCCGGTGAAGAGCCCACTGAAGCGCCGGAGGAGGCCGAGGAGGAAAAAGAGGAAGAGGAGCAGGAAGAGAAGCCCGAAGAACCGGACACCGGTGAGTTCGGCGCGGGCATCTTCTGATGCTTCCCGTCCCCGTTGTGCCGGACGGTCAGGGCGCAGCCCAATCGTATCCCTCCCGCTTTCTTGCGGGAGGGGCGCGCGTACGGTATTGTTAATGACCCGTTGAGGCACCGTATCCGTGTGCGTCTCAGCAGAACCGATGTTCTCATTCGGTCCCCGCTTTCCCGAAACTCTAACGAAGACTATCCATGGCCAAAACCGGAGCAGAGATACTCATAGACGCTCTCCTCGACCAGGACGTCGAGCATATTTTCGGCCTGCCGGGGGGCGCGGTCATCACCCTGTACGACAAGCTCTACGACGCGCCTCTGAAAACGATACTGGCGAGGCATGAACAGGGCGCGGGCCACATGGCCGACGGCTACGCCCGGGCCACCGGCAAGGTGGGTGTCTGCATTGCCACCAGCGGCCCCGGCGCGACGAACCTCGTTACCGCCATCGCGACCGCTTACATGGATAGCGTCCCGATGGTCGCCATCACCGGCCAGGTCAAGACGAACCTGATCGGCAACGACGCCTTCCAGGAGGCCGACGTCACGGGCATCACCCGGCCCGCCACCAAGCACAACTATCTCGTGCGCGATGTGAGCGAACTGGGGCGGATTGTCCGCGAGGCCTTCCATATTGCCGCCACCGGTCGTCCGGGTCCCGTGCTGATTGACCTGCCGGCCGACGTGACCGCCGCGGAGACCGACGAAGTCGAAACGGAACTGGACCTGCCCGGCTACAAGCCCACGGCGGGCGAGGGGCACACCCGGCAGATCAAGAAGGCCGCCGAGGCGATCAACGAGGCGAAGCGGCCGGTTCTCTACGTCGGCGGAGGCGTCATCATAAGCGGCGCCAGCGAGGCGGTCCGCGAACTGGCTCACAAGGCCAACGTGCCCGTCACTACCACCCTGATGGGCCTCGGCTGCTTCCCGGAGACCGACGATCTGTCGCTGGGTATGCTGGGCATGCACGGGACGGTCTACGCCAACTACGCCGTCACCCACAGTGATTGCCTCATCGCCATTGGCGCTCGTTTCGACGACCGGATCACCGGTAAGGTGGACGAGTTCGCTCCGGAAGCGAAGATCGTCCACATGGACGTGGACCCCTCGTCCATCGGGAAGAACGTGGCTGTGGACATCCCCGTGGTGGGTGACGCGAAGAAGATCCTGGCCGAACTGAACGGGTACGTCGAGACAAACGAGCGCACCGAGTGGCTCCAGCGGATTCATCAGTGGAAGGACGAATTCCCGCTCAGCTACGACAGGGACGCGGACGTCGTCAAACCGCAGGCCGTCGTGGAGGCCATTGACAAGGTGACCGACGGCAAGGCCATCGTGGCGACCGACGTGGGGCAGTGCCAGATGTGGGCGGCCCAGTATTACCGTTACACGGAGCCGCGCACGTTCCTCAGCTCCGGCGGGCTGGGTACGATGGGCTACGGCCTGCCGGCGGCCATCGGCGCCCAATTTGGCCGACCGGACCGCACCGTCTTCGTGGTCGCCGGTGACGGCTCACTGCAGATGAACATCCAGGAGATGGCCACCGCGGTCGTCAACAAGCTGCCGATCAAGATAGCGCTGCTGAACAACGGCTACCTGGGCATGGTGCGCCAGTGGCAGGAACTTTTCTTCGACCGGCGCTACTCCCACACGCATCTGGCCGAAGGCAACCCCGACTTCGTGAAGCTGGCCGAGGCCTTCGGCGGGCGGGGCATCCTCGTGCAGCAGCCCGACCGGGTCGAGCCGGCCATGGAGGAGGCCATGGGCATCACCGACGGACCGGTGCTGCTTGACTTCCGCGTTGACCCGGAGGAGAACGTGTTCCCCATGGTGCCCGCAGGCCAGGCCATCGACCGCATGATCAGCGGCATGGCGTGAAACCCCGGAACTCGCGGCCCCAAGCTTAAGGTAAACAGATCCCATGCAGAAGCACATCATATCCGCGCTGGTGGCCAATAAGCCCGGCGTCCTCGCTCGCGTCTCGGGCCTGTTCAGCGCCCGCGGCTTCAATATCGAGAGCCTCGCGGTCGGTGAGACCGAACAGCACGACCTGAGCCGCATGACCATCGTCGTGGGCGGCGACGAGACCATCCTCGAACAGGTCCGCAAGCAGCTCGACAAACTCATTGACGTGGTCAAAATCCAGGACTTCAGCGGCGCGAGCCACGTCGAGCGGGACCTCGCCCTGGTGCGGGTCCACGCTCCGGTCAGCCGGCGCAGCGAGGTGCTGGAACTGGTCGACATTTTCCGGGCACGCATCGTGGATGTTGGGCACAATGAGGTGATGGTCGAGCTGGCGGGTACCGAGGAGAAGATAGAGGCGTTCCTCGATCTGGTTCGCCCCTACGGCATCCGCGAGATGGCGCGGACCGGCCGCATCGCCCTGGCGCGCTCGGTCAACCGCTGAACCATCGCGCTCGCGCGGGCGGCCGGGCAGCCTGCCGCCCCAGTATCTCCGGGAAAGCCTCTCGCAGCTTCTCCAAACGCTGCTGGAATCGCGGGATATCCCGCAGGCTCTCCGCCAGTGGCACCACAACTTCCACCGGTTGCACGCCGGCCCTCCTGCGGGCAGTCTCTACCAGCGCGCGGGCTCTGTCCGGCCGATCCAGCGTCAGGTAGAAGGTTATCAGCTCGCGCACCTTCTCCAGGTCTCCGTACTCGTTGGCCTGCTCGAGGTGAGCCGCCAGCAGCTCGGCCGCCTGCTGCAGGTCCATCGCGGCCAGCTCCACGTATCCCTCCAGCCTGTACGGATTCCGGCGCACGTAGGCGAGCGCCTGCTCCTGCGCGGCCGGCCCCAGACCCACGTGCCGCAGCCCCCGCGCGGCGAACAGCCGCGTCTTCAACATGTCGGGCGCGTGCGCGAAGACCCGCTCCATAATCGGGAACAGGGCGTTCTCCCACTGGCCGTGGCGCAGATAGTACTCCCCCATCAGGTAGTCCAGAACGAGGGTCTCCGTGGGCCACAGGCAGCGAGGGCGTATCTCGCGTATCTTCCGCCGGAAGATCGGGAATTTCTCCGTGTCCCGGTCCCGGTTCTGCCGCATCCACGTGCGCACCTCGTGCGCTTCGCGCAGGGATACCATGCTCCGGTAGCCCCCCACGCCCCACGTCCACCAGCCCCACAGCGCCAGACCGGCGACCACGGCCAGCCCCAGCCACTGGAAGTCGCTCAGCTTCAGCCGCCTTTCGGCCGGCTCGGCCGTCGGTCGGGACCACCAGTGCGCCGATGCCAGCAACCCGAGCAACAGCCAGAAGTTGGTGGCAAAGCACCACGCCATCGGTGCCTTGCCGAACATGCCCTGCATCACGAACGACAGGGCACCGCACCACAGCGCGTATCCCACGAGCTGCTCCCGCAGCGGCTTGCCGCTCAAGGCCGTGTACGACACGGTGAACGCATATCCCAGCAGCGAGCAGTAGAGGATGAACCCGGGCAGGCCGAGCTCCGCCGCCACGCCGATGAACTCGTTGTGAGCATGCGTGTTCTGCACGTCACGGGTGAACTTCAGCCCCGACGCTATGGGCGGCTCGAAGCTGGGATACACCGCCGGGAACGAGCCCAGCCCCCAGCCCGTCATCGGCCGTTCGGCGTACATCCTCGCCGCGCCCGTCCAGTACATCACCCGCAGGTGCCGCGTCGATTCCCGCGCCATCAACCAGTCCATCAGTCGGTCCCGCGTCGTGCCGGAAAAAACCAGCACGGTCCCGGCCAGCAGCCCCAGCAGTATGGCGCCCGCCGGCAGCAGATACTTCCACCGCACGCGCAGCAGGCAGAGCACGTAGGTGGGCGCCGTCACCGCCAGCGCCAGGAAGGCCGCGAGCGACTCCGACGCCAGCAGCAGGAAAGCAAAGGCCGCCAGACCCACGCCGCCGGCCGCCATGAAACGCCAGTCAGCAGGCCGTTCTTCTCTGTCCTCCCTCAGCAGCTCCCGCGCCATCAGCGCCACCACCACGTACGCCCCGGTTATCATGATGGCAAGGCCGAAATTCTTGTTACCGTAGAAGGCCGGATACCTCAGGAAGCGCAACTGTATCAGCCGCCAGGAAAACGGCTGTTCCGCCGCGGCGGCCATCCCCAGCGTCAACATGCTCTGGAGCAGCGCCTGCACGATGGCCGCCGCCGCAAAGACCTTCGCGTAGGTCAGCCAGCGCTCCTCCTTGCCGAGGGCCAGCATCGCGGCCGCCGCCAGCACCCAGTAGGGCAGGTTGCGCACGATGACCCGCAGCGTGCCGTAACGCCATGGGGACCACGCGTAGCTCACCACGCTCCAGCCGGCGAAGGCCGCCAGAAGGAACAGAAAGGCGTAATCGCGCGCGGAACGCTCAGGACGCTCAGTGCCGCGCGTGCTCAGGTACCACAGCGCCAGCCCGACCACCACGAGCACGCTCACCGTCTGCACGCCGAAGTACTGGGCCCACGCCGGCAGGTAGGGCGCGTTCGTCTTGTAGAGTCTGTAGAGCGGCGGCAGCGCCTCCTTCAGCCACGCCACCCACGAGCTGGGCATCCAGACCACCGGCAGCATCGAGACCGGCAGTGCGCACAGCAGCAGCCAGAAAACCAGCCGGCCCGGCGTGGACCGGTCCATGGGCAGGTTCAGCTCGCCCGCGTGGGCCGGATCCGCCTCTGGTGTGGTCCGGTTCTCGCTCATGGCTGGCTCATTGATGGTCTCGGGAGTGAACGCGTCTCAGTATAGCAGCGAGGTCTCCGGCAATCGAGCGAACCGCCCCGACAGCGGGAAGGCGATAGCTAACCACGACGACACGACGCGAATATGCACCACTGAGACACAGAGGACACGGAGCACGGGAAACCAGGGCAAGGGACCCGCAGAAACCGCGATCGTCCCCGTCCGCGCGCCGTTGCCGCTCATCCAGCATTCATGATTCCTGATTCATGATTCGCGGCGAAGCCGCGCCGCCGTCGGCCCCAAAGGGGCCGCGTGATGAAGGCCGGGACTTCAGTCCCGGTGCAACTGCCGTTCTCACACCAAGCCACAAAGACACGAAGCTTGCCCGCCCAACAGCAATCCGCAGATTGCGCAGATTACGCAGATGACGGCAAAGCCAACCACTGAGGCACGGAGGACACGGAGAACGGCTGACCTGGACCAGGACCCGCCACGGCGCCCCGACCGTCCTGGCTCTCGATCTCGTCCCCTGGGCTCCGT
This sequence comes from Candidatus Brocadiia bacterium, assembly GCA_046483385.1. Classification (GTDB taxonomy): domain Bacteria; phylum Planctomycetota; class Brocadiia; order SM23-32; family SM23-32; genus B1Sed10-231. The sequence continues at coordinate 383 of JAWODG010000009.1, read as the reverse complement.
AGCCTCGCGCGGAGGAGGCTCGTCCCTTGGGCTCCGTAGTTCGCCGGACGGCGAACGAAGGAGGCTCGGCCGTCCGCCGTTGCCGTTGAATTCATAATTCTGGATTCATGATTCATGATTCCCGCCGAAGCCTGACTGTTAGCGCCGCAGGCGCCATCATTTGTCATCTGTAATTTGTCATTCGGCATTCGCGGCAAAGCCGCGCCCCCGCCCGCCGTTGCCGTTGAATTCATAATTCTGGATTCCTGATTCCTGATTCGCGGCGAAGCCTGACTGTTAGCGCCGCAGGCGCCATCATTTGTCATCTGTAATTTGTCATTCGGCATTCGCGGCAAAGCTGCGCCCCCGCCCGCCCTTGCCGTTCGGAGGGCCACGGTCCCTCG
>JAWODG010000238.1:0-5212 GCA_046483385.1 Candidatus Brocadiia bacterium | reverse complement strand
GGCACGGTCACCTACACCGGGAAGGACCTTCCCGTCACGCACGTCGAGGTCGCCCTCCATCTGGCGTTGGATCAGGCACCAGTGGCCACCCAGGACGTGCTGCTGCCCGGCGGGCCGTACACTTTCGGCGGCATGCCCCACGCTCGACCGGATGGCCGGTGCGGGCCTCCTCCACCAGCTCCCGGTGGTAGAACTCGCAGTAGCCTTTTTCCTCGGGCGGGGCGTCCCCGCGGAACAGCGGACGGCGGAAGTAGGGGCACCCCCGGCAATCGGGGATGAAGCGCCCGCAGCAGCGCCGCGGCCGGGGGAGGCGTCGCGAGCGAACGGCCGACTCCGACCGGGAAGGCGCCCCCGCCTCGGATGCCATCAGACAAAGCACGACGCCCAGAACCGGGATGAGGGCGCCCGCCGCCGCCCAAAGATAAGGATTGCGGCCTTTGCGGTGGGCCACATAGGCGCAGAAAGCGCCGCAAAGCGCTTGCAGTGCAAAAAGATACGGCATGTATCCCCCCTCCGGTCTCGGACACATCATCGTACGCTCAGGGGGCGTTCGACGCAAGCGCGGAGAGTGGGCACGCTGGAAAACGGAGGGCGCTACGCCTATGCTGTTTGGTCACTCGTTTGAGCGGAGGAACGCGGGGACGTGCTGCTGCCGGAACTGACAACGTGGCAATGGGCGGGCGCCGCCGTGGCGGCCGGGCTGGTGGGGCTGTCCAAGGCGGGTTTCGGCGCCGGGGCGGGCCTGCTGGCCGTCCCCCTGATGACGGCCGTTCTCGGGCCCGCCAACATGCTGCCGGTCATGCTGCTGGTGCTTATCACGGGGGACGTTTTCTCCGTCGTCCACTATCTGAAGAAGCACGATGCCCGCAACCTCGCCATACTCATCCCGGGCCTGTTGCTGGGCGTGTGGTTCGGCTACAACGCGCTGGGCTGGTTCCAGGCGCTGCCGGACGGGGAACTCTGGCTGGGGCGGGTCATAGGTTTCCTTGCCGTGGCGCTGGTAGGCATTCAGTTCCTTCGGTTCCGTCGGGAACGGTCCAATCCGGACGGCATCACGGCCTATAGGCCGCGGGCGTGGCACGGGGTAGGGTTGGGGACGGCGGCCGGTTTCACCTCCACTCTCGCGCATGCCGGGGGGCCGCTGGTGTTGCTCTACCTGCTGCCTCAGAAGCTGGAGAAGGAGGTCTTCGTCGGGACGATCATCAAGTACTTCTTCGTGGGCAACGTGGTCAAGCTGATTCCCTACTTCCAGCGGGGGTTGTTCACCATGCCGAGGGCCGTGCTGGCGGGGGCGCTGCTGCCGGCCGTGGTCGTCGGGACACTGGTGGGCGTATTCATGAACAGGCGCTTCAGCGACCGCACGTTCCGTGCCGTCGTTTACGTCTTGGCCGCCGGTGTGGGGGTCTACCTGCTGATAGGCTGGAAGCCCGGCGTGGCGGACGAAGGGGCCGCGGATGCCGAGCCGGTGAGTTTCCGGCAGGCCCTGGCCGCCTACGACCGGGGCGATTACGAGGCCGCGGCGGCTGCATTCGAGGCCATCGCCGCGGGAGGCGGGCGGCGTCAGGCATCCGCGCGCTTCAACAGTGCCCTCGCGCTCTACGCGGCCGGCCGGTATGAGCAGTCGGAGGCCGCATTCCGGCGCGCAGAGTCGGAGGCACGGGGCCTGACGGCCGTTCGGGCCCGGTTCAACAGCGCCAACTGCGTTTACAGGCGGGGCCGTTACGGCGACGCGGCACGGCTCTATGCCGCCGTGGCCCGGGACTGCGCGCGGCAACTGGCCGGGGCGCGGGGGCGGAACGCGGCGCTGCTGAGTGAGGTGCTGGGGAGCGCCCGCTTCAACGAGGCGCTCGCCCGGATGCATGCGGCCGGGGGTGGGGCTGAAATCGAGCGTGCGGAACGCACCGAATCGTCCCCCTCCGCAGGCGAGCCCGACGGTCGCGGCGGTGCGGAGCAGGCGGGAGCCGGAGTGCCGGGTGAGAGCCGCGGTCCCGGAGGCGAGTCCGCTCAGGCGGCCGGGGACGAACCAGTCGAGTCCGTCCTGCAGGGCCTGCAGACGCGGGACAGCGGCCCGGTGCTTTCCGGCGAGCGGGAGACGGAGGCCACGGCCGGGCCGGACTGGTAGCGGCTCAGTCTTCGAGGGTACCGCGCGGGCCGGTCATGAATTGGAAGTTCGAGCCCAGGAAGGTCAGCACCGCCAGGGCCACCACCAGCGCCAGGGGATGGACGGCGAGCCACTGGAAGAAGTCACGCAGCCACGGCGCGCCGTCGCCTATCAGGTGAGACAGAATGCCCACCGCGGCCAGCAAGCAGCCGGCTCCGAAGAAGGAAGTGCTGACGATGGCCAGCGGGCGCACCTCGATCATCGCCGCGAAACCCGCGACGAAGCCGGCGCAGAAGATGACCAGGCCCAGGGTGTCGTGGATAGGGAACAGGAACGCGGCGAGGATGAGGAACGGTGAGAGGATGACGAGGAAGGCGGCCACCGGCTTTGCACGCAGTGCGCTGAACAGATACAGCGCCAGCCCGGCGCCCACGCCGACGACCAGCAGCAACAGCTTGAACCATGTCTCGCGCTCGGTGTAGAAGGCCGAGATAAGACAGAAGGCAATGCCGCCCCCCGTCATAAGCCCCCAGAACGGGGCGAACGGGATGAGCAGCCGCTGGATGAGGCTCCAACCGTAGAATATGGAGATCAGGCCGCCGACCGCCGCCAGCGCCAGCATCAGCCAGCCCAGCAGGCGGTTGGAGGTCGCTTTCTCGAGCAGGCCGTCGGCGTAGGCGGCGAACTCGGTCAACTTCTGGCCGGCCTGTTCGGTCACACGGCTGACGCCTTCCTTCAGTTCCCCCTTGGGTTCCTTCGGTTTTTCGGCCTGCTGCTCGGTGGTCTGTTCGGCGGTTGGCTCCGGCGCCTGCTGGGCAAAGGCGGGAGCCGCGAACAGAGTTGTGAGGGAAAGAATCAGACAGATCAGCGTGGCGACTGTTGTGCGCATGGTGTTGACCGGGGGGTATGTGGGGGTAAATATCCCATGCTTTTTCACCGGAACTCGGCCGCACGGGCCCGACGTGCCGTCAGAAATCGCCGCTGTCCTCCAGCTCTATGCGTTTCCGAACAATAAGTTCATCGAGCGCCTTCGAGAAGTAATCGTAATTCTCGACGATGTGCGCGGGGACCCGTTCCTCGTAGGTCTTGCGGGCCTTCTCGATGGGCTCCCGAAGGAGCTTGTAGAAGGTGCCGTAGAGGACGCCCTCCTTGACGTCACCCTCGTGATAGGCCTCGAGGTCGGCGGCCAGCACGCGGGCGATGCGCCACGCGTTTTGATGGTCCGGATCGTCGGCCACTTCGGGCGCCAGGCCCTCGGGGACCTCCATCTCGGCGCCCATCTGCGGCATCCGGCTACTGGATGTCGCCTCCTCCGCTTCCGTGTCTGTGGGGGCCCCTGCGCTTCGGTACTGGGTGGCTTCGCCGCCGGTGACCCGCCGGTAGAGGCGGTCGATGCGCCGCCCGATGGCTTCCACGCACTTGCCGATGTCCTTGGCCTGCTGGTTGACGGCCCCGATCAGTTGCGCCTGGGTGTGCTGCATGCTGTCAACCTGCTCTTCCATCTTGCGAAGGCGTTCCTCCATGCTTCTCAGGGTCGCGTCCATCCCGTCGCTGTCGTCTACGTACTCGACCGTAAGCAGTGTGGCCGGCACGTGCGCGACGCCCTGTTTCTGGCCCTCTTCGACGTCGTCCTCGGCGGAACCGGCCTTCTTCTGGAAGAACCTGCGCACCAGGCCGCTGGTCTCCTGTTCGGCCGTCTGCGACTGGTCTTCGGTGTTTTCGTCCGTCATTGGTGTTCCCTTTCGGCCAACCAACTCTTCCAGGTAATGTTACACAACCAGGGGGGGCGAAAGCAAGGTCGCGATCTGCGGCCATCCGGACCCTGTAGAAGCCGTCCGACTTGACAAACGGGGCGTTTTCCGTTTATCTGGTTAGCCTTAGCAAGCCGCACAAGCCAGAAGACGAGGGGCGCTCCATGGTCGAGTCCGGTGTCGATAATCTGCCGTTGCTCAAGAAGGTCAGGCAGTTCAAAGAAGCCGAACGGATCAAAGCGGCAGGGCTCTACCCCTACTTCCGCCCGATTTCCTCCGCGCAGGACACGGAAGTGCAGCTCAACGGCCGGCGCGTGGTCATGTTGGGCTCCAACAGCTATTTGGGGTTGACGAACGACCCGGAGGTCAAGCAAGCGGCCCGGAAGGCCGTCAGCAAGTACGGCTCCGGCTGCGCCGGCTCCCGGTTCCTGAACGGCACCCTCGACATCCATCTGGAGTTGGAGCAGGAACTGGCCGAGCTGGTGGGCAAGGAGGCCGCGCTGCTTTTCTCCACCGGTTTCCAGACGAACCTCGGAATCATCAGCGCACTGGTCGGTCGCGGGGACTACGTGATCACGGACAAGGAGGACCACGCCAGCATCGTGGACGGCTGCCTGCTGTCGTTCGGCGAGCTGACGCGTTTCACCCACAACGACATGGAGTCCCTGGAATCCCGGTTGCGGGAATGCGGACCCGACAAGGGCAAGCTTATCGCCGTGGACGGCGTTTTCAGCATGGGCGGCGACATTGCGAAGCTGCCGGATATCGCTCACCTGGCGCAGCAGTACGGCGCCGCCCTGATGGTGGATGACGCCCATGCGATAGGAGTGCTGGGGAATCAGGGCGCCGGCACGCCGTCGCACTTCGGGCTGACCGAAAGTGTGCATGTCATAATGGGCACTTTCAGCAAATCGCTGGCGTCGCTGGGTGGGTTCGCGGCCAGTGATCAGCAGACCATCGACTATCTGAAACACCACGCCCGGGCGCTCATATTCAGCGCCAGCATCTCACCGGCCAACACGGGAGCCGCGCTGGCGGCCGTGCGGATCATGAAGCGCGAGCCGGAGCGCATAGACAGATTGTGGGACAACACCCGTATGCTCCGTGACGGCCTGCAGGAGTTAGGCTACGACACGGGCACTTCGGAGACACCCATTATCCCGGTTCACGTCGGCGACATGGACACGTGCTTCCAGTTCTGTAAGCAACTGGAGGAGGCGGGCGTGTTTGTCAATCCCATCGTCCCTCCGGCGGTGGCGCCCACCGAGACCCTCCTGCGCCTCAGCGTGATGGCCACACACACCGAGGAGCAGATAGACTTTGCGCTCGACAAGTTCCGCAGGTTGGGCAGGAAGCTGGG
>JAWODG010000221.1:0-2615 GCA_046483385.1 Candidatus Brocadiia bacterium | reverse complement strand
TCATCGGCCTGGGGCTTTACAAGCGCGAAGATCACGTCGCAGAGCAGCGCGACCTCCGTCCCGAGCCGGGTCAGCAGCGGCGGATCGTCGGCGTCGCCCTCCCGGGCCTCGCCCGGGAGGCACGGTTCGAGCAGGTCGACGCCGACCAGGGCCTTCACCCGCTCGGCCGAGCCGAGGGTCAGCTTGAGCGTCCAGGTCCTGTCCTCGTTGTCGGTGAATGTGTGCATGCGGTCCTCTCTACGGTTTGATCAGGGCGACCTCGATGTCGGTGGCGTCCGACCAGGAGAGCGCCACCTTTCCCTCGACGTCGTTGTAGATGTTCCGGGGGAACGGCCCGAGCAGGTGGTTCTCGCCGGGGCCGATGCTGATCTGCTTGTCGGGGACGTCCTCCCCGTCGACCTGCATGGTGCTGGTCACCGTCAGGGTGACGCTGCTTCCGGCGCCGTTGGTGTGGCGCACCAGCAGGAGCTCGCTCTCGTTGTTGACGAAGTCGTCTCCCAACGGGTCGGCGGCGGTGAATGTGAACGCGCCCGCCTGCCGGCCGGACGGTGATACTGCGCTCAATGTGGCCATGGCTTACCTTTCTGGCTCTACGCCGCCTCGTACCACTCGGTCTGCGAGGAGGGCTTGACCGTCACGCTGACCGTCACGCCCTCTTCCAGCGGTTCGTTCCGCGAGAAGTTGGTCACGCTGAAGTTGCCGGCCAGCCCCTCGTTGCCGCTGGTCTGGATGTCGCCGTCCATGGCGGCCAGGGCGATCTCGCCGCCGCCCGCCCACGCATCCTTCAGGGCGGCGAAAGCGGCGTCGCCGGTGTCCCACAGCATCTCGAACTCCAGCGACCCGTCCTTCAGGGTAGCCGCCGTCGCGCGCCATCCGTTGTTGGCGCGGGTCGTGACGTCGGCCTCGCCGGTTTCGAGGTTGAGGGTGAGGTCGCGCACGTTGCCGACCTCGTTCCAGCTCACGGTGGCCGGCGTGTTGGTGGCGCCGTCCAGCAGCGTGGACGAGTAGTAGAACTTGCAGTCCTTGCCGAGCTTATGGCCCATCGTTTCTCTCTCCTTGATCCTGCGTAGCTGCCCGCCGCACCCGCGGCGGGTTGGCGGAGCAGGGCTATCTCACCGAGTTGGCCCAGAGTTCGGGCAGCTTCTCGTGTCCCGCTTCGAAGGCCGGGCCCATGTAGGGCCTGCGCGCGTAGGTGTGCATCCTCCGGTCGCGCCCCTGCACGGTGCCGCCGCCCTCCAGGAGCTCGGGCACGGTGACCTGCCCGTAGGTGTCGAGGTGCCGCAGCCGCGCCGGTCCGATGACCACCGAGCGGGAGGCGGGATCGAACCCGTAGAAGATGAAGTCCTTCAGCAGCCCGGTCTGGTTGTGCGGGGCCTCGCCCGGCGCGCTCGGCCCCGGCCTGGCCCGGATCGAGTGCCGCGCGGCTTTGCGCACGTACTGCCCGAACCACAGGAAGACCCAGTAGGTGGCGTCGTCGACCGCCTTGATCACCTTCGGCGAGTCGAAGAAGAGGCCCTTCCAGTCCCGGATGGTGAACCCGACCGTAGGTCGGCTGACGGCCGGTCGGCCGACCTTTGCTCGGACGCGCATGGCTTATCTTCCTTCTTCGCTAAAGCTTCGAAGCACTATCGCCAGGTCCGGAAGGTCAGTGTCAGGATGCTGGTGAAAAGCCGCCCCTCGCGCATGTGTTCCTGGGCGTATATCGGGCCGTTCTCGACCGCCACGCAGGCCGCCTCGGGGTCGGTCTCCAGCGCGGTGCCGCGGAAGTGGTCCGCGATCTCCTCGACCAGGTCCATCAGCGGGTCGAGCTCGGCCGGTCCCTCCTCCTCGAACTTCCTCTGCACCCCGATATCGATCCGGTAATCGTGCTGGTGTCCCGAGCGGCTCGCCGTGCTGATCTCGACGCCCTTGGGCACCACGGTGACGCGCAGCATGCCCATCTCCTCCAGGTCAAAGCGCGGCACGTAGGCGCGCGTTGCCGTAAAGGGCATGCTGAATCCCGTGGCGTTCAGCTCCGATACGACGGCGTCCGCGATGTCGATGATCAGCGCCACGTTATGCGCCTCCCGCTATGAACCGTGCGGCCATGGTGCCGGCCACGCCGAGCAGCGCGGTCAGGATCGAGATCACGGCCGTCACCCAGACCGGGGGACGCGCCATGATCCGCTCCACCAGCTCCTCCAGCCGGTCCAGGCGCCGCTCGTGGTCGTGGAGCGTCACCTCGTGCGCGGTGTGGAACCGGCAGGTGACCCCGCTTCCATTCTTCTCGTCTGCGTGCACGGTCTCGGCACCCATCAGGCTCCCTCCATTCCGACCAGCTTCGTGTGTATGCGCAACGTCGTGCGGTCCGGGTCGCAGAAGCGGTAGTGGCGCTCCGGGCCGAGGTCCATGGCCTCGTAGACGTGCAGCGCGTCGCCGCGCTGCTCGACGATCTCGTCGCCCCGCTCGGGGAGGACGTTCCGGCCCTCCAGCACCAGGTCGGCCGTCGCGATCAGGTAATCGCGCGTCTCCTGCTCCAGGATCATGCCCGTGCCGTCGTCCACCTCGAACCGCGTGGCGGCCACCGTTGCCGGCACAGTCGCTTCGGCGGCGCCGCGCCGGTAGGTCACCTCGTG
>JAWODG010000187.1:0-25921 GCA_046483385.1 Candidatus Brocadiia bacterium | reverse complement strand
AAGACGGCCTTCGTGGTGGACGAATACGGCGCCGTGGCCGGGTTGGTCACCGTGGAGGACATGCTCGAGGAGATAGTCGGTGAGATCGCGGACGAATACGACGAGGAAGCACCGCCTCCGATCGAGGTGCTGGATGACGGCCTCTACCGGGTGCGAGGCGACCTGAGTCTGCGGGAGTGGTGCGAGGCCATGGACCTGCCCCTTCCGGACCTGGACGTTGACACTCTGTCCGGTCTCGTGATGGCACTCTCGGGAGGGCTGCCGCGGGAAGGCCGAAGAGTCCGGTTTCGAGATCTGGAGTTGACCGTCGAACGCAGCACCGGGCGCCGGGCGGAGACGGTGCAGGTCCGCTTCCTCGACGAGAGAGGGGGCGCGGGATGCTGAACTACCTGGTGCTGTTCCTCGCCATCCTGATGTCGGCCTTCTACAGCGGCAGCGAGACCGGCCTGTACTGCGTGAACCGGCTGAAGGTCTGGCTCCGGGCGGAGCGACGGCGCGGGGCGCGGCTGCTGAAGAAACTGGCGAGCCGACCCCGGTGGGCCATAAGCACCATCCTGGTGGGTAACAACATAGCCAACTATCTGGCCAGCGTCGCCTGCACGGCGGAGTTGCGGCAGGTGGGGCTGCGGGCGCCTGACCTCTACAGCACGCTGATCATGGCGCCCGTTCTGCTGGTGTTCGGTGAGCTGACGCCCAAGGCCGTCTTCCAGCACAACGCCGACCGGCTGATGTACAAAGCCGTCTGGCCCTTGCGCGTCTCGGAAGTGGTCTTCTATCCCTTCTCGCGGGTGCTGCACTGGCTCGGGGAACTGCCGCGTGTCTTGCTGGGTCGTCAACGGCCCCGGCACGCGCCTGATGTCACGCCCCGCAGTGTGCGGTTCTACCTCAGCCGCGGGGCGGACCAGGGCGTGCTGTCGCCGTACCAGCAGAGCATGGCCGAGAACATCCTGCGCCTCCGCGAGATGCCTATCGAGAGCGCTCTGACGTCCCTTGAGGACGTGGTAATGGTCCCGGAGGAGGCATCTTACGCTGAGCTGAGGGACACGCTTGCCGGCCACCGCTACTCGCGCGTGCCCGTCTTCCGGGACCGGCGCTCCGACATCGTGGGGGTCATCAACGTGATAGACGTCGCTTCGGTCGAGCCGGGCACGCCGCCGACCGAGCTTGTGCGCGACGTCCCGTTCCTCTCGCCCGAGACTTCGGTGGGTGAGGCGCTTACCCTCTTCCGCGAGGAGAAGCAGCAGTTTGGCGTGGTGGCCGACGAAGAAGGCCGCGCGGTCGGGGTGATCACGGTAAAGGACCTCGTGGAAGAGATCGTCGGGGAACTGGAGGCGTGGTGAGCGGGCTTGCCCCTTGCGTGCGGCGGCGGAGCCCTATATTGTGCCGCCCGCATGTCGCACTCTGTTGAGAAAAGGAACTCGCCGTGCGCCCGAACATCCTCTACATCCATTCTCATGATACCGGCCGTTGCATCCAGCCCTATGGCCATCCCGTGCCGACGCCCAATCTGCATCGGCTGGCCGAGCAGGGCGTCATGTTCCGCAACGCCTTCAGCGTGGCCCCGTCTTGCTCGCCCAGCCGGGCGGGCATGCTCACGGGACAATATCCGCACCAGTGCGGCATGTTCGGCCTGGCCCACGTGGGCTGGTCGCTCGACGACTATCGCCGCCACCTGCTGCACACCCTCCGTGAACAGGCGGACTACTACAGCAAGCTGGTCGGTTTCCAGCATGTTATCGACTGGCCTGAGGCGCGCAAAATCGGCTACGACGAGGTCTGGGGCGGCAATAACGACGCGCTGGCTCACCAGGTCGTCGGGCCGGCCACCGAGTTCCTGCGGAACGCGCCCGACCGGCCGTGGTTCTTCTCGGTGGGCATCATTCAGACGCACCGCCTGGCGCCGCACCAGTTCTTTCACCGGGACGAGCCGAAGGGCGACGCGCGCCACATCCGGCCGCCGGGCCCTTTGCCGGACCACCCGACGGTGCGGGCGGATTTCGCCGACTTCGCGGAGTCGGCGCGCGAGCTGGACGAGGCCGTCGGGACTGTGCTGGACGAACTGGAGCGGCAGGGACTGGCCGGCGATACCCTGGTCATCGCCACCACCGACCACGGCATCCCGTTCCCGCGCTGCAAGTGCACGCTGTACGACGGCGGCACGGGCGTCTATCTCATCATGCGCGGGCCCGGCGGCTTCGCGGGCGGCCGCGTCATCGAGCCGCTGGCCAGCCACATCGACGTTTTCCCCACGCTTTGCGACCTGTTGGAGATTGACACTCCCCACTGGCTGGAGGGGCGCTCGCTGCTGCCATTGGTCCGGGGCGAGGCGGACTCGATCCGCGAGGAGGTCTTCACCGAGCAGACCTATCACGTCAGGCTATGCCCGCTGCGCGCCGTCCGCACGGAGCGATATAAGCTGATCCGCTCCTTCGGCCCCCGGCCGGTGCTCTACGGCGGCGACGGGCCTACACAGCGGCTGTACCGGGAGTGGGGGCATGAGGAAGCTGTTTCCGAGGGCGACGAACTCTACGACCTGCACCTGGACCCGCAGGAGAACCGCAACCTGATCGAGGATCCGGCCCACACCGAGGTGAGGGAGAGCCTGAACGGCCGTCTGGAGCAGTGGATGCGGCGCACCGGCGACCCCCTCGTCGAAGGGGAGATCCCGGAACCCGCCCCCCAGTGATGTCATAGATGCCCGGGCAGCGACCTTGCGGCTTGGCACGGCGGGAAGTATTCTCTCACGCGTTGACCGGATCCGTTGGCCCAATTGCAGGCAGGGGGACCAATGATGGAAAGCGAAGACAAGCTTTACGAACGTATGCCGGAGCCGGAGGAGACCTACGACGTCATCGTCTGCGGGGGTGGGCCGGCCGGTATCGGCGCGGCGCTGGCCTCCGCCATCAACGGCGCGAAGACCCTCCTGCTCGAGGCCCGCAGCCAGTTCGGCGGGACCGCCACCGCCGCAATGTGGATGGAGATCAACTTCATCTTCAAGGACAACGAGGAGACCGATCGCGGCGGCGTGCATGCCATCCTCGTGGACGCCATCCGCTCGTGGGGACCCGTGGCCTCCCGCCCCGGCAAGCGGGACCCGAACGCCCCCGGCAGCGGCGGCAACCTGAACGTCCATCCCGAGTACTTGAAGAAGGTCCTGTTCGACCTGTTCGAGGAGTACGGCATCGACTACCAGCTCTACAGCCCCGTCGTGGACGTGGTCAAAGAGGATAACTGCGTCGTCGGCGTCGTAGTGGCGGCCAAGGAAGGGCAGGTCACCTTTCGCGGCAGGACCATCATCGATTCCACCGGCGACGGGGACGTCGCCTTCCGCGCCGGCTGCGAGATGGAGACCGAGGGCGACCCCGAGACCGGCTGGCGTCCGCCGGTGACGGTGGCGTGGGCCCTGTGCAACGTGGACTGCGAGCGGCTTTATGAGTGGTTCGACGAAGGCGTTGAGCTGGACCGCCACCGCTACGAGGCCATCAACGCGCTGATACGCGACTACCGGGAGAAGGGCTGGAACCTGCCCGCGTGGATGGGGTTCAACAAGACGACCATCCCCGGTGTGGTCTCCATCAACAACGGGACGTCGCTGGACATGAGGCTCGACTGCTCGCAGAGCGCCGCCCGGACGCTGATCGAGAAGATGGCCATCGATCAGGCCGTCGAGTTCGTGCGCTTCGCACGCGAGAAGCAACTGCCCGGGCTGGAGAACGTCCACCTGATGCGCACCGGCGGCTACGCCATGGCGCGCGACACGCGACGCCTCGTCGGCGAGTACCGGTTCAACAACAAGGACGTCATGGAGGGCACCGAGTTCGAGGACGCCGTCGCCAGCAAGTACGGCGGCAGCGATCCGGTGGGGGAGAAGCGTCCCTACACCGGCATCAAGCAGGGCGCTTTATTTCCCTACCGATCGCTCCTCCCGCGGGACGTGGACGGCCTGCTGGTCGCCGGACGGTGCAGCTCGGCCACCATGCTGGGGCATTACGGCGGCAAGAGCATGGGCAACATGATCTCCATCGGTCAGGGCGCCGGTGTGGCCGCGGCACTCTGCGCAGAAGACGACACCCTCCCGCGCAACCTCGATCCCAGGCTCATCCAGCAGACACTGGACGAGATGGGCGTGAGCCTGTGACGGGGGCTGTCGACCGCCGGCCATCGGCCGTCAGCTATGAGCGTAAGGAACAGCCGAGAACGGGCCTCCTTCGTTCGCCGTCCGGCGAACTACGGAGCCCAAGGGACGAGCCTGCTTCGCCGTGGCTTCGCAGCCCGGGGGTCGAGCCTCCTCCGCCAAGGCTCCGGAGCCCAGGGATCGAGGATGATTGTTGGGCGCCTGTCGTCCATGCCGATCTGCGTCGTTGTCGCTCCCGCCCAAGGCGGGCAAGCTCCGTGCCCTCAGTGCCTCCGTGTCAATCCGTTAACGTGGTGCCCGTCGTGGTCGTCGTGGTTAGCTACAGGCCGTTCTTCGTGTTCTTCGTGCGCTTAGTGGCTAAACACCCCGGCGGGAGCCCTCAGTCGGCGCCGGATGGCATGGGCTGCGGGCTCCGCGTCGGCCCCAGCATCCGCATGCGCCCGCCCTCGATGACCAGTCGGTCGATGTTTAACGTCCGCTGCCCGGAGGGATGCTCCGGGTCGGCGTGGGCGTGGTAGACCACGAACAGCTCGCTGCCGTCGGGTGAGGTGGTGATGGAGTTGTGCCCCGGGCCGGAGACTCCGATCTCGGGATCGGCCACTGCCAGCGGGTTGTTGTCGGGCTTGGTCCACGGTCCCAGGGGATACTCGCCCACGGCGTAGCCGATGCCGTAGCGCGGGCTGGCGTAGTGGCCGGCCGAGTAAGTCATGTAGTAGCGCCCGCCGCGCTTCAGCACGAACGCGCCCTCGTTGCACTCGACGCGCAGGTTGATGGGGCTCTCCTCGGCGGGCAGTTCCTCCCAGGGCTGATCGGCCTCGACGCACAGCACGGGTTCGCCCGCGGGGGCGGAGAGGTCCTCTTTCAGCCGCATGCCGTAGATCTTCCCGAAGAGCGTCCGCTCCGTGACGCCTTGCTTCGGGGGCTCGAGCACGCCGACCTTCGCGAAGTAGAGGTAGGGCGTACCGCCATCGTCCACGAAGACGTGGGCGTCGATGGTTGACCAGCCGATGTCGCACCACGGCGCGTAGACGTCTTCGAAAGGCCCCTCCGGGCTGTCGGCGGCGGCCAGGCAGAGCCGGAATCCCTCATCTCTGCCCCTCTGCGCGCTGTAGGCCAGGTAGAACCGGCCGCGGTAGTGAAACGCCTCCGGCGCCCAGAACGAACCGCGCCCCCACGAGTCCTCGTCATGCCGCCGCACTTGCCCGACATCCTCCCAGTGCACGAGGTCAGTGGAGGTCCAGGCGCTGAACCCCCGGCCCCCGGCGGTGCCGTAAAGGTAGTAACGTCCCCCGTGCTTCATCACGAACGGGTCGCCCATCCGTATCTCCCCACCCACGGGGTTCGTGTAAGTGTCATTTTCGTGCTCAGCACCCCCACCGGCTGGCGGCCCCGCTGGCGCCAGCAATGACAACGCAAAGATGAACAAAAACCCGACCACAAGGCTACCCTGCAACACGCCGACCCTCCTCCGGCTCCCGGAACATTGTTAGCACGTATCAGGGCTGGGGATGTTAGCACGACAGGCCATGATTATCCAGCTTCGCGTGCTGGTGTTTTGCGCACCACCGTCTGCGCCTTCTTCGTGGCGATTAGGTCTTCCGGGGCCGTGGCATCCACAGGAGGTTGCTCGCCATGTAAGTATCGGCTGCTTGCGAGCCCGCAGACTGGCTCGAATGCAATGTGCGGGGCGCCTTCGTAACTGAATGAGTGGAGACTGTGCCATGCCCAGTAAACGTTGTTGACATGCTCGGCTTTGGCCGTATAGAATCTCCGTTCTGAAGCAAATCGTACCAGCTGCACTTGGTGGAGGAGCGTTAATATTAGGGAAACCGACGGGATGTCGTGGCTCGATTTGAAGAGCGCACAACAGAGAGAACGACAGGTGGCGAAGGGATGGGGCTGTCTCTTGTGGCCGGTGGTCTTGGTCGGCGGCATCATCGGGGCGAATCTGTGGGGGTGGTTTTTTCTGCCTGGGGTGATCGTAGCTTTTGTCATTGCTGGAACTATCTACGGAAGACGCGCACAGCGACGAGTTGCGCGCTTGAAACAGGCGAGCGTCCCCCCTGAGGGACATGAACTTGAGGAGGCTCTGGGGGAGGCTGCCAGAATCGAGCCTCAGGACTTGAGCAAGTATTTGGCTGAGAAGAGTGATCCCGGATTGCTGGAGGGGGCAGATCGCATCCATGAGTTGATTGAGGTTTGCCTACGCAATCCAGCCACGGCCACTGTGGCCGCTGAATTTGGGGCTGGTACGGAAGAGGCCAGAGATTTGTACAACCAGTTGATCGAGAATGGGGCAGGCCAGTGGCGGGGCGGCCGTTATGTTCCGGTGGCTACCTTGCTGGATCCCGTAGCATTACGCTACGCGCTTGATTGCTACTACGAGGAGTCTTGTAAGGGCAGAGCTTATCAGGAATTAGCGTTCAACTTGCTGATGTACTTCGAGGGAAGTTTCGGCCGAATCATGGCTGAGCGGACAAACTGTGAGATTTTGTTAGGCGGCACGGGTGGGTGACGTGGCGAAGGCTGGCCGAGCCAGCTTTAGTTCCTCGACGAGCACTTGCAGGGGGGCTCTAAGCGTTCTGAGTTGTTCCGGAAGAGGACGGTATCGCCCGCATAGCCGCCGAGCACGACGTCGTCCTGCACGTGGATATCGAGTACATCGCGGCGCACAAGCCGGATTGAGCGCAACCCCCCCGGCCGGTTTCCCATCTATACGAGTGGAGATTGCGGAGGGCTTATCCCTTGGACAGGTGTGACGAAAAGCTGGTCCGGCGCGCGCTTGACGGCGACACCGCCGCCTTCGCGACGCTGGTGGAGCGCTACCGGGACGCCGCGTACGGCATGGGCCTCCACGTGCTGGGCGACCCGCACGAGGCGGCCGATGCGGCCCAGGAGGCCCTCATCCGGGCGTGGAGGGCGCTGGACCAGCTCCGCGACCCCGGAAAGTTCTGCGCCTGGCTCTGCCGCATCGCGGCCAACACGGCGCGGCCCGTCAGACGAAGGAAGCGGTCGCGAAATCCACGTCGAACCCGACAAGGCCGTGCATGTGGACTTGCTCAAGCGGCAATAGCAGGCAAGCCCAGGTGGTGGCGCCGTTGCTATCCGCACGGTGGCCGGGATCTCTGAGCGCGTGTTGCATACGGGAGGCTTCGTGATAGGATGCCGTCGGTCCGACTGAAGCATCCGTCATTGAACGAATCAGGTCTCACCGGAGCAGCACGCCATGGGGCACATGAACCGTTTCTGCAAGAGCCATCCCGACTTCCACGCGCCCGCGCACGTCGCCGTGGGCGGCAGCCTGGACGGGCGTGAGTACGGCCGCCGCCTGCGCGAGTGCGGCGCCGACACCGTCGTGGTCTTCGCCAAGTGCCACTACGGTTTCTCTTATTACCCCACGCGCGTCGGTACGCCGCATCCCAAGCTCCAGAAGGACATGGTGGGGGAGATCGCCGAGGGCTGCCACGCCCACGACGTGGCGGTGGTCGCGTACTTCAGCACTTTCCTCGACACGGCCGCCGTCGAGCAGCATCCCGACTGGGCATCGCGCGACCGCGAGGGGAACGCTGAGGGCGGCCACTACGGGCGCGTTTGCGTCAACGGCCCGTACGTGGACGAGCTGCTCATCCCGCAGGGGCGGGAGTTGCTCGAAGAGTACGACGTGGACGAGATCTTCTTCGACACGATGACCCAGTTCAGCCCCTGCTACTGCGAGAACTGCCGGCGGGAGTTCGGCGACCCCATTCCCGAGGGACCCGAGGACGACGATTGGCTCCGCTACGTGCGGTGGTATCGGGAGCGATTCGCCGAGTTCTTCGCCCGCGTTCCGCGCGAGATGCACGCCGTGCGCGACGTGCCGTGCGCCTTCAACTGGACGTGGAGCGCGCGGGACCCCGGCAGCCCTCCGGACGGCATTGACGGCCTGCTGGGCGACGACCAGTTCGGCGGGGAGTCCGCCAGCTTCAACTGCCGCTACTGGGCCGGCGTGGGACTGCCTTTCGAATACATGACCGGCCGCTTTGTCGCCGGGCTGGGGGACTGGAACAGCGGCACTCCCACCATGTATCGCTACACGGCGGCCGCCAGCATAGCCAACGGCGGCGGGTTCTGGCTCATCGATCGCATGCTGCCCGACGGGTCGCTGCAGGAGGAGGCCTACCGGACGATGTCGGCGCCGTTCCATTTCATCCGGCGGCGGCTGGACTACGTGCGCGGAACGGAGCACGTGCCGGAGGTGGGCGTGCTGAACGGGTGGACGCACCTGGTCGGGCCCGACCTGCGCTACTTCCCCGACAGCGAGGCGCGCCGCGAGCGGGCGTTCCCGTACAGGGGGGCGTCCGAGCTTCTCATCACCCGGGGCCGCCACTTCACGGGGCTCAACGAGGACAGATTGGTCGAGCGGGCCAAAGACTACCGCTTGATCATTATCCCCGAGCAGGAATTCCTCCGGGACGACGTAACCGAGGCCTTGCGGGATTACGTCGAGGATGGTGGTCGGTTGCTGGTGACGCAGTCGGCAGAAGCCGACCCCGTTCCGGAGATGCTCGATCTGGCGGGCGTCGAGGTGGACGGCTTCACCGATGCGAATCACGGCTACTTCGCGGGCGACCCGGACGTGTTGCAGCGCAGCCCCTTCGCGCGTATCAGGCCTCGTGGCGCCGAGACGCTGGTCAATTACCGCAAGCCGGTCGGCGGGGGCGCGCGGTTCGGGCACGGTTTCGCCCCCCCGGAGGCCGAGGGCGACTTCCCGGCCGCCACGCTCAATCGCGTGGGGCAGGGGCAGGTCGCCTACGTGGGCGCGCCCGTCTTCGCGGGCTATCACAGGTATTACGACCATCATACGGCCGGCGTGGTGCTGGGCTTCGTCGACCGCCTGCTGCCGGACCCTATCGTGCGATCGGAGGCCCCGCCGAACGTGGAGGTGTCCGCGATGCGGCGGGGTGCGGACCTGATAGTCCACCTCGTGAACCATAACGCACGGGAGCGGAAGTCAGCCGGATACGTCTCGGTGGTGCACTACATGCCGGAACTGCGCGACGTGCGGCTCAGCGTGCGGGCGGCCCCGGGGGCGGGGCGCGTGCTGGGCGTTCCGGAGGAGCGCGAGGTGCCGTTCCGCGAATCAGGCGGTTATCTGAAACTCATGGTCCCGCGGTTGCACATCATGGAGAGCCTGCTGCTGCCCGGCTACTTCGGAGGTGAAGAGAGTAAAGGAGAGCGACGATGACGACTGACGCGACTATCGAACGCGCGATGGAGCAGGGGAAGGGCATCCTGCGCTTGGCCCCCAACTGGGTGCCGCGTTCATTCTGTGTGCCGGGGCGGCGCATCAAGCTGCACCCGGACGACTACTACGCGATGGGCGCCGAGCGGGGCGGCATCGACGAGCGCTGGTTCTCCTCGACCACGCCGGCCGACAACGGACCGCTGACGTGGGAGAACGAGGGCCTGAGCGAGGTCGTCTTCGAGGACGGCGGGCAGGAGCAGCGCGTCCTGCTGCGAGACGCCGTGCAGAAGCTTAAGGGAGAGCTGATTGGCGACCGCCTGTGGGACGAATACGGCCGGTGGCCCATGTACTCGAAGTTCTTCGATAATCAGGGGCCGCTGCCGCACCACATCCACCACCGGGACGAGCACGCGGCCAACGTGGGGCAGCTCGGCAAGCCGGAAGCCTATTACTTCCCTCCGCAGGTCAACAACCACGGCGGCGACTTCCCCTTTACGTTCTTCGGCTTCCGTCCGGGCACCACGCGGGAGCAGGTGCGGGAGTGCCTGGCCCGTTTCGTCGAGGGCGACAACCGGATTACAAGCCTCTCGCGCGCCTACCAGCTCGAACCGGGCACCGGGTGGAACGTCCCGCCCGGCGTGCTGCACGCGCCGGGAAGTCTCTGCACGTACGAACCCCAACGGGCGTCCGACGTCTTCGCCATGTACCAGTCGGTGATCCAGAACCGCCAGGTGGTGCCCGAGGAGCTTCTGTGGAAGGACACCCCCGAGGACCGCGTCGGCGACGTGGATTACCTGATGGAGGTCATCGACTGGGAGGCGAACGTGGACGAGCGCTTCGCCGAGCACAACTTCATGCGGCCCAGGCCGGTGCGCCCCATCGAGGAGATGGAGGCCGAGGGATATCGCGAGAACTGGATCTGCTACCGCTCGAGCGCCTTCAGCGCCAGGGAGCTGACCGTCCTGCCCGGACGCACCGTTACCATCCGTGACGCGGCGGCTTACGGGATGATTCTGATGCAAGGACATGGGCGGATGGGCGTGTGGGAGGTCGAGACGCCGGCCCTCATCCGTTTCGGCCAGTTGACCGCCGACGAGTTTTTCGTCAGCGAGGCGGCCGCCCGGGAGGGCGTGACCATCGAGAACACGTCCCGCCACGACCCCCTGGTCATGCTCAAGCACTTCGGGCCTGACAACCCCGACCTCGACCTGGAGGGTTGAGTGCTTTGATGGGACCCTGCTGGAGCGCCTGCGCGTCTTCTCGGGGAGCTGCCTGGGCGACGATGAGCCCCGAAGGGGCGAGACATGCCAGCCCGGGGCGCAGCCCTGGGAACAGAGTCGCCGCCAGGCCGATTGCGCCCTGAGAGGGCGGGGCAGTTCGAGGTCTCGCCCCTTCAGGGCTCGGCGCTGGTGCACCTCTATGGTTCCCCGGGGCTATGCCAGCGGGCTGGTGTGTGGAGTGCCTTTGGCACGCTTGGCATTCGGACCACTACCTTTTTCGGGCGGTCTGCGCCAAATAAGTTTGGACCCAGGCAGGAGAAACAACGTGGGAACTGATGGACCGATCGACGAGCTGTACCGCGCCATGTGGTACGATAGCCCCGCCGATGACTGGGAATGCGCGCTGCCGCTGGGCAACGGGCGGCTGGGTGCCATGGTTTACGGCGGCGTATCCGAGGACCGGGTATGCCTTAACGAGAAGACGATATGGGCCGGCGGCCCGGCGCCGGAGATGCCGCCCGACACCGTGGAGCGGCTGGAGAAACTCCGCGCCATGGTCTTCGACGGCCGCTACGCCGAGGCGGAGCGGTACTGCCAGGAGGAGTTTATGGTGGAGGACACCGTCGAGGCGCAGTACCAGTCGCTCGGCTTCCTCCGCATGGACTTCGGTCAGCCGGACGAGGCTGCCAGCTACCGGCGTGAGTTGGACATCGGGCGAGCCATCGCCACCGTGACCTTCGAACAGGACGGCGTCGAATACCGCCGGGAGGCCTTCGTGAGTCCGGCCGACGATGTCATCGTTGTGCGGCTGACCGCCGACCGGCCCGGATGCATCAGCGTGGGTCTGACGCTGGACCGGCAGGAGAAGTTCCAGTGTGAAAGCGTGGGTGACGACACCCTGAAGATGTGGGGCGGGGCCGGCGAAGGCGGCGTCGGGTTCGAGACGTGGATGAAAGCCCTGCCGGAGGGCGGGGGGTTGGCGGCGGACGAGGGTCACCTGCGGATCCGGGGCGCCGACGCCGTCACGCTGCTGCTGGCGGCCGCCACCGACTACAACATTGATGAGCCCACCGAACCGCTGTCGGAGGACCTCGGGGCCGCCTGCCGGGAGGCGTTGGAAGCCGCCGGGGGCAAGCCCTACGAGCAACTGCTGGAGGAACACGTCCGGGAGCACCGGCGGCTCTTTGACCGCGTAGCGCTGGAGATCGACCTGCCGCCCGGCCCGGACCTTCCCATGGACCGGCGCGTGGCGCGGGTCAAAGAGGGCGAACAAGACCCCGAGCTGATCCTCTACGACTTCCACTACTGTCGCTACATACTGATCTCCTGCTCGCGGCCGGGCACGCTGCCCTCCAACCTGTTGGGGGTCTGGAACCCGCTGCTGTACCCGCCGTGGCACGGCCATTACCAGTACAACGTCAACAGCCAGGAGAACTACTGGATCGCCGAGTCGCTCAACCTGCCGGAGTGCCACGAGCCGTGGTTCGACCTGAACGAGGCGCTTCTGTCGTCCGGGCGGGAGACCGCCCGCGCGCTGGGCTGCGACGGATGGGTGGCCGGCGGGGCCTACACCACCGCGTGGCTTGCCACCATCCCGCAGGGCAGGACGACGTGGGGGATGTGGTTCGTGGCGGGCGGTTGGAACCTGCTGCACTTCATGGAGCATTACCGTTTCACGCGGGACGAGGAGTTCCTGCGGGAACGCGCCTACCCCCTGCTGGCGGAGGCCGCGACGTTCTTCCTCGACTGGCTCGTGGAGGAGCCGGAGACCGGGGAGCTGATATCCGGCCCGAGCACATCGCCCGAGAACCGGTTCCTCGACGAAGACGGCAACAAGTGCTGCATCACGATGGGCTGCTCCTGCGATCAGGAAATCATCTGGGATACCTTCACGAACCTGCTGGAGGCGGCCGAAGTGCTCGGAATCGAGAACGACCTCACGCGGTCCGTGGAGGAGGCACTGGATAACCTTGCCCTTCCACGGGTCGGTTCCGACGGCCGGCTCATGGAATGGCGGCAGGAATTCGAGGAGGCCGAGCCGGGCCACCGGCACGTTTCCCATCTGTACGGCTTCATGCCGGGCGACCGGATAACGCAGAACAGAACCCCGGAACTGGTCGATGCAGCGAAGAAGTCGGTGAACAGGCGGCTGGCCTCCAACTATCACGCGCAGGGCTGGAGCCTGGGTTGGGTGATCTCTATTCTCGTGCGGTTGCGGGAGGGCGACAGGGCGCTCGGGCTGATCGAAGAGTCCTACTGCCCGAAGTTCTATCCCAACCTGTTCATCGACGCGCACGGGCGGGTGCAGGTCGGGGACAAGATGGGCGTGCCCGCCGCCGTCGCGGAGATGTTCGTGCAGAGCCACGACGGCGAGCTGCACCTGCTGCCCGCGCTGCCTGCCGAGTGGGCCTCGGGCCGCCTGCGCGGCTTCTGCGCGCGCGGGGCGTTCACAGTGGACATGAAGTGGCGGGACCGCGAACTCACCGAGGCCGTGATCCACTCCCGGAAGGGTGGCGAGTGCAGAGTGCGTTACGGCGACTCCGTTCGGACGCTGGATACCGAGCCGGGGGGCGACTACACTGTCAGTTTCTGATGCGAGGTCCAATCGCCCCATAGAAGGGAGCGTACGAGCATGAGCGACCTCAAAGTAGCCCTGCTGCAGATGGCTGCCTGCGACAACGATCAGGACGCCAACCTCGAGAAGGGCGAACAATACTGCCGCCGGGCCGCCGACGCCGGCGCGCACGTGGCCCTCTTCCCCGAGATGTGGAACGTCGGCTACTCGTGCGGCTTTGACGACGACGCCGACGACCCGCGCCCTGCCTGGGAGGCCCAGGCCGTGGGGCGGGACTCCACGTTCGTCACGCGCTTTCGCGAACTGGCCCGCGAACTGGGAATGGCGGTCGCGCTGACCTACCTGGAGAAATGGGACGGCCCGCCTCGGAACACGGTCTCACTCATCGACCGGGCGGGCGAGATAGTGCTGACCTACGCCAAGGTCCACACCTGCGACTTCTTCCCCATGGAGTCGTGCTGCACCCCCGGGGACGGGTTCCACGTGGCTGAGCTGGACACGGCGGCGGGGCCGGTCCAGGTCGGCGCGATGATCTGCTACGACCGGGAGCATCCCGAGAGCGCCCGCGTGCTCATGCTGAAGGGAGCCGAGCTCATCCTGACGCCCAACGCCTGCGGGCTGCAGAGCCTGCGCCTGACCCAGTTCCGCTCGCGGGCGTTTGAGAACTCCGTCGGCGTCGCTATGACCAACTACCCCTCGTCGCACCCATACGCCAACGGGCAGTCGGTGGCGTACGACACGAAGGGCGACCTGCTCGTGCAGGCCGGCAAGGGGGAGGGTCTGTTCATGGCGACGTTCGATCTGGACGCGATGCGGGAGCACCGGGCGAAGACCGTCTGGGGCAACGCGTTCCGGCGGCCGCACCGCTACGGCCTGCTGACCTCCATGGAGGTGAAAGAGCCCTTCGTGCGGAAGAACGGCCTGGAGGAGCCCTTCGAGCGCGCCCGGCGTTGATGAACGTCCCCCGATGTTGACGGGCGCGCTCGACATTGACGGGCGCAGGTGGGCGGTGGTAGAGTGACCGCACTTGAAGCCGGTGCCAGATTCCGTCAACAGGGTGGGATAGATTCCGATGCCGGACGAGCCCGCACATGAGAAGGCCGACGAGCTTCGGGATTACTTCGCGGCCCGTCCGGACGTCCATCTGGCTTATCTTTTCGGCTCGCGTGCGTCGGGAGAGGCGAGTCCGGGAAGCGACTACGATTTCGGCGTGTTGCTGGAAGAGGGCACTGATCCCTGGTGTCGGCACGGGATGGCGCACGAACTGGGGGTGATCCTCGACCACCCGGGGGTGGACGTTGTCGTGCTGAACAAGGCTCCCATTGAACTCGCCTTCAACGTCATCGCCACCGGGCGGCGGGTCTACGAGCGCGACGTGGCAACCCGGGTCGACTATGAGGCGAAGACAATGTCGCTCTACGGCGATTACCTGCCGGTGCTGCGACAACAGCGAAAGGACATCATCCGCGAGGCGAGAGTTGAAAGCTGAGTTGTGCGGGGGCCCCGCAGGGTGCGTGAAGCCCTGATTGGGGTCATTCTGAGCCCGCTTCGACTGAGCGGGCGAAGAATCTCCGACCCTTTGCGTTGAGAAACACAGATGGTGCATCTCGGTCCTCACGGGGCAAGAGCGCTCCCCACGCAACCCGGTGGGGTTTTGCAGGTTCGGTAGGCGAGCCGCAGGGTTCGCCCCGCACGCAGTTCTCAGGACCCCGGCGTCTCTTCGACCGGTCTGGCGAACGCTGGCGCCCTGTACTTCATGATGCGAGGACGCAAACATGCTCAAAAGGTTGACGATTTTGGCAATTGTGCTGATCCTTTCCGCTGGTGCCCCCGGGACGGAGCCGGCCCTCGGCGCTGGCAAGTTGCGACTGCCACCCGCTGACTCACCGATGCCGGAACGCTGGTTGCCCCTGGACGAGAGCGGGTGGACTGTCGTCGAACCGGCGGCCGATTCCCGGATCATATATGTGAGTAGCAGCGAAGGGGACGACGAATCGGGCCGGGTCTACAGCCCGGGCGATGACGCAGTGGGACGGGACCCCACACAACCATCGGGCAGGGTGATGCCCTTCCGGTCGGTAGGCGCTGCGATGGAGAAGGCGCGCTACGGTATGCCGGACTGGGTCCTCCTGAAACGGGGCGACACCTGGCGGGACGTTCGCATCCAGGCTCGCGGCGGCAGATCGCAGTCCGAACCGTCGGTCATTTGCGCTTACGGGACGGCTTCCTCCCGTCCCGTCATCCGGGGGCGCAACGGGCGGGTCTCTTTGGGCAGCCCGAAAGACGGCGTGCAGAACGCGGTGGTAAAGGACCTGGAACTCTACTGCAGCTTCCTCGACCCGTCGGCCTCCGACTACGGGGTGGACACCGCAGAGGAGGTGACGCGCCACATGGGCCGGATGAGAATCCGAGCGTTCAGCGGGAGCAGGGAGCCAACCGTCAACGTGCTGGTTGAGAACTGTCGGATACGTTTCGGAGCCTTCGACGTGCGCGGCTGGAACGACCGGATGACCAACGTCGTTCTCCGTCGTAACGTTGTGCTGGACAAATACCCTCCCGCCGGTCACACGATGGGCATGTGGGGGGCCTACGCTTCCGTGCTGCTCGAGGAGTGCATCTTCGATCATAACGGCTGGCTCCTCCAGCGAGTTCCGGAGAACGCAGGCAAACCCGGTCGTGCGAATCCCCTGAGCCATAACACCTACTGCACGGGGATGTTCAGCACCGTCTTCCGGAACAACATGTTCCTCCGGGCCGCCAGCATTGGCAACAAGTTCACCGCCAACTACGGCCCCGGCAGCGTGCGGGAGCTGGTGGTTGACAACAACCTTTACGTGGACGGCGAGATCGGGGTCAGCATGGGCGGGAACAAGCTTGCACCGCTCCGCTGGGTTGACTGCCGAATCACCAACAATGTCATGCTCGACGTGGGGCGCTCGCGTCCGACCGGACGGAGGCTGGCATGGTACGTGGGGGCGACGGACTGGGACGGTGGTGCCATAACCCGGAACCTTTTCCTCCATCAGCCGCGCGAGGAGATTCGCAACGTTCGGGGCATCCTTTTGAGCGCCAGCCAGGGGGACGAGGACAACCCCGTGTCCATGCGCGACGTGTCGGTCCGCGGCAACGTCTTCCATGGTCTGAGGAACGCGCGGGCCGCAATCATGATCGGCGGTCACCGGCGGATGCGGGGCGTCTCGATTACGGAGAACCTTTTCCAGTTCCCCGGACTGCCGTCAAGCCTGATCGTGGCCGGCGGGCTGGCCGATGGGTTGAGCTTCCGCCGGAACGTCTACTACAGCGATGCAGAGCCCGACCAGTGGTTCAGGGTGGGGGACAGGTCGCTCAGCTTTGACGAGTGGGTGCGGGAGAGCGGTGAGAAGGGCGCGCGCCGCGGGAAAGTTACTTTTCCTGACCCCAACCGTTGCATTGAGACTTACATGCAGTCTCTGGGGATGGAGCCGAGCATCGATGCTTTCATCGCCGCTGCCCGCGAGCAGAGCAGGCGCAACTGGAAACCGGAGTTCACCGCGGAAGCGGTCAACGACTGGGTCCGCGCCGGATTCGGCATGGGGGATTCTCCCCAAACCGCGGGTCCGTCGCTGCAAACACCGTAGCGCCGGTGGGAGTACGCCCGAAAGGTCGCGTGGGGCGAGCGCGGAGGGCCTCGCTCTCTCGTGCCCGACCGGCTACTGTCCGTGGGGCAGCGGGAAGGCTTCGCAGAGTCCCAGCACGTCGGGGCGGATGGCCCGGGCCTGTTGCTCCGGGTCGTCGGCCGTCAGGATGTCGGCGATCCAGTGGGCGACCTTACGGCACTCGTCTTCGGTGAGCCCCCGCGTGGTAACCGCCGGGGTGCCGATGCGGATACCGCTGGCCTCGGAAGGCTTGCGGGGGTCGTTGGGTATCGTGTTCTTGTTGACCGTGATATTGGCCTGCGCCAGCAGTTTGAGGGCGTCTCGTCCGCTCATGCCGTTGCCCGTCAGGTCCACCAGGAACATGTGCGTGTCCGTGCCGCCGCTGACCACGGGCAGGCCCCGGTCGATCATCACTTCCGCCATCGCGCGGGAGTTGGCCACCACCTGCTGCTGATACTGCGCGAACTCCGGCTGCATGGCCTGTCCGAAGGCTACGGCCTTGGCGGCGATGGCGTGCATGAACGGTCCGCCCTGGACGCCGGGCATGACGGCGCTGTCGATGCGGCTCGCATACTCCTCCTTGCACAGGATGAAGGCGCCCCGGGGGCCGCGGAGAGTCTTGTGGGTGGTGGCGGTCACGAAGTCCGCGTGGGGCAGGGGGCTCGGATGCACCCCGCCGGCCACCAGCCCGGCGATGTGCGCGATGTCGGCCATCAGGTAGGCGCCGACTTCCTGGGCGATGTCGCTGAAAGCTTCGAAGTCTATGGTGCGGCTGTAGGAGCTGGCCCCGGCGATGATGAGGGCGGGGTTTTGCTGCAGGGCCATTTTGCGGACCTGGGCGTAGTCAATCAGCCCGGTGCTTTCCTCCACGCCGTAGCTGACGACCTCGTAGATCTGGCCGCTGAAGTTGCGACTGTGCCCGTGGGTCAGGTGGCCGCCGTGTGCGAGGGACATGCCCAGGATTTTGGCCCCCGGCCGGAGCATGGCGATGTAGACGGCCATGTTGGCCTGCGAGCCGGCGTGGGGCTGAACGTTAGCGTGCTCGGCGCCGAAGAGTTCCTTCGCTCTCTGGACGGCCAGTTCCTCGACCACGTCCACGCACTCGCAGCCGCCGTAGTAGCGGTCGCCGGGATAGCCCTCGGCGTACTTGTCGGTCAGAACCGAGCCGGTGGCCTCCCGGACGGCGGCGCTGCAGTGGTTCTCCGAAGCGATAAGACCGAGGTGTTCCTGCTGCCTGCGAGCTTCGGCGGCGACGGCCTCGGCCAGCTCCGGGTCCACCGCCCGGAGTGCGGAGCGCCGGGGGTTGCGTTCACACATGCTTTCTCCACGCTGATGGTCGTTCACACCACGTGCGGTCCCGCCGTAGCCACGCCCCGGCAGGCGCGTCCCTCCCCCTCGCGGCGAGCCGCGCGGCCGTGCGGCCTTCGGCCCGGCGTCACTCGGACTCTTCGCTGTCGGCCGCCTCCCGTGCCAGAAGCTGCTCCCACTTCTCGTCCACGTCCTTCTGGATCTCCTCGATCAGGTACTCGTTCTTGGGCGCGAACAGGTGGCGGAACCGGTTCTGCGACTTCAGCCACTCCCGGACCGGTTTCTTCTCCTTGGGGTGGTAGTTTATCGTGAGCTTGCCGTTCTCTATCTCGTAGAGGGGCCAGACGCACGTGTCGGCGGCCAGTTTGCCCAGCTCCATCGAGTCCGCCGGTTCGGAGCGCCACCCGCGCGGGCAGGGGCTGATGATGTTCAGGAAGCACGGCCCGTCGATGGCAACCGCCTTCTGGACCTTCCCCATGAGATCGCGGGGACGGTGCGGCGATGCCTGCGCGCAGTACGGGATGTTGTGCGCGGCCACTATGGCGGTCAGGTCCTTCTTGATCTCGCGCTTGCCCGGCTCCACCTTGCCCGCGGGCGCGGTCGTGGTGAAGGCGCCCTTCGGAGTGGCGCCCGACCGCTGAATGCCCGTGTTCATGTAAGCTTCGTTGTCGTAGCAGACGTAGGTAAAGTTGTGGCCGCGTTCCAGCGCTCCCGACAGGGACTGGAGTCCGATGTCGTAGGTTCCGCCGTCGCCGCCGAACGCGATGAAGGCGATCTCGCCCTCATACTTGCCCTGTTTCTTCAGGGAGCGGTAGGCCGCTTCGGCGCCGCTGATCGTGGCGGCGGAGTTCTCG
The DNA here is from genome assembly GCA_046483385.1 of Candidatus Brocadiia bacterium. Taxonomy (GTDB): domain Bacteria; phylum Planctomycetota; class Brocadiia; order SM23-32; family SM23-32; genus B1Sed10-231. Next base: position 6,970 of record JAWODG010000187.1, on the reverse strand, counting down.
AACGCGTTGTGCACGATGGGCACGCGCCAGGCCGAGTCCGGGTAGATTGTGGTGCTCACTTCCATGCATCCCGTGGCTATGCTGGCCACGACCTTCCGGCCGTCCTGCTGGGCCGCCAGAAGCACCTGCCGGAGGATGACCGGGCCGGCGCAGCCCGGGCACGCGGCGTGGCCGCCGGTGAGCAGTTCGGGCATGTCCGAAAGCTTCTTCAGACTGGTAGTCGCCATTGTTTACCTCGCTGTGTATGGTTTAATGCCCGCCGGGCGCGTTTATTCTCTGACGCCGACGAAGCGGGTGGTCGGCTCGATCTGACCGCTCTCTTCAGCTTCCGCCAGAGAGCGGAAGATGTCCTTCGCATCGTCCAGGCTGAGGTCACGTCCGCCCAGGCCGTAGATGAAGTCGATCATCGGGGCCGTCTCGCCGTAGCGGGCGGAGCGGATCTCGTGGAACAGGGGGCCGCCCAGGCCGAAGGAGACGGCGCGGTCCATCACGCCGGCGATCTTCGCCCCCGACAGCACTTCACCTATCTGTTCGCCGGGGAAGGGCCGGAAGGTGCGGAGCTTCAGTACGCCGCACTTGAGGTCCTCCTGCTCCCGCAGGTCGTCGGCCGCCTGCTTGGCGGTGCCGGTAGTCGAACCCAGCCCGACCAGTATGATGTCCGCGTCGTCGCAGCGATAGGGCTCCATCAGCCCGTAGGAGCGCCCGGTGAGCTCGCCGTATTCCTTGCCCACCTCTTCGATGACGGCGGGCACTCGCTCCATGGCGTCCACCTGCTGCTTCTTGAACTCGAAGTAGTAGTTCTGCAGGGCGAACATGCCGAACGTCTCGGCCTCATCCACGTTCAGCAGGTTGTCGGGGCGCTCGAAGGTGCCGATGAACTCCTGCACCACATCGTCGTCGTTGACCTCGAGGCCTTCCAGGGTGTGGCTCAGGATGAAGCCGTCCAGGCAGACCATCACGGGCAGCCTGACGTCCGGGTGCTCGGCGATTCGGACGGCCTGAATGGCGTTGTCGTAGGCTTCCTGGCAGTTTTCGGAGTAGAGTTGTATCCAGCCGCTGTCGCGGGCGCCCATCGAGTCGCTGTGGTCGCAGTGGATGTTGATGGGCGCGCTGAGCGCGCGATTGATGACGGGCATGACGATGGGGCAGCGGGAGCTGGCGGCGATGTAGAGGATCTCCCACATCAGGGCCAGCCCGTTGGCGCTGGTGGCCGTGCAGGCCCGCGCGCCGGACAGGGACGCGCCGACGGTGGCGCTCATGGCGCTGTGTTCGCTCTCGACGCGGACCAGCTCGGTGTCCACCTCGCCGTCGGCCACGTAGGCGGCGAACTTGTGCATAAGTTCAGTCTGGGGGGTGATCGGATACGCGGCCACCACGTCCGGATTGATCTGCTTCAGGGCGTAGGCGGCTGAATCGTTCCCCGTGAGTGCTACTTTCTCAACCATGGGGTTTAGTCCTTTCTATTCCTCTTCCTGCTCGCTCTCGCGCACCATGGTGATGGCGTCCACGGGGCACTCGGTGGCGCAAATGCCACAGCCTTTGCAGTATTGCAGGTCGGTCTCCCCCCGCTCGCCGCCCTCGACGGGGATGGCGCTGTCGGGGCAGACGATCCAGCAGGCCAGGCACTGGATGCAGGTCTCGAAGTCCGTTATGGGCACGTAGGTGCGCCAGGAACCGGTGTAGCGCCGGGCCATGCTGCCGCCCTTGCCGACGCCGCCGGGCTTCATCTCGTCCTTTTTCAGCAGGTCACTCATCTTCGCTCTTTACCTCCTCGAACGCGCGCTCCACGGCCCGCATGTTGCCCTGCAGCATGTCCTCGCTCAGCTTGCCGCCGAGCTTCTTCTCTATGTCCATCTTGATGTGCTCGACGTCGGCCACGCCGGTGACCTTCACCAGCGCCCCGATCATCACCGTGTTGGGGATGGGCCGGCCTATCTCCTCCAGCGCGATGCTGGTGGCGTCGATGGTGTAAATCTTGCGCCCCTCCAGGCCGAGTTGCTTGCGCACTTCGGCGGGGGACATCTCGGTGTTCACCATCAGGATGCCGTCCTCGCTGAGGCCCTCCTCGACCCCCTCGGTGTCCAGCAGCGTGTCGTCCAGCACCATCACGATGTCGGGGTAGTAGATGGCATCGTGAACCTTGATGATGTCGTCGCTGATGCGGGTGTAGGCTTTGATGGGAGCGCCTTCTCTCTCGGCGCCGTATTCGGGCGCGGCCTGCGCGTGCTTGCCGGCCTCCACGGTCACCTCCGCAACCATGGCGGCGGCCGTCTTGGCGCCCTGGCCGCCGCGGCCGTGCCATCTGATCTCCAGAACGTCCCGGCTCATTGGTCGTCTCCGGCAAAAGGAGCAAGTCCTGTCTCGGCAGCCTGTGGAGCGGACCGGCATCACCCCGGCAACGGGCCTCTTCCGGGCCCCAGCGGCCTGCGAGAAGGTTTGGATTAGGGACCAGCATGAAGCATTTCATTCTTCCACATGCCACTTGGGGTGTCAAGTGACGGAGGCGGCGCCGCCGGAAACATGAGCACTTTACGCGGCGCCCTCTTTACACTATAATCTTCCCCGCCCGGAAGACGGGGGAGTTCAGGTATTTGCCATGGGTTCACTTCCATGCGGGGAGGCTGGAATGGGCAAGGCAGGCGCTCACGTGTGGCAAGATGATGAACTGCTGGCCGATCGCTACGATGTGCTCAAGTGCCTTCGCAAGACGGCCACGGGGTGTCTCTACCGGGTGGAGGACGTTTTCCGGGGCTCCCATCAGCTCATCCTGGGGCCCGGCCTCCGTGTGCTGCAGACGGAGGGGGGACTCCAGTGGTTCCAGGGCTACGCGCAGCGCACGCTGGGCGTCTCGCCCCACGCCAACGTCCTTGTGCCCCGGCGGCTGGACCAGCACGAGGGTGTGCCTTTCCTCGTCATGCCGGATGCCGAGGGGACGTTCTGGGACGTGGCCATCGAAGAGGGCTTCCTGACCGAACTGCCCCACATGGTCGATATTGCCCTGCAGGTTGCCCGCGGCCTGGCATGGCTGCACGAGGAAAACCGGGTCCACTACAACGTAAAGCCGGCCAACGTCATCCTGACCGAGTCCGACGTGGTCAAGCTGTGGAAATATGGGGAGGTGGAGGCGGTCAGCAGGGTCTATGCCTCGCCCGAGCAAATCCAGGGTGAGCAGTCCCTGGGTAATGCGACCGACACATGGTCCTGGGCCGCCAGCGTCCTGCACATGTTCGTGGGTCGCATCGTCTGGAAGTCCGGTCTGAAGGTCCCCACCGTCATGCGGCGCTACGTGCGCCACGGGCCCGCCCGCGAGGGTCTGCCCCTGATGCCCGGTCGCATGTCCGACCTGGTGCGCGATTGCCTGCAGAAGGACCCCGCGGCACGACCGGAAGACATGCAGCACGTGGTAAGAGAACTCGAATCGATCCTGAAAGCCCTCAAAGGCGAGGAATCCAAGGCCGCCTCGGCTGAGTTCGAGCAGGACGAGTGGAAGGCCTTCGAGGAGCTTGTGGACCAGCCCGATATCGCCGACCAGCTTGCTCGTGACATCGGAGGGAACGCCAACGAAGCCGCCGAAGCGGAAGACGAACTCGAAGATGAGATAATCGAAGTCATCGAAGACGAAGATACGGGCCTGACCGAGGACGCGGAACCGCAGCAGCCGGAGAAGAGCGGGGACTCGCAACAGGCGGAGGAAGGCGAGGAATCCCCCGAGGAGAGCAAAGGATCCTCCGGCGAGGGACGGGGCCGGTCAGGCACCCGCCGCTGGCACTTTGAGCAGCGCTGAGCCAACCTGCCGATGCGGGGCCGACATCCGGGACCCCGCGCGGGGATCATCAGCGATACGGGGGCTACGTTCCGCGCCCTGTCGCGTAACGTCGCGCAGCGGGCAAGTCGGTTTGCGGACGCACTGCTCCCCAGGCCCGCTTTCGCCGGACAGTCAACCCGCAGGGATTCCAGTATGCACGGTATGGAGAGACGCAACGTGGCCACGGATAGAACGGCAGGCCAGATTCACGCCCGCGGTTTGTCCGCCGCATGGATTTCGGACACGGGAACCGTCAGGGAGAAGAACGAGGACTGCTGTCTCGCCTCGGCCGAAGCCGGTCTCTTCCTCGTCGCCGACGGCATGGGGGGCGAGCGCGCGGGGGGCCGCGCGGCGCGCATTGTGACCGACCGAATACCCGAGCTTCTGGCCGAACACCTTCCTGACTCCGAGGAGCCCGAGGTCCATCGTGTCGAACTGGCCATCAAGGACGCCGCCCTCGAGGTCAACCACTTCATACGTGGTGAGGCCGCGCGCATGATGGGCAAGATGGGGGCGACGATGGTGCTGGCCATCGTCAATCCCCCGTGGCTGCACGTGGCGCACATGGGCGACAGCCGAGCATATCTGGTGGCGGACGGAGACCTGCGCAGGCTCACGATGGACCACTCGGTCGTCGGTATCCTCGTCCGCCGGGGCGCCATCAGCCCGGAACAGGCCCGCTCCCACCCCATGCGGGGGCAGCTCTCCCGCTACGTGGGCATGGGCGGCAACGCATCGGCGGACGTCAAAACCGTGTCCTGGAAACCGGACGCGCGGCTCCTGCTGTGCACCGACGGGTTGACCGAAGCTCTGACCGACGATGAACTGGCAGAGCAACTGCAAAAGCAATCCGAGCCCATGGAAGCCTGCGAGTCGCTGACGGAGGCCGCCAAAACGGCGGGCAGCCGGGACAACATCACCGTCATGGTCGTGCAGAACACCTCGCCGTAGCCCGCAAGAATCGCTTTGCATGGGGTGGGCTGAGCCCGTATAATGGCGCCCCGGAAGAGGCTGTCTCGTGTCCGTTACCGGAGGCGGAGGGGCTGATGGCAGACACGCCGAACGAAGCCGATTCGGGCTGGCAGCAAGGCCAGCGACTGGTCGACCGCTACGAGGTAATCGAGGCACTCCAGGACGCCAGCACGCTGCAGCTCTACCGCCTGCGGGCAACCGACGAGGGCAAGCTCGTGCTGGCCCTGCGCCCCAAGGCCAGGCTCCTCCAGCGAGAGGGCGCCACCAAATGGTTCGACTACCTCGCCCGCCAACTGATGAGCGTGCCCGAGCACAACAACCTCCTGCCGTGTGAGCGGCTCGAGTACGACGGAGACGTCCCCATCATCATCATGCCGAATGTCGAGGGGCCCGACTGCGCGACGGCCGTTGCCACCCGCGCGCTGACGGACCTCAGCGCTATCCTGAACGTTGCCCACGGCGTGGCCGAGGCGCTGGCGTGGCTGCACGCCCACGGCTGGATCCACTACAACGTCAAGCCGGCCAACGTGCTGCTCGGCGGGCAGGGCGCGGTCAAGGTTTTCAAATACGGGCTCACCGGCGCCCGAACCCGTGCCTACGCGTCGCCCGAGCAGATGATGAGCGAAACCCCCCTGACGCCGGCGACCGACATCTGGTCCTGGGCCGCCAGCGTGCTGGAGATGTTCACCGGTGGCGTCACGTGGCCACTCGGCGTGGTGGTGCCCGACGCCCTCGCCCGGTATCGCGAAGAGGGGCCCACGCGGATCGACATTCCTCCCATGCCGGACGAGCTGGCCGACCTCCTCGATGAATGCCTCCAGAAGCAGATCGAATCGCGCCCGAACGCCGCAGAGGTCGTCAAGCGGCTGGAGGCCATCTCCCCCGACGCCGACTGAGCAGCCCGACGCTGCAATCGTCCTCGGCATCCGCAGATTGCGCAGATTACGCAGATGACGGCAAACCTAACCACTGAGGCACGGAGGACACGGAGCTTGCCCGCCTTCGGCGGGAACGGCTGAGGAAAGATTAGGAACATTGGGTTCCACAGTCGTCCTCGTCCCTTGGCCTCCGTAGCCTCGCGCGGAGGAGGCTCGACCCCTGGGCTCCGAAGCCTTGGCGGAGGAGGCTCGTCCTCGGCGTCCACAGATTGCGCAGATTACGCAGATGACGGCAAACCTAACCACTGAGGCACGGAGGACACGGAGCTTGCCCGCCTTCGGCGGGAACGGCTGAGGAAAGATAGGAACTTTGGGTTCCACAGTCGTACGCGGCCGTTTGCCGTTGCCGTCCATTCAGCATTCATGATTCCTGATTCATAAGTCGCGGCAAAGCCGCGCCCCCGTCCACCGTTCGCATTGCCGCAGGACCGCAGGAATGTCATCCTGAGTTCGCCGTACGGCGCAACGAAGGATCTCCGACCCTGTGCGCGGGAAACGCGAAGCCTGCCCCACGGTCCTCAAACCGTCCTCCTCGTCGTCGGTCTCGTCCTCGTCCTCGTCCTCGGCATCCGCAGATTGCGCAGATTACACAGATCACGCCATGGCTCGCCATTAGCGCCGCAGGCGCCACCATTTGTCATGTTGAATATGGCTTATGTAGGTATTTTGTTGATAGCCATCCTGGTTTCTTTCATCGTCGTCCGAATTGGGATGAAGATGGCCACTTTTCTCTTATAAATGTTAGGGTAAATTATTGGTACATTCAAGATAAAGAAAATCATTCCTTCAATTTCGAAACCCATTCTAAGATTCGTTAGACAAGGTTTCACGTCAATTGAATTAAGAGATCAACTTCCTTGAATACTGGAAGAAGGTAAATAAGAAAAAGGGTTCAAGTATCAAAAAAATAATTATACGCCTATTCCGATGGTGTTTCCAATCCCCGCGACGATGACCGATGAGCCTTCCTTGGTCCGTTTCCGGATGGACATCTTGATTCGCTCCACGAAATCGGGCACCGACCGAGTAATGGGTCTTTTCATCGTGGTGATGGCATCTTCAAGGGATTGCTTGCAGATCAAGGCATCAATGGGAATGGTCTGTTCCGTCGAGGAATCTTCGATGTAAAACTTCTCCACGCCAATTCCTCCAATGGCCGCGCCGACGCCTTCCACGACATCTCCCGTCTTCTCCCCCATGAGCCGGAGTCCCGCATCAATCATGATGATCCGCTCAATCTTGCCTCCGTGCTTTT